>JBBQKZ010000105.1:0-13188 GCA_038327405.1 Burkholderiales bacterium | reverse complement strand
AAAAAGTGGTGGGAAAGCTGGAAGGCTGCACGCAGTGAAAGTCATACGGTCTACGTGTGGCGCCGTTTGGAAGCAGACGTCTTTCCGGCCATTGGCTCACGGCCCATTGCGGAAATCGAGGCACCAGAGCTGGTCGCCATGATGAAAGCCATCGAGAAACGCGGCGCCCTCGACATCGCCAAACGCGCGCTTCAGACCTGCTCTCAGATTTTTCGCTACGCCATCGCTCACGGCGTGACCAAACGCAACCCGGCCGTCGAAATTCGTCCGAGCGACGTGCTTGCCTCGCGCAAGAAGCAAAACTACGCTAGGCTGGACAGCAAGGAATTGCCTGAACTCCTTCGCAAGATCGAGGTTTACAACGGCAGTCCCATCACGCGCGTGGCCATCAAGCTCATAGCCATGACTTTCGTGCGCACCGGCGAACTGATTGGTGCACGGTGGGAAGAATTCGACCTCGACGGTGCGCGCTGGGACATCCCCGCTTCGCGCATGAAGATGAAAACGCCGCATGTGGTTCCACTCTCTACCCAGGCTGTGACTTTGCTGCGAAGCCTGCACACCTTGACCGGACACAGCGCGCTGCTTTTTCCTGGCGAGCGGGATCACCAAAAGTCGATGAGCAACAACACCATCCTTGGCGCGCTTGACCGCATGGGCTACGCGGGGCGCATGACGGGCCACGGCTTCAGGGGCATTGCTTCCACCATGCTGCACGAACAGGGTTGGCCACATTGGCACATTGAGCTTCAGTTGGCCCACCAGGAGCGCAACCAAGTCAGCGCCTCGTACAACCACGCCATTTACTTGCAACCGCGTGCCCAGATGATGCAGGCCTGGAGCAACTACCTGGATGGTTGCATTGCAGGCAATGTGGTGCCACTCATGGGGAGGCAGGCCTAGCGGTCCCACGCTTCTGCACAAAGGCTCTCGACCTTCCCGGCAAAAAATTATTTTGATCTCAAGTCAAATACCGATTTGCAGCGATTGCTGCCGGTGGATGCTGATCAACCTATTCACGCTGACTGCCACGAAGCGGCTGTTGGGTACGGCAACCGGCGCTGGCCTGAGTCGCGGCTGTCGGGGGTACTGCGGTCATACTGCTTCCGCGATCTTCCTGGCGCAGCGCTAATGACCGTTTCCTCACCACCTGGACTGGCGGTTTCGATACTGACCGACATCTGCAGCCCTGAACTCGTCGCCCAGAAGGGGGCGGTCGGACCTTTTCGGAGACCCCCAAAGGAGGCCCCGCAGTGGAAGGCACACACCGTTAGGCGGTATTCAGGGCGATTGAGGCGCAGCGCGCAGGTTGAGACCGTGCTGACTCACCACCTCGGGAGCCCATCGTGCAAGCCATCGGCCGGCAGCCCCAGCGGGCGCCCGATGGCGCCACGGTCTAGTACGTGAGCTTGTCGCGGGAAGTGGTGCTGTCTCAGACTGCCGTACCGGCCGCGAACGAGTTGATTAGTTGGCGTTGTGCCTGCAGGTGGTCGCCAGCGCTGTGCACACGGTCCAGCAACAGGGCGCCTTCCAGCCCGGACATCATCACGGCGGCCAGCCGCCTTGGGCGCAGGGGGTTGAGCAGTTCGCCCTTATGTTGCTTCAGGATCTGGGCCAACCAAGCTTCTGTCTGTTTGAAGAAGCTGCTCAAGAGGCTGCGGCAGTGCTCGTCGAGTGAGGACATTTCGGCGGCCAGCATGCCGCACAGGCACAGCTTGTCGTCCTGCGCGGCTTCCTCAAACAGGTCTACAAAGGCCGACAGCTTGCGTTTCAAGGTGACCGGCTTGTCGGCTATAGCTGCCAAGCGCTGCGCGAAAGCTTCGCTGTAGTTGGCGATCAGCACGGCGGTGAGGTCGTGCTTTTCCGGAAAGTAGTAATGCACGCTGGACGATTTGACGCCCGTCTGTTCGGCGAGTTGACGAAAACTCAGCTCGCGCAGGCCCGATCGTTGGACGATGGCCTGTGCCAAGGTTTGCAACTCGGTACGTTTGTTGGGCATGGGCACCATTGTCGCAAATGCACGCACTTCTCCAGGGGGCACTTAGGAGCGCGCTGGTCAAGGCGAGGGTGGTGCTTGCACAAAGCGCAGGTGGCGCGTTTTGATCCAGACGGTGGCGCCTTGCGCCCCAGTGACGGCCGCGAGTCGGCCCCCACGAGGGACGCGCAACCAAGACAAGGCTCGCAGTTCGTCTGCGCCCTCTGCAAAGCCGCCGACCAGCACCAGCAGTTCCGCGCCGTCAGGCATCACGGCGTCAAGCCGTGTGCCGGGTTGCCAGGTCTCCAGGCTCACAGTTTCGCGCTCGTCCTCAAACAAGGGCGTCACCGCCACGCCGGGGCGGGTGACGTCGTCCACACGGCCGATCTTGTTGGTGTCGATCACCACCACGCTGCGGTCCGCCGGGTCGAACTGCCACAGTTTCACGAAGATCACGCAACCGGTCTCTGAGCCTGGCGTGTGTCGTGAGGTGGGTGGGTTGCGGATATAGCTGCCGGCAGGGTAGTCGCCGTGCCCGTCCTGGAAGACCCCGTCAAGCACCAGGAACTCTTCACCACCGTGGTGGGTGTGCGGGCTGAAATGGCTGCCGGGTGCGTAGCGCACGATAGAGGTGGCGCGAGCCACCTCGCCCCCGATGCGGTCGAGCATTCGGCGCTGCACACCCGCCACAGGAGAGTCCACCCAAGGCAGATCGGCACCATGCAAGAGCACGCGTTGGTCGAACTGGGCGTGGAGGTCCATGGATGACTCCGGTTGGGTGGGCAGGTGAAGGTCGTTGAGGCCGTTCGGGTCAGCCGCCCATGCTGGGGCGCTGGGCCATGCGGGCGCGCCAGGCCGTCAGGTGGGGCAGATCCGCCGGCAAGTCGATCTTGGCAAAGTCAGCAAAGTTCAGGCCCACGAACAAAGTGATATCGGCGACCGAGAAGTGCTGGCCGGCTGCAAAGGGCTGCGTTGCCAGCACGCTGTCGAAATAGCGCATGCCGGCGATGGCACGCTCACGCTGCTTCAAACCCCATTCTTTGTTCTGGTACAGCTCCAGCGCACCGAGGCCGGGCGTGGCATGGTGGAAGTAGGTGCCCACGGCGTCCATCACGCCCTGTTCGGCGCGGCACTGCATCATGTGGGTCACCGCGCGGTCCTTGGCGGTCGTGCCGGTCAGCGAAATGCCGTCGAAAGCATGGTCGATGTACTCAGTAATGGCCGTGCATTCGCTGATGGTGGTGCCGTCGTCAAGTTCCAGCACAGGCACGGCAGCGTTGGGATTCATGGCCAAAAAGCCGGGCAGGCGGTGCTCGCCCTTCATCACGTCGACATGCACAAACTGCACCTTGTCGGTGGCGCCTTTTTCGGCGATGGCAATGCGCACACGGGCGGGGTTGGGGAAGCCTTCGAAGTCGTGGATTTTCATGGGAGTACCAGAGAGGTATAGGTGGTGGACAAGCGGTCGCGGTCACGTCACCGCTGAAGGTCCAGCTGATGGCGCGAGAAGCGTATTTTAACAGACTACCTATCAGTAGATAGATACCTTGACCATCAATTTAGAAGGGCTATCGGATGGCCGTGGTGCTCAGTCTGCCTCGATGACAGCGGGGTCCACTCCAAAGGAGGGAGACGTCTCGCCCCGTCCTCTGATTCCAAGCGCATGCTGTACGGGCCATCAACTAGATGGGAGACCACCATGGAAACCACCAGAAATGGTGTTAACCGCGAGCCTTGGGACAAGGGATACAAAGGGAATTCACCAAACCGCTTGAAGGCCCGTAGAGCATGGGCGATCGTTTCGTTTCCTCCTTTATCGCGAGGGGGCTGCCCTTGACGGCGATTTCTCGCGCAGGGCGACGCATTGGACAGCGCGCGTTGGTGCTCAGCGCCTTTGGTCGCGCGCCAGTGCGATGAACCCTGTCTCTCGGAACACCACACCGTCTTTTTCCAGCTTGGCAACAGTGGGGTAAAGCGCCTAGTGGGTCACGGCCAGTTCGGTTACCACGGACTTCAGACCGGACCCGATGCGCAGGTGATCTCGACCTCGTGTAAGCGCTGCACGAATGGTTTGACGCCCAACTCGCCGATCACGGCAATCAGGCCATGCTGGGCACGGCGATATGAAGAAGCAGTGAAGCTGCTTCAGATCCGCAGGAGCCTCGCCTTCAACCCGAGCTCAAGCAGCTCCCCTAACCACCACACCCACACCCACACCCACACCCACACCCACACCCACACCCACACCCACACCCGCGTTTCACTCCGACACCGCAGCGGTGGTGGTGGTGAGTAGTCCGGGGCATCGCTGGGCTCGGTGGCGATTGTCATGCGGTCGAGTTTGCGGTGTCGCCGAAAGCCGGGCTCAGGAAGATTGCTTCATGGAGTCTCGATGGGAAATAAGGCGGAAAAGACTGATGCCGTGAAGCGCCTTCAGTGCCCTTCCAGTGGCTTCAACTGCTGCAGCAGCGTGGGCAGCAGCTCCGACACCGTGGGGTGGATGTGCACGGTGCGCGCCATCACGTCGCAGGGCTGGCCGGCGGCCATCTGGTTCAGCAGGCTGTGCACCACTTCGTCGCCGTTGAGGCCCAGAATGGCTGCGCCCAGCAGAAGCCGCGTGTCGGCGTCCACCAGCACCTTCATGAAGCCCTGGGTCTCACCCGCTTCGCGCGCGCGTCCCACCTTCTGCATCGGCATCTTGCCCATCAACACCCGCCGCCCGCTCGCGCGGGCTTCGGTCTCGGACATGCCCATACGCCCCAGCGCCGGGTCGATGAAGAGCGCATAGCACGGGATGCGGTCTGAAATGCGGCGTGGGTCGTTATCGAACAGGTTGGCCACCACGATCTCGTGGTCGTTCCAGGCGGTGTGCGTGAAGGCGCCTTTGCCGTTGCAATCACCCACCGCCCACACACCCGCAGCGCTGGTGCGGCACTGGTCGTCCACCTCGATGTAGCCCTTGGCGTCCATGCGGATGCCAGCGTGTTCCAGGCCGAGCCCGTCGGTGTTGGGCCGGCGGCCCACGGCCAGCAGCACATGGCTGGCGATGATGGGCGCACTTTCGCTGGCGCACTTCGCGCCCACCGAGATGCCATCCTCACCCTGCGCCAGCGACAGGCACTCTGCCTCCAGCTCGAAGCGCACACCTTCTGCCTGAAGAATCTCGCGGATGCCGTCCGACACGTCGGCGTCTTCGCGCGGCAGCAGGCGCGCCGAACGCTCCACCACCGTCACCTGGGCGCCGAAGCGGCGCATCATCTGCGCGAACTCCAGGCCGATGTAGCTACCCCCGACAATGACCAGGTGCTCGGGCACTGCCTCCAGCTCCATGATCGACACGTTGTCCAGGGTGGGCACTTCGTCGATGCCTTGGAGTTCCGGGCGCACCGAGCGCCCACCCACGTTGAGAAAGATGCGCGGGGCGGTCAGCTGGCGGCCATTGACCTCCAGCGTGGCAGTCGCCACGAAGCGCGCCTCACCGGTGATCACCTCGGTGTGGGCCAGGCCCCGCATCCAGGCTTCCACCGCCTGGCGCGAGTGCAGCACGATGCCTTCCTTGCGCGCCTTTACCCGCGCCATGTTCACCCGGATGTCGCCCGCATCAAAGCCGTACTCGGCGCCGCGCTGCGCCTGGCGCACGGCACGCGCGCTGGCCACCAAGGTCTTGGTGGGCACGCAGCCCACATTGACACAGGTACCGCCGAAAAGATGGCGTTCGATCACGGCGGTGCGCAGCCCTTCGCGTGCACAGCGCGCGGCCAGGGCGGGGCCAGCCTGGCCAGCGCCGACGACAATGGCATCAAAGACTTCCTTGGGCATGCGAGGAACCTCCGGGGTTTGTGTGAGCGATCCGGTCGATCATGTTCCTTAGCACAGGCGCTGTCGACCTGTCCAGGCGTACCATGCCCAGCGCATCCGAACCCACCAGAGAGAGACCCATGAGCAACAACCGCAGTGTCGAGTTTTTCGACCGGCAGTTCGAGCAGCAGATTCACCAGACCGAAGGGGCGCTGAACCTGTTCGAGCAGGCAGCGCTGCCGCACCTTCGGGGGCATGTGCTGGACTTTGGCTGTGGCATGGGCAACTTGGCCTTGGCGGCTGCGCGCGCCGGCTGCTCGGTGCTGGCATTGGACGCCAGCGATGTCGCCATTTCGCACTTGATTCAGATGGCCAGCGCCGAAGGCCTGCCAGTGGAGGCTCAAGTGGCCGACCTCGGCCATTACGACGTTACCGGGCACTTTGACTCGATCGTCTCTATCGGGCTGCTGATGTTTCTGGACTGCGTCACGGCGAAGCGGGCCCTGACTGATCTCCAGGTTCACCTAGTGCCGGGCGGCACGATGGTGGTGAATGTGCTGGTGGTGGGAACGACCTACATGGACATGTTCGACCCCAACAAGCACTGCCTTTTTCCGAGGGACTTTCTGCAGACCCAGTTTGCCGGCTGGCAGGTGATCGCCTCCGAACAACAGGACTTTGCAGCACCGGGGGACACGGTAAAGTCGTTCGCGACCATCGTTGCGCGCAAGCCCTGACCCAAGGCAATGAACACCCGCTGGCCTCTGAGATCGTGGCCGTGGCAAAGCAATACGGGCCTCGCTGGTGACACCGACCCAAAACTGACCAGTTAGAAGTCGGAGCAAACAGACCTGAAACGTCTTCAGCACCACCATGAGCTGACGCTCAAAACCGGTATCTGCTAAGACTTTGACGACCGCAATGTAGCAATGAGTTTGGGATTGGCTCCTCATGCACACCAGCGTTTACCTCCTCTGTACGTTCCCCCAAGTTTCGAAGTCCGCTCAAGACTGGTCTCGGGCATTCGACTCCATTCAGCGGTCGGTAGCTTCCGTCCCATCAGAGACACCCTCGGCCGTGAACTCGTTGCTCCGAAGCGGTCGGTTGTGTGCGTAGCGCGGCCCCCGACGGTTTCCCCGCAGATGTAGGCATACACAAGTAGGCGCCACATGGGACGATTGACACGCGTCCAAGACTGGAGTCCTTGGCACTCGGTCGGTCGCCTCCTCCTACAAAAGGCCCCACGCACGGCCTTAGACAACGGCGCTGGTCACCCCGACGTGGACCCAAAGGCATGGAAAAGCAGGTATGAACGACCTATCCCCTCACTCGCGGAGCAGAGCGCGCAGCTCCAGATCGAGCGTGGTGATCAGGCCGCTGACCTGCCCGCCCATGGCGTCGGCCAGGCCACATGCCGGCGGCAAACAGCATGGCAAACCACGACCCGACGGAGAACTCCGGTTCGTCGTCTTCTGCGCCGAGTTTCAAATCACCGTATCGGCTGAAGGCCAGCACCATCGCCAGCACCACCAGACCCAGCACCACTCACAGGTAGAGCCAGCCGAAGTCGCGGGTGATGACGGCGAGCAGCGTGTCAAACACACTGCCCAGCGAGTCGGGAGCCATGACATCCCCGTGGTACGCCCTCTTCGAGAGTTGCATGCTGATCCGTCCCTAGAGTCTCTTGGCGCCGAACGTCCTTGATTCGCGTCTTGCGCAGCAAAGCACGAACAGGAGGCCTGTGCGCAGAACGGATGGGTAACTTTCGTGACGAATGAAATGTTCATGACTCACCGTTTCGCCCGATGCGCCGCGTCTGTGCGGGAGCGAACGGAAGTGGTTGCCCTTCGCCACCACACTGGGGTTCGAGTTCAAGGACGCATCGAATCGATGCTCCGACCCATCAATTCTTGACGGAGGTCTTCCATGACTTATCGAGGCGAGCGCTCAAGCTTTCTGGCAACCGAACAGGGGCGCGTCTTTGAGGTTTCGAAGGTGCGGCTGTCGGAGGATGGCCATGTGTGTGACGTGCTGTGGGGCGAAGTGGACACAGCTTCTGGTCAGTACGTTGGCCCAAGAATGGAGGTGTCCGCTGCCGACGTGTTGGACGCGATCCATGACAGAGCCCAGGTCGTTGCCTTGTTTGAAAAACCCGAGCCGCATTTGCGCAAGCGTGGCTTCGTCATCGTGCTGCATGGGGACGGCCAGGAACGTCTTTCCTTTGAAGGCGCGCCGGTGCCGGGGCGTGAGCTCGTGGACATGAACCGCCTTGAACCCGCTCATGCGAAACCAGCGGAAAGTGTGGTCGCAGCCAGTTCGGCGCCCACGGGAAAACGCAAGTCCGTGCATGCAGTCTCCCAGGTCGAGCTGGATGCCGATGGCCGCATCACCCGGGTTTTCTGGGGACAGGTGGACCCCGTCAAGAACGATTGGGCGAAGCCGGAAGTCGTCTCGCCAGTGGGCAATGTGGTGGATGCGCTCAACGCTGGACACCAGGTGTTCGCGCTGTTCCCGTCCATCCATGGACATTTGCCCGATCGGCAATTCATGGTGGCCAACTACGACGGAGCCCTCAGAACCATCGTGCTTGATGGGCCTGCCACGCACGAACGCGAAGTCCATCACATGGATCGCCTGGCCGCGACGGGTTGATGGAGTTCAAGGACTATTACAAGGTGCTGGGCGTACCGCGTGACGCAGGCGCCGATGAGATCAAAAAAGCCTTCCGCAAGCTCGCTCGCAAGTACCACCCCGATGTGAGCAAGGAAGCCGACGCGGTGCAGCGCATGAGCGAGCTCAATGAAGCCAATGCGGTTCTGTCGGATGTCGAGAAGCGGGCCGCGTACGACGCCATCGGGCGCGACCGGAAGGCCGGCGAGAGCTTCGCGCCTCCGCCAGGTTGGGACGCCGGCTTCGAATTCAGCGGGGGCGGTTCCCCCATGGGCGACGGCGACCACAGCGCGTTTTTCGAAGAGCTGTTTGGACGCATGGGCAGACAGTCCGGTGCGCCGCCGCGTGGCGGTCGAGGTGCCGGCACCTCCAGCGTACGCGGCGAGGATCACCACGCTTCCATCCTGCTGGACATCGAGGATGCGTGGCAAGGCGCGCGCCGTCTCATCTCTCTCAAGTTTCCCAAGCTGGACGCAGAAGGTCGCCCGCAACTGGTGGAAAGAACCCTGGAGGTCACGATCCCGCCCGGTGTGAAAGCGGGCCAGTTGATCCGACTCGCAGGCCAGGGCTCGGCCGGCTACGGAGGCGCGGCGGCGGGTGACCTGCTGCTGGAGGTGAGCTTCCGTCCCCACGCCCGGTTTCAACTGGACGGCACCGATCTGGTCATGTCGCTCCCGCTGGCACCTTGGGAGGCCGCCCTGGGTGCGGTCGTGCCCGTGACCTTGCCCGACGGCCGAGCGCTCAAGGTGCGGGTGCCGCAAGGCACGCAGGGTGGGCAGGTGATCACCGTGCGCGGCCGGGGCCTGCCGGCCAAGGTGCCGGGTGATCTGGATTTGAAAGTGGCTGTGGTGTTGCCGAGCGCGCTCGACCCGAGGGTCAGGCCGTTTTACGAACAGATGGCCGCAGCCTTGCCCGACTTTGACGCCCGCAAATCGTCCGGTGCAGAGCAGGACCTTGCCTCGGAAGGAGCCGCACAGTGAAAGAAGAAATCTACCGGGTGCACGTGGTGCTGGACGAGGTCTGGCTCGACTTGCCCGATCTGTGCCAGCTCGCGGGCGTAAGCGAGCTCTGGGTGAAGCAACGCATGTCGGACGGCTTGCTCACCCGCGATGCGGTACCGACAACAGAAGCCGCGCGCTTCAATGCAGACGATCTTCGACGGGTGCGGCGCATGGTGAGTCTGGAACGCGACTTCGACGCTGCGCCCGAACTCGCCTCACTGGTGTTCGACCTCGAGATGGAACTGGCCTCTTTGCGTGCGAGGCTGCGGCGTTTGAGTCACTTGCCCGATTGACTCAAGGTGGATCGCGGCCAACACGTCATCACCGGCGAGCCGCTCGACGCTGCAATCGACGCATTTGTGTTTCATGTGTCGGGACACTTCATTCCCCTTGTATGCGGGACATCGCACATACCTTTCCTGGAAGAAGTCTGAGACTGAGCCCTCGACCAATGTGGCCCCAGCCTGACGTTCCAGGCGCATGCCATCCATGAAGGAAGCCCGATGAACACCATTCACACCCCGCACCCCCTTACCCACGCCAGTCTCGCCGAGGTCGTGTCGTTCCAGGGGAGGCCCTGCCTGTCGATTTACCAGCCGACCCATAGGCGCCATCCGGACAACCAGCAAGACGCGGTCCAGTTCCAGCATCTGGTGAAGACCCTGGAGGCATCGCTGCGAGCCCACCACAAGCCCGATGCCATCAAGGCCCTGATCACGCCTTTCGAGGCGCTTGCACAGGATCGCGACTTCTGGAACCACACACTCGATGGCTTGGCGGTTTTGGGCGCAGCCGGCTTGTTCCGGGTGTTCCTCCTGCAGCGGTCGGTCGCAGAACTGGCGGTGGTGGCCGACAGCTTCCACACCAAGCCGCTGCGCCAGTTTCTGCAGTCGAACGAGCGCTACCAGGTGCTGGCGTTGAGCCTGCACAAGGTGCAACTTTTCGAAGGCGATCGCAATGCGCTGGATGCGGTGGAACTGGCATCTGGCGTGCCGAAAACCATGACCGCAGCGCTGGGCGACCAGCTCACCGAGCCGCACGCCTCCGTGTTTTCGAATGGCGGCGTCGGTGGCGGGAACCTGTCCACGCACCATGGCCAAGGTGGACGGAAAGACGAAGCCGAGGGTGACGCCGAACGCTTCTTCCGTGCGGTGGACCGCGCCGTGCTGGAACACCATTCGCGCAGCTCAGGCTTGCCCCTGATGCTCGCGGCCTTGACCGAACACCACCACCTGTTCCGCAAGGTCAGCCACAACCCCTTCTTGATGGCCAATGGCCTCATGGTCGACCCCCAGAGCCTGACCAACGACACCTTGCGCCAGCGTGCCTGGGATGTGGCTGCACCTCAGCACCAGGCCCGCCAGACCGCATGGAGCGACGCCTACGAGACCGCAGCCGCGAGAGGCATGGGCAGTCAGGACCTGTCGCAGGTGGCCCATGCAGCGGTGGCCGGTCGCGTGGCCACGCTGTTGATTGAAGCCGAGCGCCTGGTGGCCGGGCGGATCGACGCATTGACCGGGCGCATCGATCTGGGCGAGCTGGGCAGCCCGCGTGTGGACGACGTGCTCGACGACCTGGGTGCGCTGGTTGAAAAACTGGGGGGCGAAGTCCACGTCCTGTCGGCCGAGCGCATGCCAAGCGGCACCGGTGTGGCGGCCAGCTTTCGCCACTGAACTTGCAGACGAACCAAGACACAACAGGAGAATCCATGAAGTTCCAACTCAACACCGACGCCCACATCAACGGCACCGAAGCACTGACCACGAAAGTGACCGCCGTGGTCAAACAGGCACAGGGGCGTTTCAGCGAAAACATCACCCGGGTGGAAATGCACCTGAGTGACGAGAACAGCGGCAAGAGCGGGCAGCACGACCAGCGTTGCGTGCTGGAGGCCCGCCTGGAGGGCAGGCAGCCGGTGGCGGTGACCGAGCGCGCCGCCACGCTGGACCAGGCGGTGCACGGTGCTTCACAGAAGCTGGCGCATCTGCTGGACAGCACGCTTGGCCGGCTGCACGACCACCGCGAAAAGACGTCTGGCCTGCCTTTTTCCGGCAAGGACCCCAGGAACTGGAGCGACAGCCCGGTGGAGTGAGTGCATCGATCGCCGCAAGGCGATCGGGCCAGTCCGCTTCAGGTCTCGGCGCTTGCAACGCCGACCGGGGTGAACTGGCCGTCCCACCCGGGGTCGAGCGCGCGAATGCGTTGCTCCAGCGGAGGGTGGGTGGCCATCATCCCCAGCAGGGATTGACCCACGCCGTTTTCAAAGAACATGTGACTGGCTTCGCCGGCGTGGGCGGAGTGGATCTTTGAACCCACGCTGCCGATCTTTTTCAGTGCTCCGGCCAGCCCCGCTGGGTTGCGGGTGAACTGCACGGCCGACGCATCGGCCAGCAATTCGCGCTGACGGCTCAGTGCCGCTTGAATGAGTCTTCCAAACAAGACGCCCAGGGCACCGATGACGATCAGTGCCAGTCCGATGAACATCATGGGATTGCGCCCCCGCCCGCCTCCGCCTCGGGTGTACAGCAGCACGCGGCCGATGACCGACAGGCAGACGATGCCGAAGAGAATGCCCATGACGCGGATGTTCAGCCGCATGTCGCCATTGAGCAGATGGCTGAACTCGTGCCCGATGACACCTTGCAGCTCATCGCGCGTGAGCAGTGTCATGCCGCCACGCGTGATCCCGATGGCGGCGTCTTCCGGCGCATGGCCAGCGGCAAACGCGTTGATCCCGGCATCGTCGTCGAGCACATAGATTCTGGGCAAGGGCACACCGGCGGCCAACGCCATTTCCTCGACGACGTTGCGCAGCTGGCGTTCGTCTGCGTCTTCGGTTGTGGCGGCGATCAGCCGCCCGCCCAGCGATTCGGCCACCGCGCTGCCGCCTTTGGAGAGCGCGAGGGTCTTGTACAGGCTTCCGGCCAGAACGACACCCAGCGTGCCGATCACGACCAGGGCGAACAAGCTGGCATCCCAGAGCTCGAGTGGCACGAGCGGCACCCATGCCACCCCGGCTTGCCGGGGTGCTTGCGTGAAGTGCAGGATCAGCAGGCTGGCCAGGTAGACCGAGGCAATGATGAAGACGATGGCCGCGGCAAAGTAGATCACCAAGGCGGTCGTCTTCGTTCTGGCCTGTTCCTGGTGCTCGAAAAAGTCCATGGCTCAGCGGTTGGCGCGCGACCGCATCAGGTGAACGCCACAACGGGTGCCTCGCGCTGCCCGGCGTCCTCAACCACAAACGATTCGGCTGGTGCGAAGTTGAAGCTTGAGCTGATGAAGCTGCTGGGGAAAACTTCGCGCTGCGTGTTGTAGACCATCACCGCGTCGTTGTACGCCTGGCGCGAAAAGGCGACCTTGTTTTCCGTTGAGGTCAGCTCCTCCATCAGCTTGAGCATGGTGGTATTTGCCTTCAGATCGGGATAGGCCTCGGAGAGTGCAAACAACCGGCCCAGTGCGCCACCGAGCTGACCCTCTGCGCCTGCCAGCTTCTTCATCGCCTCGGGATCGCCAGGCTTCGCAGCGGCGCTGGCGTTGGCCGAGGCTGCCGCGTTGCGCGCGGCAATCACCGCTTCAAGCGTGCCCCGTTCGTGCTCGAGATAAGCCTTGGCGGTGTTGACCAGGTTCGGAATCAGGTCGTAGCGGCGCTTGAGCTGCACGTCGATCTGCGCATAGGCGTTCTTGAAGCGGTTGCGCAATGCGACCAGTTTGTTGAAGACGCTGACGACGAACAGAATCGCCAGC
>JBBQKZ010000104.1:0-13260 GCA_038327405.1 Burkholderiales bacterium | reverse complement strand
CGTAGTTGCCCACGACGCGGTTGTTGGTGATCTGCAGGTTGCAGTCGAAACCGCTGGCCAGGATGCCGCCACCCGAATCGGAGCCGGTGACCGTCAGTCCGTCGATGCGGAACGAAATGCCTGCAGAAGCGCACGAGGTGCCCTGGGGGTTGCCGGAGCGGCCGACGGCCAGGATGCCCGGGCCCTCTTCTGCGCCGAAGAGGATGGGTTCGTTGTTGGACTTGTTGATGCCCAGCGTCTGACCCGGCAACAGGTCGAACGTGCGGTTGGGTCCTGCCAGCAACGTGGGCGCATTGGTGTCCGTGTCCAGCGGCGTGTTGGCCGGGCAACCCGTTTCCGGGTAGGTCACGAAGTTGGGCGCAACTCCCGGGTTGCCGTTGGCAAGGCTGCAGCGGACGTCGACCTTTTTGGCCAGCAGTTCGCGCCAGGCGGCCAGCCCGCCGGCGCTCGCCTTGGAGGCATTGATCGCCACCGAGTTGGCGCCCCAGCCCTGCAGGCGAACACGCTTGTCGGCGATCAGGTATTCGTTGTAGGTGCCCGGCGGAATGCTGATGAGCGCACCGGCCGGGGTGGTGGCGGCGTTGATCACCGCCTGGATGCTTTCGCCAGGCTTGACCACGATGGGGGCTGCACCACCCACGTGGACCGTCAGGCCAACAACGGATTCCTTGTTGTTGTCACCCCGCTTGATGGTCATCTGACCGGTCGACGCGTTGGCCGGAACCCTGGCCATGATCAGGTCGTCGGTCCAGGAAAGGACCGTCAGTTCGGTGTTGCCCAGCCTGACCGTTCCCTGGTCACCGCCAAAACCGAAGTCACGCAGGATGGTTTTGGGTGGCACCGGCGTTGCCTTGGGATCGTAGGCCGGGTTGGTCACTTCGACCCGTCCTGCCGAAACAATGGTCAGCGTTCCACCAGCGCTCGGCACCCACGGGCCGTTGTTGCCGTTGTTGACATCGGTATCGGCGTTGTTGGCGCTGTAGATGGCCGGCGTACCGTCCTGGCATTCGCAGTCCAGCGGGTTCTTCTCCACCGAGGCAAACGCAGCGATGGGCAGCACCGGCGTGTCCAGGTAGGTGGTCTTACCTGCGAGGTACTGCAGCGTGTAGCAGAACTGGGTGTACTTGCGATTGAAGTACGGGTCGATGATGCTCTTGCCCAGGGTCGGGTTGGCCGTCACGCCATCGGCCAGGAATGGGCGCGTGTCCACAATCGGGCCCGGGTGATTCATGCACGACACCATCATGTTGGGCATCACGCCCGACGGATACGGCGGGTTGATCGTGTAGCTGGACGGTGTGAGGAAGTTGTACGAACCGAACTGGTCGGAGTACACCCGGGTGATCTCGCGGCCGGTCCAGTCCTGAACCGACACCGGCAGGTGGGGCGGTGCGTACTTCTCACCAAACGAAGGCGAGAAGCGGTTGAACTCGGTGGCGGTGTCGTCGAGGATGAAGCCCACACCATGGCCAGACACAGGCGCTTCGGTGAACAAGTAAAAATCGGCAGCCGGGTTGGCGCCGGGCACCTGCGCGACGGCCTTCATGTCGCACTTGCGCCATTTTTGTCCGGCACTGACGAAGCTCGGATTCGGCTCGCTCGGGAACAGGGTCAGAAACTGAGGGACGTCCAGCTCCCTGCCCACGCATTCCGCTGGCAGCGCCGCAGTCGACACCTTCAGCTCATCACCGAACGCCACGTTCTGGTCGCCGCTGCCCACGTGCAGGTAGCCGGGTGGTGCGGCAGCTTCCACCACGTAGGTCCCCTTGCCGCTGGCGCCAATGAAGACGGGAAGCTCGGCCTGGTTGGCCACGCGGCCAAACCCGTAGCCACCGTCAAACACCGAGGGGCGAATCTGGTTGAAGTTGTAGAGCCCGTCGAAACAATCCAGGTCGGTGTTGAACGGGATCGAACCATTGCCCACCGCACCAGCAGCGGCCTTGACGCAGGTGTCAGGCAAGGAGTCGTCCCAGCTGTCGGTCACGGCCATGGCTGTGTGCGTTTGCTGCCCTGTTGCCTGGTCCAGGCCGCCCCACTTGAACACGTCGCCATAGCTGAACACATCAGCAGCAGAGCCGTCTTCAGCGCGCTTGTAGTCCTCCGCGCCTTTGACCGGGGCTCCACCGCCGCACGAACTGGGGTCGCGCCAGCAATAGGGGAAGTTGTCCACGTCGGCCAGCTTCGCGATGTAGCCCTTCGAGCTCAGTTCCGAGCACTGGCCCGTACCGTCGTTGGCCGGCTTGTCGGGCAAGGTGTCGCCGTCGCAGTCCAGATACATCGTGACCTGCACACGCGGCACACCTGGTTCCCAGTTCTCGGCAGCCGCAAAGCGGGGGTCGTCTTCCGCGCGGGTGATGGCGTAGTGGACGATGCCGCTGATGCCGCCGTTTTCATTCTTCGCGCCATTGATCTGCCCGGCGAAGGGCTGCTTGCCCCACTCGATGTGGTTGGTCTGGCCCAGGAAGGTTTGCATGCCTGCCACCAGGAACGTGCCCCGCTCGGCCGAGTAGTACTTGTCGCCTTCCCGGATGCATCCGGTCGGATCGATGAACTTGCCGGCGGCATCCTTGTTGGCGGCCACTTCATCAGCCGAGCAACTGGCCTGCAGCTGCGGGTTCAGACGGATCCAGGGGTCGTAGGCGAACGCCGGATCGTTGCTGCCAAAGCTGCCCTTCTCGGCCTTCCACAGCTTGACGGCGTTGGCCACCGGGTCGATCTTGCCGCCGCCATCGGGAACCATGGTGGCGCCCGTGGCCTTGAAACGGGCGTAGTCGATCTCGGCCACCATCCAGTTGAAGAACGGGAACACCTCGGTAAACGCGTAGGTGCCGTCCTTTTTCGTGACCGTCGACTGGTAGATGCTGCCGTCGCGAAAACGGATGTTGCTGGCGATGCCCGACCCGAAAGCGGGTTTGAGGTCGCCTGCGGCGTAGTTCTTCTGCTCTTCGGTCTCGATGCCGGTCACCGGATCGACCTTGATGTAAGGCTTGCTGAAGGGCTCGGCAAAGAAGGGCAGGCCCGTGCCGTCGATGTCCTGGAACACACGGCCTTGAAAGCGGCCAAACCAGCTGAACACCGGCACGTCGCCCATGGCGAGATCGGTGGTGCCCACATTGACGATCTGGGTGCCGATGATCATGTCCAGCGGCTCGTCCCACACCACCAGCTCGTAGCTGCCCGGTGGCACGTTGGGAATGGTGAAGGTGCTGTCCTTCTTGCAGGCGGTGGTGTACAAGGCGCTGGTTCCGCCACCGGTCTGGTTCAGGCCCACCCAGCATTCGTTGACCGGCGCACCCTTCTCGAACGCGTAGTTCGGCGTGCGCGAGTTGTGGATGTTGACGATCTTGCCGGAGATGCTGTGCGCCGTGCCGCCCGTGAGACCCACACAACGGCCGCCCTGGTTGCCCTGGACACAGCCGGACTTGGTGAACCCCATGAAGACATGGTGTCCGGGTGGCCCGAATTCTTGGAAGAACGATGGTTCGTTGTTCTTGACCCAGGCGTCCGAGCCTTTGGTGCCCTCGATGGTGGACGTCTGGTGCCAGTCGCTGCCCGGTGGCGGCGACATGAACACGGTGTACTTCGCAGGGAACAGGTTCTTGATGACCGCCGTGCCATCGGGCCCGGTCTTGATGATGCCGGAGCCGCGCACCTTGACCGTTCCGTCAGCCTTGTAGGTGGTCCCCAGCGGGTTGCCGAAACCGTCCTGGGTCACCGCGCCGCCCGACTGGCCATAGGTGCCGCCCGCCTCCACCAGTTGCACGGTGAAGCCTGCCAAACCTTGCTCCTGCGGCAGATCGGGCGCGCCGTTGATGGGGCTGTTGTCGTTGAACGCAAACACCGAGATCTGCGCCGTTGGCACCGGGTGCTTGTTCAGGTAGACGGTGGCCTGGGCGGTGTTGCCGCTGACCACAATGGGCGCTCCCCCCATCTGATAGCCAGCCGCCGCGATGGACACGTAGTAACGGTGGCTCACCGGATCGCCGGACACCAGGCAGCTCGGGCCGGGGGCGCCCACGCAGACCTGTGGCAGCACCGCTTCGTTGATGCGCTTGACGTCGGGGTCCTGCAGGCCCAGCTGGGTGTTTCTTTCGCTGCCCACCCGCCCGGCAGCCACCACCGGCATGTAGCTGGTGTGAAAGCTGAAGGAATAGTTGGCGGTGGTGGCCGGTTTGCCCGGCTCGGACAGCTTGGTGGCGTCGCGCTCGACCGTCCAGCGGTAGTCGGAGATGATTTCCTGGGTGCCATCGGGCAATACGCCCACGACGGTGACCACCAGCGGGTCTGCATGAGCCACGAAAGAGGCAAAAAACCAGGTTGCTGCCACCAGCAGGTGCCTGGCCGGTTGACGGAGGAATCCGAACCGCGTTGGGTTGCTCTGGCTTTTCATGGTGACGCTCCCGAGGTGCGTGAATGGGGTTCCAGTACCAGCGCCAGAGGGAGGTCAAACGCGATGCCATGTACGCCCTCAGCCACCGATCCAGAACTGTTACCGCCATGTTACGAATGGGGTCTGGAGGTCACATGAGGCAACACCCCACCATGAACTTAGGGTGTTTGCTAAAAGATTTGTCGGAAAAGGAGGATGCGCCCAGCTTCCTGAACGCTCCTTAAGAAAGTGGTGTTTTATGCTCCCGCGCCCGCCCTGTAAGGCCGCCAGCAGTGCTGGCCAGCGCTCAGGCTGTGCCGTGCTTGGTCTCGAACTGCACACCCATCTTTTGCAGCAAGGGGGTGGGAAGCTCTCCGCCGGCGCACACGATGACCGCATCGTTGCGCAAGTGAATGACCTGTCCCCGCTCTTCGATGTCCACCGTTTTTTCGTGGATGCTGTGGACCTGCGAGCTCAGCAGAACACGCAATCGACCGTCGGCCTGCAGGCTCTCCACCCGCTGCCGGTTCTTCGCCTTGACACGGGAGAACGCATCGCTTCGGTACGACAGCACCACCTGGGTGGAAGGCTGATCCGCCAGGGCAATGGCGGCTTCAAGCGCGCTGTCGCCACCACCCACCACCAGCACCGACTGGCCGTCGTACTGGGCCGGGTCGATCAGGCGGTAGACCACCTTGGTGCGCTCTTCCCCCGGCACACCCAGCTTGCGGGGTGTGCCGCGTCGACCAATGCTCAAGAGCACACTGCGGGCCTTGTAGCTGCCCCGGTTGGTCTTGACCACGAACCCGTCGCCTTGCGGTTCGATGGCTTCCATGCGTTCATGAAACGAGATGCGCAGCCCGGTCTGGCTCACGACGCCTTGCCAGAATTCGAGCAAGGCTTCCTTCTGCACCTCGCCGAAACGCACCTTGCCAACCAGGGCCAGCTCCACGGGCGCGGTCATGGCGATCTTCTGGCGCGGGTAGTGATACACCGACCCGCCCAGAGAGTCCTCCTGTTCGATCAATCGGAACTTGAGCTTGTGTTGCATCGCAGCCAGACCTGCGGACAGACCGGCCGGGCCGCAGCCGACGATCACCACGTCCAGCTCGTGCTTGCCGGTGCTGCGCTTCTTGATGTGGTCCATGGCCTGGCGGCCTTGCTCGGCCGCCTTGCGGATGAGGCCCATGCCACCGAGTTCACCCGCCACAAAGATGCCCGGCACGTTCGTCTCGAAGTGCGGCGTCACGAAAGGGATGTCCACACCCCGCTTTTCGGAGCCAAACACCAGCTTGATCGCCTCCACCGGGCAGGCCGCCATGCAGGCACCGTGTCCGATGCAGGCCGATCCATTGATGAGCACCGCTTTACCCCCCACGATGCCCAGCGCGCCTTCCGGACAGGCCTTGGTGCAGGCACCGGAGCCGATGCAGCGCGCCGTGTCCACCACCGGGTGCAGCGAGGCGGGTTCGTTCAGCCCTTGTTCCACCGACTGTTGCAGTTCGGCAGCATGGCCCGCGTTGCGTTTGCCCCGACGCTGCATGTACAGACCTAGGATGACCGCAAACGCAACGACGTACAGATAGACGTAGTTCATGCCAGCCTGCGTTCGAGATTCAAGACAGGCCGGGCGGGTTCGGTCATCAGCGGACCTCGTCGCGCAGTTCGACCTGGATGCCGCTGGCACCCACGGCCACAGGGCCCGATTGACCCGCCACGTCACCAGGCTGTGGGGTGGCCTGGCCACTGCGGCTGATGCGCGCGCTCACCACCACACTGGTCACGCCCGAGATGCGGGTGGCGGGGGACATGGCCGAGCTGTCGTCCAGCGTGAAGGTGATGGGGAGGTCCTTCACCTGACGGCGCTGAATGGCCAGCGGCATGCGCATGCCGCCTTCGGCGGCCCTGGCGTAAATGAAGACCGTGGCGTCAGGGAGGACCTTGCCCACCATGGCAGGCGACAGGGTCACGGTGCCGCTGACGGCCGCACCGGCCAGGGCTTGGGCACCGGGTGCCGGCGCCCCTGTGGCGGGCTTCGCAGCCATCGCTGCGGGGGGCAAACCACCCAGCTGCCGGGCTTCGTCCAACCCGCCCTGCACCTGCTGCACATAACTGCTGTCGGCGGGGGCGAACTGCTGGACCTGCTCCCAGTACTTCACCGCCCCGGCGTAATCTTTCTGGTCAAACGCGTGTGTGCCCGCCAGCGAAAGTGCCTTGAGGTTGCGGGGGTCGGCCTTGAGCGCACTCTCCACCCATTTCATGGGCTCGCCCGCCAACTGCCGGCCATTGTTCATGGCGAGGGAGTCGGCGTAGTCGGCCAGCAACTGCCCATCGTCCTGGCGCAGATCCACGGCCTTTTTGTAGGCCACCAAGGCCTCGGGGTGTCGCCCCAACACGGTGTAAGACCGTCCCAGCATGGCCCAGCCCTCGGCATCCTGCGGGTTGGTCTCCATGCGGGTGGCCAGCTTGCCGACCATCGCGGCAATTTGCTCCTGCGACGTCGCGTGCGGTGCCGCCGTACCGGGCGCAGCCCCACCGTCCGATGCGCCCAACGATGCGCTGGCGCCAGGACCCACATTCCACGAATCTGGCGAGCCCATCACGGCGTAGCCGGCCGCAGCCAGTGCGAGCACCCCGACGCCAAGGAACAGCAGCAAGCGGCGCGACGAGGGTACCGGGGCAGGCACCGGCGAAGCTGCGGGTGGGGTCGATGTGACGGCTTCCGCGGGTTCGGGCTCTGCACCGCCGGCCATCACACGCTCAAGCACCTGGCGCTCCAGCCCAGCCTTGCTCTCCTCGAACGCGGTGGTGGGCAGCACGCCGGATGCGTGCAATTCCTGAAGCTGCACCAGTTGGCGGCGCAGGGTGGCGAGGTCTTTGTCCATGTCTTGGCGTTGGCGTGTGGATGTCGGATGAAAAATGTCGGGTCTCAGCGCACGGTGCCCGTGGCCTTGTCGCCGTTTTGGGCCATGTCCTGGTCGGGATCGGGTTCAAACAACTCCGGATCCATGCGCGAGCGGCGGCGCAGCACAACAAACAGAGCCACCAGCCCGCAGAGCAAGAGCAGGCCAGGGCCGAACCAGAGCAGCAAGGTGGTGGTCTTCAGCGGCGGGCGGTACAGAACAAAGTCGCCGTAACGCGCTGTCATGTAGTCGATCACCTGCGCGTCGCTGTCGCCGCGGCGCAGCATCTCGCGCACCTGGTTGCGCAGATCGATGGCCAGGCCCGAGTGCGAGTCGGCAATGGTCTGGTTCTGGCAGACGAGGCAGCGCAGCTCGGTGGTGATCCTGACCATGCGGGCCTCCAGCGCGGGGTCGTCAGCGGCGGGCGCGGCCTCCCCGGCCTGCGTCAGTCCACAGGCCAGCGACAGAAGCAACGCCATTAACCACTTAGCCATTGAGCTTCCTCACCAGGGGTTCGATTTCGTCACGAATGACCTCGGGGGTCAGGGGGCCGATGTGCTTGTAGCGCACGGTGCCCTCGCGGTCCATCACGAAGGTCTCGGGCACGCCGTACACGCCCCAGTCAATGCCCACGCTGCCATCACCATCGAACAACGAGGCGGTGTAGGGATTGCCATAGCGCGACAGCCAACGCATGCCCGCGGTGCGCTCGTCCTTGTAGTTCAAGCCGTACACCGGCAGCACCTTCTTGCGGGAAAAGGCCACCAGCAAGGGATGCTCTTCCTGGCACGCCACGCACCAGGACGCCCAGACGTTGAGCATCCAGACCTGCCCCAGCAGATCGTCGCGCCCCAACGCGCGATCGGCGTTGTCCAGCAAGGTCAGGCGAAAGGCCGGCGCGGGTTTGTCGATCAGGGGCGAAGGCACCTCCTTGGGGTCGAGCTTGAGGCCCACGGCCAGAAACCCCAGCAAGGCGATGAACAGCGCCAGCGGCAGCAGAAAACGCAAAGCCTTCATGCCACAGCTCCCGCGGACGCCGCTGGCTGCGCCACCCTGGCTCCCGCGCCTTGGCGGTAGCGGCGGTCGGTGGCGGCCAGCAGGCCACCCAATGCCATCACGAGACAACCACCCCAGATCCAGCCAATGAACGGCTTCACGTACACACGCACGATCCAGGCCCCGCTGCCATCCACCGGCTCACCCAGCGAAACGTACAGGTCGCGTGTGAGGCCCGGCGAAATCGCGGCCTCGGTCATGGGATTGCTCTGCACGCGGTAGACCCGTTTTTCGGGACGCATGTCGGTCACGCGCTCGCCGCCGCGTGTGACCTCGACCAAGCCGCGCATGGCGCTGTAGTTCGGGCCTTCCACCGGTATGGCACCCCGGAAGGTGAAGGTGTAGCCGCTCACCGTGGTGCTGTCGCCGATGTCCATCTTCACGTCGCGTTCCACCTCATACGACTTGACCATGGTCACGCCAAAACAGAACGCTGCCACGCCGAGGTGGGCCACCACCATGCCCAGGAAGGCGCGTGGCAGTTGTCGTGTGCGACGCACCACACCGCCCATGCCCTGGCCGGGCTGGTGCACCTTGTCCCAGACGTCGGTGGCCACGGAAGCGAGCACCCAGAAAGCCATGGCAAATCCTGCCGTGGCCACCAGCGAGAGGCGACCGGCCAGCGCGCCCGTTCCCAGCGCGGCCAGCACCGTGACTGCAACCGCCCAACGCAGGCGGCGCGCCACATCGGCCAGTTCAGCCTGTTTCCAGCGCGTGATCGGGCCGATGCCCATCAAGAACAAGGTGGGCGCCATCAGGGGCATGAACACCGAGTCGAAGTACGGCGGGCCGACCGAAATCTTGCCCAGACCGAGCGCGTCGAGCAGCAGCGGGTACAGCGTGCCCAGCAGAACGGCCGCGGCCGCCACCACCAGCATGACGTTGTTGCCCAGCAAGGCGGTCTCGCGCGACACCAGTGCGAAGCGGGCACCCAGCCCCACCTTGGGTGCGCGCCATGCATAGAGCGCAAGCGACGCACCCACTGCAATGGCCAGGAACGCAAGGATGAACAGGCCCCGGCGGGGATCGGTGGCAAAGGCATGCACCGACGAAAGAACCCCCGAGCGCACGAGGAATGTGCCGAGCAGGGACAGCGAGAACGCCACGATGGCCAGCAGCACGGTCCACGACTTGAAGCTGCCGCGCTTCTCGGTGACGGCCAGCGAATGGATCAGCGCGGTACCGATGAGCCAGGGCATGAAGGAGGCGTTTTCAACCGGGTCCCAGAACCACCAGCCGCCCCAGCCGAGCTCGTAGTAAGCCCACCAGCTGCCCAGCGCGATGCCGATGGTCAGGAACATCCAGGCCAGGGTGGTCCACGGTCGGGTCCAGCGGGCCCAGGTGGTGTCCAGGTTGCCACCGATCAGCGCGGAGATGGCGAAGGCAAAGGCCACTGAAAAACCCACATAGCCCATGTAGAGCAGCGGCGGGTGAAACACCATGCCCGGGTCTTGCAGCAACGGGTTGAGATCGCGCCCATCGAGGGGCACAGGAAAGAGGCGCTCGAACGGATTGGAGGTGAGCAGCAGGAACAGCAGAAAGCCCACAGCCACCAGCCCCATGACCGACAGGGTGCGCGCCAGCACGGGCTGTGGCAGGTGCTTGCTGAACCATGCAACGGCCACGGTCCAGCCGGTGAGCATCAGCAACCACAGCAGCAGCGAGCCTTCATGGCTGCCCCAGCTGGCGGCCACACGGTAAGGCAAGGGCAACGCAGAGTTCGAGTTCGAGGCCACGTTGAGCACTGAAAAGTCGTGCCGCACAAAGGACGCCACCAGGCACAGGAACGCGAGCGCCACGAGTGCAAACAGCACGTAAGCAGCCGGACGCGCCAGAGACATCCATTGCGTGTTGCGCGTCTGCGCGCCCACCAGGGGCATCACGCCCAGGATCAGGGAAATGCCCAGCGCGAGCCAGAGCAACAGGTGGCCAACTTCGGGAATCATGGTTGTTTCTCCGTGACCAGGCTGCGGGAAATGGCGCCATCGCCCTGCCCTGCGCGTTTGAGTGCTTCCGCGGCTTCAGGCGGCATGTAGTTTTCGTCGTGCTTGGCCAGCACTTCGCGGGCCAGGAACATCCCGTCTTGCAACTGTCCCTGTGCCACGACCCCTTTGCCCTCCTTGAAGAGGTCGGGCAGGATGCCCTGGTAGCTGACCGGCACGGTCTGCAAGGTGTCTGTCACGCGAAAGCTGACCTTGACACCCTCGCGTTTCACACTGCCCGCCTCCACCAGGCCCCCGAGACGAAAGGTTCGCCCGTTCGGCGCCTCCTGATTCACCACCTGGCTGGGTGAGTAAAAGAACACCAGGTTGCTGTTGAAGGCATTGAGCACGAGCGCTGTGGCGGTGCCCAGCACGGCCAGCGCGCCCAGCGCGATCGCAATGCGTTTGTGGCGGGGTTTCACGGCCTACTCCTTGAATGAATCATGTGAATCTGCATCGGTGGCTTCGGCTGCATCGCGTCTGGCACGCCGGTGCCGTTGCATGGCCAGCACGGGCTCAACCAGCATGGCCAGCGCCGCGAATGCATAGGAGCCCCACACGTAGAGGCCATGGCCTCCCATGGAAAGAAACTGGTCCAGGCTGTTCCAGGTCATGAGCGCGCTCCTGCGGGGCGGACCGCCAGTTTCCGAACCCAGTCGGTGTGGTTCTCACGCTCCAGGATGATGGCGCGCGATCGCACGAACACGACCGCAAACGAATAGGCCCAGCAAGCCAGGGTCATGAGCAGCATTGCCGTGAGCATGGTGCTCGCCATCTTGGGTGCTGCGCTCATGCTGACCGTAGCACCTTGGTGCAAGGTGTTCCACCAGCGCACCGAAAAATAGATCACCGGCACATTGACTGCGCCGACCAAGGCCAGCAAGGCGCCGGCGTGATCGGCCCTCTGCGTGTCGTCGATGGCCTCCACCAGCGCCATGTAACCCAGGTACAGGAACAGCAGGATCAGCTCGGAGGTCAGACGCGCATCCCACACCCACCAGGTGCCCCATGTGGGTTTGCCCCAGAAGGCGCCAGTCCACAAGGCCACTGCGGTGAACATGGCACCGGTGGGTGCAATGGCACGCGCCACGATCGAGGCCAGCCGCACGCGAAACGCCCAGCCCAGAACGGCCCAGCCAGCCATCACCAGGTAGAGCACCATCGACATCCAGGCGGCCGGCACGTGAATGAAGATGATGCGGTAGGCCTCGCCTTGCGTGGCGTCGGTGGGCGCCACGAAAAAGCCGATGTAGAGACCCGACAGGGCCAGGCCCAGCGCGAGCATCCACAACCAGGGCAGCAGGTGACCCGTGAGCTTGTAGAAGCGCGAGGGCGCAGAGAAAGTGAAGATTCGCATGGGGCTCTGATCAATGGCTTGTTGGGGCGGGGGCGTGTCGGGTCAAGCCAGGGAGATGCGCAACGCTGCTGCCGTGGCCAGCGGTGCGCCCAGACCGCTCACCAGCAACAGCGCGGTCAACACCGACAGGTGGCCGTTGGCACTCAGCCCGGCATCCACAGCTGTGACCGCACCGGTGCCGAAGATCAACACGGGAATGCACAGTGGCAGCACCAGCAGCAGCACCAGCACGCCGCCACTGCGCAGGCCCAGTGTGAGTGCAGCGCCCAGACCGCCCAGCAGGCTGAGCACGGGCGTGCCCAGCAGCAGCGTCAGAGCCAGCATGCCGACGGCCGACGGCTCCATGCCGAAAAACAGCCCCAGCAGCGGACTGGCCACGATCAGGGGGACGCCGGTGAGGCACCAGTGCGCCAATGTCTTGCCGGCCACGATCAGGACGGTCGAGCTTTGCGACAGCAGCATCTGTTCCAGCGAACCGTCGGCATGGTCCACGGCGTACAGGGTTCCCAGCGAGAGCATGTTGGCCAGCAACGCACAGACCCACACCACGCCGGCAGCCATCTGTTGAAGGCGCTCGGGCTCTGGCCCCACGCCCAGTGGAAACAGGCTGGCGGCCACGACGAAAAATGCCAGCGGCAAGAGCGCATCGATGCGCCGCCGCCCAGCCAGACGCAGGTCGCGCCCCGCCACCACCCACACCATGGAACGGCTCATTCGTCGGCACCATGGTCCAGACTGATTTCACGGGCATGTGGCCCGGACATCAAGGGAGGCAAGTGGGAGGTGAGCAGCACAGCGCCACCGCGCTGAAGGTGCGCCGACAGCAGGTCATTGACGACTTCGATGCCCACTGTGTCCAGCGCGTCGAAGGGTTCGTCAAGAATCCACACGAGTGCCTCGCTTTCCTGGGCCAGCCGCGCCAGCGCCGCGCGGCGCCGTTGGCCCTGGGACAGGTTCCGCACCTGTATCTGCCGCACATGGTGAATACCCAAGGCGCGCAGCGCCGACAAGGCTGCGGTCCGGCTGGCATCGCGTCCGTGCAGGCTCGCCATGAACTGCAACGACTCGCAAGTTGTCAGATCGTCCTTCAATGCATTGAGGTGGCCGATGTAGAGCATGGGTGCCCGTGCTCGAAGCGGCAGGTCCGTGTTGACTGGCGCAGCCCAGTCGATGCTCCCCTCTTCTGCCTGAGCAAGCCCGGCCAACATGCGCAGCAGGCTGGTCTTTCCGCTGCCGTTGGCGCCGCGCAACCACACCATCTGGCCACGGCTGACATGAAACGAGAGATCGCGAAACAGCCAGGAAGGTCCTCGACGGCAGGCCAGACCGGCGACACGGAGCAAAGTGGAAGACGGCATGTCAGAAGTCGTAGCGCGCTCCGAGGTAGTAGTACATGCGGTCCGATGATTCATTGATGGCAACGCCGGTGCGCCGTGTCTGCTCGAAGGTGACTTCCGATTCCAGCGTGGTTTGCTGGCGCACGCGCCAGGCCACGCGCATCGCGGGTGTCCAGCGAACGGTGAGCGTGCCCAGGTTGTCCTTCTGCCGGTAGTAGCGCAGTGACGGCTCCAGCCGCCAGCCGTCACCCAGTGC
>JBBQKZ010000103.1:0-13364 GCA_038327405.1 Burkholderiales bacterium | reverse complement strand
GGGACGGCGCAGCCGGCCCGGGGGACATTCGCGGAGCAGAGCGCCATGCGCTCACGAGCCCGCGAGGTATGACGTCCTAAACAACAACCCGCCGCGCCAACAGCCGAGGCACCAGCAACACAGCGACCACCACCGCCAGCAAGGTCGCCGACATCGGACGCTGCAGAAACACCATCCAGCTGCCCTCGCCGATGGACAGCGCATTTCGCATCTGTGCCTCGGCCATCGGGCCCAGGATCAAACCCACGATCACAGGCGCGGTGGGGAAGTCGTAGCGGCGCATCACCACGCCGAGCAGACCCAGGCCGTACATGAGGAACAGGTCGAACGCGCTCTGGCGCATGCCGTACACACCCACCGTGGCAAAGATCAGGATGCCTGCATACAACTGCGGGCGCGGGATCTTCAGAAGCTTCACCCACAGACCCACCATGGGCAGGTTGAGCACCAGCAGCATCACGTTGCCGATGTAGAGCGAGGCGATCAGCGCCCACACCAGGTTGGACGAGGTCTGGAACAGCTGCGGCCCGGCGTTGATGCCGTAGTTCTGCAACGCGCTCAGCAAAATAGCCGCTGTCACCGAGGTGGGAATGCCCAGCGTGAGCAGCGGCACCAGCGTGCCGGTCACAGCCGCGTTGTTCGCCGCCTCGGGGCCGGCCACGCCCTCGATGGCACCAATGGTGCCGAACTCGGCTCTGTGCTCGGGCGAAGCCAACTTGCGCTCGGTCGCGTAGCTCAGGAAGGTGGGAATCTCGGTGCCACCGGCAGGGATGGTGCCGAACGGAAAGCCGATGGCCGTGCCGCGCAACCAGGCTGGCCACGAGCGGCGCCATTCGGCGCGGGTCATGTGAACGCGGTTCATCTTGTTCATGTTGACCGGACTGCGGCCTTCATAGAGCGCGTTGTAGAGCGCCTCGGCCACGGCAAACAGACCCACCGCCACCAGCACCACCTCAATGCCATCCATGAACTCCAGCACACCGGCGGTGTAGCGCACCTGCGCGGTGATCTGGTCGATACCGATCAGGCCGAGTGCCAGACCGAAAAACAGCGCGGTGAGACCCCGCAGCGTGCTCTGGCCCAGCACCGCGCTCACGGTGGTGAAGGCCAGCAGCATCAGGCAGAAATACTCCGGCGGGCCGAGTTGAACCGCGAACTCGGCCAGGATGGGCGCGAACAGCGTGACCAGGACGGTGGCGATGGTCCCAGCAAAAAACGAGCCGATGGCCGCACTGGCCAGGGCCGCGCCAGCGCGCCCGCTCTTGGCCATCTTGAACCCTTCGAGCGCGGTGACCATGGTGCCGGTCTCGCCTGGTGTGTTGAGCAGGATGGAGGTGGTCGAGCCACCGTACATGGCGCCGTAGTAAATGCCGGCGAAGAAGATCATCGAGGCAGTGGGTTCCACCTGGCCTGTGATCGGCAGCAACATGGCCACGGTGACGGCCGGGCCCAGCCCGGGCAGCACGCCGATGGCCGTGCCCAGCGCGCAGCCGGCAAAGGCCCACAGCAGGTTGATGGGGGTGCCGGCGGTGGCAAAACCGCCGAGCAGTTGGGTGAAGGTGTCCATCATGGGGTTGCAGCCTTCGCGCTCAGATCCAGCCCGAGGCCGTGATGCCTGGCAGGTTCACTGCGAGCAATTTGGTGAACAGCCAGTACACCGGCGCTGCAATCAGCATGCCGGTGACGGCATCCTTGACCGTCTGGCGCAGCTTGCCGGCGGGCTTGCCCTCGCTGGCGCGCAGGCCACGCACCGCCAGCACAAAACACAGCGAGCAGCTCAGGATGAAGCCGATGGTGGTGATGAGCGACGCATTGAGCAGCACACCGGCCGACACCCAGGCCAGCGCGCGCCAGTCGCCACGCGCTGCGCCCGAGGGCTCCTCCATCTGCCGGTAGCCGCCGGTGAGCACCTCGCGTATCAGCATCACGCCACACAAGCCCAGCGCCGCGCTGATCACCCAGGGCAGGAAATTGGGGCCGACGCCGGCGTAGCCCGCGTCGGATGGAATGTCCATCGCACCCCAGGCAAGCACGCCGGCCACGATCAACGCGCCGATGCCCATGGCCAGCTGGCCGGGGCGGTGGTTGGTCTGTGCTTGGGTATTGAGGGAGTCCATGTCGGTGTTCACTGAAAACTGGCGGGGCCGCAGCCCTCACCCCAACCCTCTCCCAAAGGGAGAGGGAGCGAGAGAAGCAACCCCATCCAGGGGCATCGAGGGTCCGGCTCCGCCGGCCCAAGATGCCGTCCCCCTCCCAGCGCCGAAGGCGCGCCAGAGAGGGGGAAGCCGCGAAGCGGCGCAGGGGGTGCTTCCGAGCCCTAGACCATGCCCGCGCGAACCATGGTCGCGCGCAACGAAGAAAAATCCTTGTCCACGAAGTCGTCGAACGCCTTGCCGGTCAACAACGCGGGTGTCCAGTTGTTCTTCTCCAGCGCCGCAGCCCAGGCCTTGCTCTGCGTGGCTTTCACCACGATGGCGGTGAGCGCGTCGCGCTGCGCCTGGGTGATGCCGGGTGCGCCGTACACGCCGCGCCAGTTGCCGATCTCCACGTCGATGCCCTGCTCTTTCAGCGTGGGCACGTCGATGCCCTTGAGGCGCTGTGCCGAGGTCACCGCGATCGCACGCATCTTGCCGCTCTCGATGTACTGCTGGAACTCGCTGAAGCCACTGCCGCCCACGGTGACGTTGCCACCCAGGATGGCGGCCACCGCTTCACCGCCGCCACGGAACGGCACGTAGTTGATCCTGGATGCGGGCACGCCGACCGACTGCGCGATCTGCGCTGCCGCAATGTGCTCGGTGGCACCGCGCGAACCGCCGCCCCACTTGATGCTGCCCGGGTCCTTCTTGAGCTGCTCGACCACATCCTTCATGGTCTTGTAGGGCGATTCGGCCGGTAGCACGAACACGTTGTATTCGGTGGTCAGTCGGGCAATGGGCGTGAGCTGGGTGACCGAGACGGGTGGCTTGCCGGTGATGATGCCGCCGAGCATCACGGCGCCCATGACCATCAACGCATTCGGGTCGCCCTTGCTGGCGTTGTAGAACTGGGCCAGGCCAATGGCGCCGGCGGCACCACCCTTGTTCTCGAACGTGACCGAGGAGGCCACGCCCGCGTCGCGCAGGGCTTCGCCCAGCGCGCGGCCGGTGCCGTCCCAGCCGCCGCCGGGGTTGGCGGGGATCATCATCTTGATGTTGGCGTTGGCCCAGGCCGCGGCGGGCAAGGCGCCGGCAGCGGCCAGAGCGGCCAGGGATTTGAGGAAGGTGTCGCGACGCATGGTGTGTCTCCTGCTGTGGGTGATCTGACGCCCGTATCTTGCGACCGGGCGCTGTCAGTTCGCTGTCCACAGCCCTAGGGCAAACCCTAGGGCTGTGGACTCAAGCGATCAAAAACGGTGGCGCAAGCCAGCCTGGATGCCGTTGGAGTTCGATCCTGCCACCGGGCTGTTGAAACCCAGGGCGGCGGCCGTGTCGTTCGACACCGCGGTCAGGTTGCCGTAGAGCGCGGTGCGCTTGGACAGGTTGTGGCTGACCTGCAGCGTGTAGAAGCGAGCGTCGTCGCTGGCGGTGGCGGCCGAACCGTTCACATCCTTGGCCTGTGCCGCGCCCACCGACACCGTGGTCTCGCCGAACTTGAACGCTGCGGCCAGACCATAGACCTTGAGCTTCTTGGCGGCCTTGTCTTCTGCGTCATAGTAGGCCGACAGCTTGAAACTGCCGAAGTCGTAGGCACCGGCCAGCAGCACGGCGTCTTTGCCCTGTTTGCCGGCGAGCACGCCGTCGGCGTCGGTCACCTGCATCAGCGAGATGCCGGCGGTCAGCGGCCCGTTGGCGTAAAGCGCGTGCGCGCTGACCTGCTTGGCAAAGTTCGAGCTGGTATTGGTGCTGGCGCGCTCTTCACCCAGGCTGTACTGCAGCTGGAACACGGTGTTGGCCACGGTCGGCGAGACGTAGGTAAGCGCGTTGTCGACGCGGTTGTATTCACCGTTGCCGATGATGGGCACCACGCTCAGCACGTCATAGGTCTTGGTGCCGATGATGCCGGCGATGTCGTCCATCGGTGTGTACTGGCGGCCCAGGCGCACGGCACCCCAGCCACCGCCCAGACCCACATAGCCCTGGCGACCGAACAGCCGGCCACCCTGGCCGAGCGTTCCCACGTCGGCGTTGAAGCCGTTCTCCAACAGGAACATGGCCTTGAGCCCGCCGCCCAGGTCTTCCGTGCCACGCAGGCCCCAGCGAGAGCCTTGCTGCTGACCCGAGGTCACGCGGGTGAGTGAGGTCGCGCCCTTGACGCGCTCCACCGCCACATCGACCACGCCGTACAAAGTCACAGACGACTGGGCCGCCGCCAGGCCGCTGATCAAGCCCAATGCCGCAAAGGCGATTGCATTTCTTTTCATGTTGACTTTCAGTAGTGGATGGGAGTCGCCATGCTCTGTTGGGGGGCTGTCAGTTCGCTGTCCGGCAGATCCGGACAAACCCTTGGCAGCGTGCCTTCAGCCCCATCTCCCATGCCCATAATCAGTGCACATGAAGCTGCTGCTGATCGAAGACAACGCCACCATGCAAACCACCCTGCGGCGCAGCTTCGAGCGACGCGGCGTGCAGGTGCTCAGTTGCGTCGACGGTGCCCGTGCCTTGGCGCTGTGGCAGGCCAGCCTGCCCGATGCGGTGCTGCTCGACCTGAGCCTGCCCGGTCTGGACGGACTGGAAGTGCTCAGCCAGGCGCGCGCCGCCGGCCTGGAAACACCGGTGATCATCCTGACCGCACGCGGCACGGTGGGCGACCGCATCCTGGGCCTGAACACCGGTGCCGACGACTACCTGCCCAAGCCGTTTGATCTCGACGAACTGGAGGCGCGGCTGCGCGCGCTGGTTCGCCGCTCGGGCAACGCCGACAACGTGGCGGGCACCGCCTCAAGGGGACCGGTGTGGTGCGGCATGCACGTGGACAAGGACAGTGGCGCGGTCTATTTCGGGGGCCAGCCCATGGAGCTCGCGCCGCGCGAACTCTCGCTGTTGCAGGCATTGCTGAACAAGCCGGGGCATGCGATGGCGAAGGAACGCCTGTTTGAGCTGGTGTTTCCCGGCGAGAGCCACGTGCAGCCCGAAGCCATCGAGGTGGTGGCCTACCGCCTGCGCAAGAAAATCACCCACACCGGCGCGCAGCTGGTCACGCTGCGCGGCCTGGGCTACCTGCTCAAGGCCGAGAGCTGATGCGCGTTCCTGCCATGGACCAACGGCCGCGCGCCCTCTCGCTGCGGCGCACCCTGCTGCTGGGCATCCTGCTGCCGGTATTCGCTTTTCTGTTGATCAACACGGTGGTGCTGTACCGCCAGGCGCTGGCCGCCGCAGACACCGCGTACGACCGCACCTTGCTCGCCACCGCCAAGTCGCTGGGGGAACAACTGCGCGTCACCGGTAACGGCAACGCACTGCGGGTGGAGTCCGACGTGCTCTATTCGGCCCTGGAGGCCTTCGAGGCCGACAACCGCAGCCGTATCTTCTACCGCGTGAGCGGCCTGAAGGGCGAGCTGGTCTCGGGCTTTGACGACCTGCCAGCGGGACGCAGCGACATTCCGCAGAAAAACCTCTACGCTGCGCTGGTGAATTTTTACGACGACGAATACCAGGGCGTGCCGGTACGCATGGCGGTGTTGCTGCAACCGGTCTCGGGCGTTTACGAACAGGGCATGGCCACCATCCAGGTGGCCGAGACGCTGGAGCTGCGCGAGACCCTGGCGCGCCAGATCCTGATCGACACACTCTGGCGGCAGGCCGCGCTGGTGCTGGTGATCGCGCTGGTGGTGGTGTTCGTGGTGCAGCGTGCCACGCGCCCGGTGCGCGCCATCAGCCACGCACTGGGCATGCGCAACGAGAACGACCTGTCGCCCCTGCCGACCGAGGGCGCGCCACGCGAACTGCTGCCGCTGCTGGACGCGACCAACCAGCACATGCAGCGCCTGTCGCAATTGCTGGAACACCAGAAGCGCTTTGTGCGCGACACCTCGCACCAGTTGCGCACGCCGCTGGCGGTGTTGAAGACGCAGGTGCAATCGGCCCAGCGCGGCGACGTGGCGCCGCTTCAGGCGCTGGACGAAATTGGCCACACGGTGGAGCGCGCAACCGAGCTGGCCAACCAGATGCTCGCGCTGGCCAAAGTGGAACAACTGCGCCAGGAGAAGAGCGCACCGGTGCACGACTGGTCGGCCGTGCTGCGCCTGGTGGCCCTTGACCTCTCTGCCCTCATCGCTGACCATGCGCTCGATTTCTCCATCACCACACAACCTTGCCTGGTGCGCGCCCACGAATGGGCGCTGCGCGAACTCAGCCGCAACCTGCTGCACAACGCCATCAAGAACACGCCCACCGGCTCCGCGTTGACCGTGGCGCTGGTGGCCGACGCACAGACCGCCGCGCTCACCATCAGCGACGAAGGCCCGGGCATTTCGGCCGCGCTGCGCGAGCGCCTGTTCCAGCCCTTCGCCACCGAACACCGACAAAGCCCCGGGCTCTCGGGCTCCGGGCTCGGCCTGGCGATCTGCCGCGAGATCGTGCAGTCGCTGGGCGGCGCCATCGATCTGGACAACCGCATCCATTCGGGCCAGGTGCACGGGCTGGACGCCACCGTGCGCCTGCCGCTCATCCCACTCCAATCCTCTGCATGAAACCTGCCACCACCCCCGAATCACCCTCCCTCAAGGTACGCCTGGACAAATGGCTCTGGGCCGCGCGCTTCTACAAGACACGCGGTCTGAGCAGCGAGGAAATCGACAAGGGCCGCGTGAGGCTCAACGGCCAGTTGGCCAAACCCTCCAAGGAGTTGAAGACCGGCGACACGCTGGAACTGCGTATCGGCCATGAAGTGCGTACGGTGGTTGTGCGGGGCTTGAGCGGCGTACGCGCTTCAGCACCGGTGGCAGCCCTGCTGTTCGAGGAAACGCCCGCCTCGCTGGCGCAACGCGCTGCAAGCGCCGAGATGCGGCGCCTGGCACCGGAGCCCGCACACAGCCAAACCATGGGACGTCCCACCAAAAGGGACAGGCGGGACATCGAAGGCCTGAGCGATCCGGCGCCGCGCGACGACTGGAACGACCGCTGGAGCGCCTCCCTGGACGACTAAGCCTTTCGCAACCCCAGCCACATCACCGTAGCGACCACCAGCAGGCCACCGGCCACCTGCACCTCCGCAATGGTCTGGCCCAGGATGGCCCACGCCAGCACCAGCGCGAAGATGGGCTCGATGTTCATGATGGCGGAGTTGCCCACCACACCGAGCTTGGGCAGCACCGTGAACATGATGGTGAAGGCGGTGCCGTAGAGCAGCGTCAGACCGAACAGACCACCCCAGCCCACGGATGTTTGAGGCAGAGCCAGGCCGCCCTGCAAAGTGCAGGCGATCAGGGCCATGATGCCGACGATGGTCATGGTCGTGGCGGTGCGCAGGCGGCCATCGAGATCCACCGTTTCGTGTTGCGTGATCACCAGCGCCAAGCCGAACGTGGCGGCGGCCGACAGTGCAAACGACACACCCACACCGATCTGCGACCAGTGCCCCGAAGCGCCGAGCCCGGACGCAGCGCCGAACACATCCAGCGCCAGCGCCAGGCCCACCAGCATCACCGGCATGGCGCGCAACACGCGGGGCTGTGGCCGCTGGCCATAGACCACGCGCGCCCACAGTGCCGTCCACAGCGGGTAGGTGTTGAAGGCCAGCAAGGCCAGCGCCACCGGCAGGCGCGCCACCGAGGCATACAGGCACAGGCTCTGCACGCCCACCAGCAGGCCGATGGCGGGCAAGGCCTTGCGGTGGCGCGCCTGCAAGCGCATGGGCACGCGGTAGAGCAGCAGGATCAGCCCCACCACCAGCGCTGTGACACCGCTGCGAAAGACCACGGCGGTGGCCACGCTCACACCGTCGTCAAAGGCCAGGCGGGCTGCCACGTGGTTGGCGCCCATCATCAGGGCGATGAGCAACAAGGTGGCAAAGGCGGCGCGGCTCAAGGCCGCGGTGGGTGCAGAAGCTGAAGCCATGCGGTCGGTTCGCGCTCAGCGGAGCTGGCGGCCGAAAAGATAGGTCATGTTGACCCGGCGGCTCTCGTAGGTGTCCACAAACCGGATCGTGTCGGTTTCGTGGAACAGCGCCGAATTGAACAGCACGGCCCGGTTGCATCGGTGCGGGATGGTGACGCACTTCGCCTGGTGCTGCTCAAGGAAGCTGTAGATCAGCGTGCTGTCGATGTTGTATTGCTCGAAGGTCCAGTCCTCGGGCGCGGGCACGTCGTACACCTTCAGCCCACCGCTGTCGGGGTCAAGGTTGTGTTCGCTCGGTGCAATCCAGAAATTCAGGTTGACCTTGGCGAAGTCGGCGTGCACGTTGATGCCGCGCGTGACCGCCGGCTCGTACTTGAAGCCCCACAGCTGCGTGAGCAGGTAGTCCTTGAAGACACGCGGCATACGCTGCTTGAGCTCGCGCGCCAGTTGCAGGTGCAGCGGGCTGTTGAAGCCCCGGTTGGCAAAAGCGCCCAGGTAGTTGTTGGCGTACTCGCCGTGCCACACGCGCGAGGCGTGCGCAAAGGTCTGAAAGGCCTTGAGCGCAGGCTCCGCGAGGAAGTTGTCGATGGTGAGTATCTCGGGCGTGCCGGCCAGGTAGGCCTCTTCCAGCGCGAGCCAGTCGTTGTCCGGGTTGAGCACGTCGGGCATCGAGGGCATGGTGTGCACCCAGGGTGTGCCCAGAAACGCCTGCATGCGCGCCAGCTCAACCGGCGATACCCGCACGGCGCGATTCTCCGGGGCGTCCTTCAGCTGCTCCAGCAAGGTCTCACCGCTTTTGAGAAAGCTCGCCAGACCCGCTACGCCGTGACCGTGCTGCTGCAACCAGCGCGCCTGCTGCACGTCGTGCTTGAGCTTGAAGGCGCTCAAGCTCAGGCCCGCTTGACGAAGCCGGGGCGCCTGGTATGTGGCCTGCAAATACATCGCGAGACTCTTGCGCCCGACCTCGATCACACGCGGCGTGTCCACGCTGTCGCTGATCAGGGTGGCCGCCAGGCTGGTGTGGGCCTGCACCATGGCCGGCTCCAGCGCCAGTGCCTTCTCGAAACTCTCCACTGCTTCGTTGGTGCGGTCGAGCAGTCTGAGCGCGCCACCGCGCTCGACCCAGGCCTGCGCGTGCCGGGGATTCGCGCGCGTGGCTCGCTCGGCACAGGCCAGGGCTTCTTCATGGCGGCCCAGTTCGCTCAGCGCGTTGCTGACGTTGCACAGCACCACCGCGTTGTCGGGATCCAGCTTGAGGGCCTGTTCGTAGCTGGCCAGCCCGTCTGCGGGCCGGGCCAGACCCTGCAGCACATTGGCCCGGTTGCACAGCAAGGCCACATGTTCCGGGTTTGACTGCAGCGCCTGCTCCAGGCAGGCCAGGGCCTGCGGCAGTTGCTGCAGTTTTTTGTGGAGCAGCCCGAGGTTGATGGCGATGTCGGCATCTTCCGGGCGCAGTGCCTGGGCCTGCTCGTAGGCCAGCAGCGCTTCGGCCTCACGGCCCAGCTGCTGCAAGGTGAACGCCAGGTTGTTCTGCGCGTCGGCGTTCTGCGGGTTGGCCTGCACCGCACGGTCGAAATGCAGAGCGGCGCGCTCCAGATCGCCGGCCTGAGACTCCAGCAGACCCAAGTGGTAACGCACGCCGAAGTCGTTGGGAAACTGGCGCAGCACACCCTCGTACAGCGTTCTCGCGCTGTCGAGCTGGCCATGCGAGTGGAAGTGCACGGCCAGCTGCATCTGGTCGGCGGGCGCGAGGGAAGCGTTCATCGCGGAAGTCCTTGCTTGACGGTCAATACAGCGCGAGCCGAAGGGGCCGGACGTAAGAAAGCCCCACAGCCAAAGGCGGTGGGGCTTGGTGTCTGGCGGAGCGAGAGGGATTCGAACCCTCGATGAGGCTCTACACCCCATACTCCCTTAGCAGGGGAGCACCTTCGGCCACTCGGTCATCGCTCCGGAAGCTGCGTATTATGCCTCAACTCAACGGAGCCTCCCTATGCGGAGAGGCCTCAGCCGGTGATGGTATCTGCGGTCTGGTCGAGGTCGAATTCTCGATGCAGCGAACGCACGGCGAGTTCCATGTACTTTTCGTCGATCACCACCGACGTCTTGATCTCCGAGGTCGAGATCATCTGGATGTTGATGCCCTCGGTGCTCAGACACTTGAACATGCGGCTGGCCACACCCACGTGGCTGCGCATGCCGATGCCCACGATGCTGACCTTGCAGATGCGCGCATCACCCACCACCTCGGCGGCACCCAGCGCGGGCACAACCTTGGTCTTGAGCAGGTCCATGGTTTTCTGGAAATCGTTGCGGTGCACCGTGAAGCTGAAGTCGGTCAAACCGCCCTTGCTCAGGTTCTGGATGATCACGTCGACCTCGATGTTGGCGTCGGCCACCGCGCCCAGGATCTGGTACGCGATGCCGGGGGTGTCGGGCACGCCGAGCACGGAGATCTTGGCTTCGTCGCGGTTGAACGCAATGCCGGAAACGACAGCTTGTTCCATGGTTTCTTCTTCCTCAAAAGTGATCAGGGTGCCGGAAGCGGCTTCGGTGTTCAGGTCGATGTCCCAGGGCGTGAAGCTGGAGAGCACGCGAAGGGGCACCTTGTACTTGCCGGCAAATTCCACCGAACGGATCTGCAGCACCTTGCTGCCCATGCTGGCCATCTCCAGCATCTCTTCAAAGCTCACCCGTGCGAGACGGCGCGCTTCGGGCACCACGCGCGGATCGGTGGTGTAGACGCCGTCCACGTCGGTGTAGATCAGGCACTCGGCCGCCTTGAGGGCTGCGGCCACCGCCACAGCCGAAGTGTCGCTGCCACCACGACCCAGCGTCGTGATGTGGCCTTCGGGATCCACACCCTGGAAACCGGTGACGATGACGACCTTGCCGGCCGACAAGTCAGCGCGAATGCGCACATCGTCGATGGACTCAATGCGGGCCTTGGTGAAGGCGCTGTTGGTCTTGATCGGGACCTGCCAGCCGGCGTAGCTCACCGACTCCAGGCCCTCGGCCTGCAAGGCAATGGCCAACAGGGCCGACGATGCCTGCTCGCCGGTGGAAGCCAGCATGTCGAGTTCACGGCTGTAGGCGACGGTGGTCTTGCCTGGCGCAAGCTCTTTCGCAAGTCCAAGCAGTCGGTTGGTCTCGCCGCTCATGGCGCTGGGCACGACCACCAGCTGGTGCCCCGCGCGGTGCCACTTGGCCACGCGTTTGGCCACATTGCGGATGCGCTCGGTCGACCCCATCGAGGTGCCACCGTACTTGTGAACTATCAAGGCCATCGGGTTGGATTGGTTGGGTTGAAAGCGCCGGCGGCGCTGCCGGGCAAAGCCCGCCATTATAGGGTGGGGGTGTATCGCAGGCGCTCGCCGTCGCGCTCCACATGCCCTGGGCCCACCTTGATGTGAATGCGGTGACCGCGCGTGGTGCAGACGGCGATCTGGTCGAGCAACTCGTGCAGTTGTGCAGCAGCGGCAGCCACGCCCGCGCTGGCGCGAAGCCAATGCCGCAATGCGTTGGCCTGACGATCGCGCGAGAGCGACTGCAGCTGCGCAATCTGCGGTGGTGAACCCGTTTGCCCCAGATCCATGGCCGCCAGTTCATCGAGCAGGCGTTGGGCTTGCGCGGCATGCCGGGCACTGCGCGCGAGCATGGGCCGAAATCCTGGAAAGCAGGCCTCCCACGCGGGCATGAGCACAGCGCGGATTCGGTTGCGGGTGAAGCGGGTGTCGGTGTTGCTGGGGTCGTCCACGAAGGCGTGACCTTGTGCCAGCAACCATGCGCGCAACTCGCTCGCCGGCACGCCGAGCAGGGGGCGACCGAAGGACATGCCTGCGCGTTCAAAAAGTTCGGGCATCGAGGCAAGTCCGGGCAGACCCGCACCGCGGCTCAGTGCGAGCAGCAGCGTCTCTGCCTGGTCGTCGGCGTGTTGTCCGAGCAGCACCGAGTCCGCACCGGCGCCTTTGGCCATGCGGGCCAGTGCGGCGTAACGCGCCAGGCGGGCCGCGTCCTCTGGGCTCTGTGCTGATTCGTTTGCGGCGTGAACACGCTCCGCCTGAAACGAGATACCGTGTTGTTCGCAGAAGCGGCGCGCGTGGGACTCGAAAGCGTCGGCCGCCGCTTGCAATCCGTGGTGAACATGCAGTGCCACCACCTGCCCGGGCCAACGCTGCTGTGCAGCGAGCAGCAAGGCCGTGGAATCGGCGCCTGCGCTGTAGGCCACAGCCACCTTCATCAGATGGGGGGCGCAACGTTCGCACCATCGAACCAACGCCCGCTCGCAGGGGTTGGCAGGTGCGGAGTTGCCGGTCACGTCAGCGCTTGTCGCTCTTGGCGTCGGCCTTGGTGTCGGTGAATCGGCCATAGCTGTTGAGGCGACCATGACGGCGGTCCACCAGCTCCTTGACCTTCAAGTCGGTCACCTGACGCCAGGCGTCGCCCAGAGCGCGCTTGAGGAAAGCGGCCATCTGTTTGTGGTCGCGGTGGGCGCCGCCCACCGGCTCGTTCACGATCTTGTCCACCAGGCCCAGCGCCTTGAGTCGGTGCGCAGTGATGCCCAAGGCATCGGCAGCGTCGCTCGCCCGGTCACTGGTTTTCCAGAGGATGGAGGCGCAGCCCTCAGGACTGATCACCGAGTACACCGAGTACTGCAGCATCAGAACCTGATCGGCCACGGAAATGGCCAGTGCGCCGCCAGAACCGCCTTCGCCAATGATGGTGGAGATGATGGGTACTTCGAGTTGCGCCATCTCGAAGATGTTGCGGCCGATGGCCTCGGACTGGCCACGCTCTTCGGCGTCAATGCCGGGGTAGGCACCAGGCGTGTCCACAAAGGTGAAGACCGGCAGGCGAAACTTCTCGGCCAGCTTCATCAGGCGCAGCGCCTTGCGATAACCCTCGGGCTTGGTCATGCCGAAGTTGCGCAGGCCACGCTCTTTCGTGTCGCGACCTTTCTGGTGGCCCAGCACCATGCAGGGCTGGCCATTGAAGCGCGCCAAGCCACCCACGATGCTCAGGTCGTCGGAGAAATGGCGGTCGCCGTGCAGCTCAACGAAGTGCGTGAAGATCTCTCGCACGTAGTCCAGCGTGTAGGGCCGGTCGGTGTGGCGTGCGATCTTGGTGATTTGCCAAGGCGTGAGGCTGCTGTAGATGTCTTTGGTGAGCTGCAGGCTCTTGCCGGCGAGTTGTTCGATTTCTTCGGAGATGTCGACCGCGGATTCCGTCTGCACGTAGCGCAGTTCCTCGATCTTGGTTTCGAGATCGGCAATGGGCTGCTCGAAATCGAGAAAGTTCTTTTTGGCCAAGGTGGACTCCTGTGGTCTTGTG
>JBBQKZ010000102.1:0-13435 GCA_038327405.1 Burkholderiales bacterium | reverse complement strand
GGTGGAGCAGGCGCTGGCTGCACAGAACATCGAGACCTCGCTGATCCAGCTGGACACCAACTCGGTCAAGGCGCGCTTCAACAGCACCGACGACCAGATCAAGGCGCGTGACGCTTTGGAGCGGGCTTTCAACCCCGATCCGGCCGACGTGTCGCACGTGGTGGCGCTCAACCTGCTGCCCCGCACCCCGAGCTGGCTTGCCAGCCTGGGCGCCTCCCCGATGTACCTTGGCCTCGATCTGCGCGGCGGCGTGCACTTCATGTTGCAGGTGGACATGCCCGCTGCCCTGCAACGCCGTGCCGACGTGCTGGCGGGTGACTTGCGCAGTGCCATGCGCGAGAAGGGCATCCGCCACGGTGGCATCAGCCGCAACGGCCAGACGATCGAAGTGCGGGTGGCCGATACGCAGACCGGGCAGGCAGCGCTGGGCCTCATCCAGGACCAGTTCCCCGATCTGGTGATGAGAGAAACACCCGATGGCGCAGGCGCACGGTTGGTCGCCACGCTCAAACCTGAAGCCGCGCGTGCGGTGCAGGACCAAGCCCTGAAGCAGAACATCACCACGCTGCACAACCGCATCAACGAGCTGGGTGTGGCCGAGCCGGTGATCCAGCAACAGGGTGTCGACCGCATCGTGGTGCAACTGCCCGGCGTGCAGGACACCGCCAAGGCCAAGGACATTCTGGGTCGCACCGCCACACTGGAAGTGCGGTTGGTCGACGAGACCACCGACGGTCAGGCCGCCGAGCGAGGCACCGGCCCGGTGCCATTCGGCTCCGAGCGTTACCCGGAGCGCAATGGCCAGCCCGTCATCGTCAAACGTGAAGTGCTGCTGACCGGCGAAAACCTCACCGATGCGCAAGCCGGTTTTGACAGCCAGACCCAGGAAGCAGCCGTGCACCTCACGCTGGACGCCAAGGGTGCGCGCATCTTCCGTGACGTGACCCGCGAGAACGTCGGCAAGCGCATGGCGATCATCCTGTTCGAAAAGGGCCGTGGCGAAGTCGTGACGGCTCCGGTGATCCGTGGCGAGATCGGTGGCGGGCGTGTGCAGATCTCCGGTGCCATGACCTCCGTCGAGGCCAGCGACACCGCGCTGTTGCTGCGCGCGGGCTCGCTGGCTGCTCCGATGGAGATCATCGAAGAACGCACCATCGGCCCGAGCCTGGGCGCCGAAAACATCGCCAAGGGTTTCAACAGCGTGATCTGGGGTTTTGCCGTGATCGTGCTGTTCATGTGCGCCTACTACGCCATGTTCGGGGTGTTCTCCAGCATGGCGCTGGCGTTCAACCTGATCTTGCTCGTCAGTGTGTTGTCCATGCTGCAGGCCACGCTCACCTTGCCCGGTATTGCCGCCATGGCGCTGGCGCTGGGCATGGCGATCGACTCCAACGTGCTCATCAACGAACGCGTGCGCGAAGAGCTGCGCCGGGGCTCTTCGCCGCAAGTGGCGATCAACACCGGCTACGACCAGGCCTGGGGCACCATTCTCGACTCCAACGTCACCACGCTGATCGCCGGTGTGGCGTTGTTGATCTTCGGCTCAGGCCCGGTGCGGGGCTTTGCCGTGGTGCACTGCATCGGCATCCTGACCAGCATGTTCTCGTCGGTCTTCTTCTCGCGCGGCCTGGTCAACTTCTGGTACGGCCGCAAGAAGAAGCTCAAGACGGTCTCCATCGGCACCGTGTGGCGCCCCGACGGCCAGACTCCCGCCGTCAAAGCCGACTGAACCAGGACCAGCACCATGGAATTTTTCCGCATCCGCAAGGACATCCCGTTCATGAAGTACGCGGTCGTGCTCAACGCGATCTCCGCCCTCACGTTCGCTGCCGCTGTCTTTTTTCTCGTGTTTCGCGGGCTGAACCTCTCGGTCGAGTTCACCGGAGGCACCGTCATGGAGGTGGCCTATGTGCAACCGGCCAATCTGGCCGAAGTGCGTGAGGTGATCGAGGGGCTCGGCTATGCCGACGTGCCGGTGCAGAACTTCGGCACGTCGCGTGACGTGCTGCTGCGCCTGCCGGTGCAGGCTGGCAAATCGTCGGGGGAGCAGAGCGCCGTGGTGCTGGCCGCTCTCAAGGCGAAAAACCCCGAGGTCGAACTGCGCCGCACCGAGTTCGTGGGGCCGCAAGTCGGGCAGGAACTGGTGCAGGACGGTCTCAAGGCCCTGGGCCTGGTGATCGTGGGCATCATGATCTACCTCGCGATGCGCTTTGAATGGAAGTACGCGGTGTCGGCCATCATCGCCAACCTGCACGACGTAATCATCATCCTGGGCTTCTTTGCCTTCTTCCAGTGGGAGTTCTCGCTGGCCGTGCTGGCCGCCGTGCTGGCGGTGCTGGGGTATTCGGTCAACGAATCGGTGGTGATCTTCGACCGCATCCGCGAGAGCTTCCGTCGCCATCGCAAGAAGACCACGCCGCAGATCATCGACAACGCGATCACCTCCACCATCAGCCGCACGATCATCACCCACGGCTCGACGCAGATCATGGTGTTGTCCATGCTGCTGTTCGGCGGACCGACGCTGTTTTACTTCGCGCTGGCGCTGACCATCGGCATCCTGTTCGGCATCTACTCGTCGGTGTTCGTCGCCGCGGCCATTGCCATGTGGCTGGGCATCAAGCGCGAAGACCTGATCAAGTCGTCCAGCAAGGGTGAGGGCGATCCGGATGACCCGAACGCCGGCGCTGTGGTTTAAGCGCGAAGACCGGGCCGGACATACCCTGCATGGGGGCTCAGACCAGGGGCCGCTGAAATCTTTCGTGTCATACTGAAACCATTGTGTCCCCCCCCGATCAGCACGTCTCCTCCCTGGCCAAACAGGCACGTGAACTCTTCGTGGTTCACGTGGGTCGCGCCCTTCCCGAAATGGTCAAGGCCTGCGACACGCGCCTGACCTCCATCCTCGACCAGGCCGGCTCGCCACGTGACATGCAGGCCCGGCGCGACGCTTGGACCGCCTTCCAGAAACACCAGACCACCTGGCTGAACCAGAGCCGCAAGGCGCTGCAGCGCACCCTGTTGCCCCGCACGTCGAGCAGCGGTCAGCCCATCAGCCTGTCGGGTGCGCTGGAACTGGTGGCTGAAGGCGCCATCGACGACCAGATCATGGCCTCACGGCTGGCCATGCGGGTCCTCGAAAAGTCATCCACCGAACTCAACGAACTGCGCTTGCGCGTGCAACACCTGGAGAAACGCCAGGAGCTTTCGCGCGGTGACGTGTTGCTGCCCGACGTGACAGCCCGTATTTTGGTGGACCAGTGGCTGGATGCCCAAATGACACGGGACGCCTGGGCCTTGGTGCAGGACGCGTTGGCGCCGGTCATGACCCTCAAGCTGCACGACGCCTACAAGGCAGCCAACGAATTTCTGGTGGCCAGCGGCGTGATGAAGGAGATCGACCTCCAGGCCTTGGTCAAGCGCGCACCCGGTTCACGTTCCGAAGGCCCGCCCACTGCCCCGCCTCAGTCGAGCCCGGTGGGCGCGCGCATTCCGCCTGGAGGCGCTAGCGCCCAAGGTGGGGCTGGCGGTGGCGGATTCCGCCCCGCTGGCAGCGGCCATGGCACGGAGCCCGGTTCTCGCGGCGGCCCGGGGGGTGGGAATCAGGGCGACTTCAGCGGCTCGGGCAGCTCGGGGCAAGGCGGGCGAGCAGGCGCCACTGGCTCATCCGGCATGGGCGTGCAGGACGAAACCCGCATGATGACCAGTGCCTCGCCTCTGGCCCGCGCACGCATGCGGGCGCAGGGTGTGGTGGGGCGGCTGCGGCGCATGCTGATCGACAAGGTGGGTGGCGACTTCGAAGCCACGCAGATCCTGCCCCCTTCGCCCGGTCTGGCGCAGGCCATGCAACGGGTGGTGCCCGGCGACAGTGCTGGTGCCGGGTTTTATGTCTCCGGCAACAGCCGCCCCGGTGCCGTCTACATGGACGCCAGCCATGTGGAGAAAGCCGCTGTCGTCTTGCGCCAGCGCACGGCCGAACTCAAGCAGGCGGCCAGCACGCCCACGGAAAAGGCGACCATCGAAGTGGTCGCGCTTATGTTTCAGAGCATCCTGGCCGAAGAGCGCATTCCCCCCAGCGTGCGTGTGTGGTTCGCCCGGCTGCAGATTCCGGTGTTGCGTGTGGCGCTGGCCGAGCCCGAGTTTTTCAGTGCCCTGCAGCACCCTGCCCGCCGGCTGATCGACCGCATGGGCTCGTGCGTGATGGGTTTTGAGTCCAACGTGAGTTCGGCCGCGCTCGAAGCGGAGATCAAGCGCGTGGTGCAGGTGATCGAGCAGTACCCCGAGACCGGCCGGCGCGTGTTCCAACTGGTGTTTGATGAGTTCCAGAAATTTCTTTCGACCTACCTGAGCGAGCAGGGCAGTGCCAGCCGCTTCGTGAGCGTCGCCCAGCAGGTCGAGCAGAAGGAGACCCTCTCGGTTCAGTACACGATCGAGCTGCGCAAGCTGCTTGACGAGGTGCCGGTGCGCGACGAGGTGCGAGACTTTCTGTTCAAGGTCTGGGTCGACGTGCTGGCGGTGTCCAGCGTGAAGTACGGTCTGCGCCACGAGGAAACCAGTGCGCTCAAGCAGGTGGCCTCCGATCTGCTGTGGGCGGCCAGCGCCAAACCCAACCGCGACGACCGCGCCCGCGTGATCCAGCAACTGCCTGCGTTGCTGCAGCGCCTGCGCCAGGGCATGGGCCTGCTGGGTTTCACCACCGGCATGCAGGACAAGCACATCAAGTCGGTGAGCGACACGCTGGCCGATGCCTTCATGTCGCGCACCGAGGCCATCTCCCAGGAACAGCTCGACAACCTCTCCGACCGCCTGGCCAACCTTGAGGAATACCTGCCTGCCAACGGCTTGGGCGACCTCGACCTGGACAACGAAAGCATCGAAATGATCACCGGTGTGGACGCCAGCAACATCGAGGTGATCAACCAGGGCGGCAGCCAGCCCAACGAGGCCATGCGTTCCTGGGCGGTCGAGCTGCAGATCGGATCGTGGTTCGGTCTGGACCACAACGGCAAGCTCAACAGTGTGCAACTGGCCTGGCGCAGCCAGCGTGGCCAGCTCTACCTGTTCGTCACCAACGGCGGCCGTTGTTTCCTGATCCAGGCCACGCGGGTCGCGTCCTACCTGCAGGCCGGATTGCTTGTGCCGAGCGAGGAGGAGGCGCTCACCGTGCGCGCCACGCGCGACGCGCTCTCCAAGCTCGACGCCAACCCCGAGCGCTTGCTCAACTGAGCATGGTCAACCCTTGCGGGCCTGTTCGTACAGGCCTTGCACACGGGGCACGTTGGCCTCCAGTTGGCGGATGCGGTTGGGGCCACTGGGGTGGGTGGACAGAAAACCGGGGCCGGCTCCACCACCGGCTGATGCCATCTTTTGCCACAAACTCACGCTGGCCTGCGGCCGGTAGGCGGAGCGGGCCGCCAGTTCCAGACCCACCAGATCGGCTTCGGTTTCGTCTTCGCGGCTGAACTTGAGCGTGAGCAATTGCGTGCCGAGATTGGCCGCCACATCACCGAGCTGGCCGAGGCCGAAGAGTTGCGCGGCGATCGACAGACCGATGCTGGTCGCGCTGCTCTTGGCCACACGGGCACGTGCGTGTTCGCGCAACGCATGGGCCATTTCGTGGCCCATGATCATCGCGGTCTCGTCGTCGGTGAGCTGCAGCTTCTCAAGGATGCCGGTGTAGAAAGCGATCTTTCCACCGGGCATGCAGAAGGCGTTGATCTGATCGCTGCGGATCAGGTTGACTTCCCACTTCCATTCGGTCGCGCGTTTGTTCCACTGAGGCGAGTGCGGGATGATGCGCCGCGCCATGTTGCGCAGGCGTTGCACTTCGGGGTGACCCGCCGGCAGCAGGGCCTTCTTGGCGTTGGCCTCGCTCATCATCTGGGCGTATTGCTGGTTCGCTGCACTTTCGAGCTCTTCGGCCGGCACCAGGTTGCGCAGCGCCGAAGCCTGCCCCACGTCGACCTGGGCCGATGCCGGCAACACGCTGCCTGCCGCCGCCGCGGTGCCCGCGAGCAAAAAACCGCGTCTGGCCGACCAGACATGATCAGGGCGATGGATAGGCGAAGGGTCGGACTTGAAGTCGCAGATGAAACACATGGGTGAATAATAGTCAAAGCCACCGGGGTATGCGCACCCCGGTGAACCCCACCTTCTCAACGGCTCGTCGATGTCCCCACCCCATTCCGCCACAAACCCGCCCGCCCCGGGGCGTGACGCCGCAGAGAACAGCACCCAGCCCAGCCCGAGTTGGGGCGAAACCCTGCGTGTGTACCTGGAGCCGGCCAGCCTGCGCATGTTTGCCCTGGGGTTTTCGGCAGGGCTGCCGCTGCTGCTGGTGCTGGGTACCTTGAGCTTTCGCCTGCGCGAAGCTGGGCTGGACCGCACGACCATCGGCTACCTCAGTTGGGTCGGTCTGGCTTACGCGTTCAAGTGGTGCTGGGCGCCGCTGGTGGACCGTCTGCCACTGCCGTTCCTCACCCGATGGCTGGGCCGACGGCGCAGCTGGCTGCTGCTGTCGCAGTTCCTCATCATGGCTTCGCTCGTCGGCATGGCGCTGTCGGACCCACGCACCGGCCTGACACTGGTGGTTTGGTGCGCACTCGCCGTGGCGTTCGCCTCGGCAACGCAAGACATCGCGCTGGACGCGTTTCGCATCGAGTCTGCCGACGTGCGCCACCAGGGCGCCCTGGCCGCCACCTACCAGACCGGCTACCGCTTGGCCATGATCTGGGCCGGTGCCGGCGCGTTGTGGATCGCTGCCCGCGCCGAGGTGGCGCCGGTGGCCGCTGTGGCCGGTGCTGCGCCAGGAGTGCTGTACCAGCAGGCCGCTTGGACCACGGCCTACCTGGTCATGGCGGCCAGCATGCTCGTGGGTGTGTTCACCGTGCTGTTTTCGCGCGAGCCGGCGCATGTCATCTTGCCGCCGTCGAAGAACGCCGCCGAGTGGTTGCGCAGTGCGTTGGTGGAGCCGTTTGCCGACTTTCTCAAGCGATATGGCAAGCAGGCGGTGCTGATCCTGGCGCTGATCGGTGTCTACCGCATCAGCGACGTGGTGATGGGCATCATGGCCAACCCGTTTTATGTGGACATGGGCTATACCAAGGACGAGGTGGCGGCGGTCACCAAGGTGTTCGGCGTGATCATGACGCTGGTGGGCGCCTTCATCGGCGGCGCACTCTCGCTCAAGCTCGGCGTCATGCGGGTGCTCATGCTCGGCGCGGTGCTCTCGGCGGCCAGCAATCTGCTGTTTGCCTGGCTGGCCGGGCACGGACACGATGTGACAGCGCTGGTGCTGGTGATCTCGGCCGACAACCTGAGCGCCGGTGTGGCCTCGGCCGCGTTCATCGCCTACCTGTCGGGCCTGACGAATGTCAGCTACTCGGCCACGCAGTACGCGCTCTTCAGCTCCATGATGCTGCTGGCGCCGAAGTGGCTTGCGGGTTACTCGGGTGCCTTCGTCGACACCTACGACTACGCCACCTTCTTTACCGCCACGGCGTGCCTGGGCGTGCCGGTGCTGGTGCTGGTCTGGCTCGCGTCGCGGGTGGCACCGGTGGGTCAGCGCCCTTGAACCAGCGTTGCATTCACGTTTCTTTACCCCCGGCACAACCCCTGTTCACACCCGCCCGGCACCCTCACAGGTTCCCGTCATCCGACTCCAAAACACACACATGACATCCCAGTTGCTGATGATTGAAGACGACGCCCGGTTGGCCAAGATGGTTGTCGAGTACCTTGGCCAGTCGGGATTTGAAGTGACCCACGCCGGCGACGGCGAAGCAGGCCTGGAACAGCTGCAACTCATTCAGCCCGAGCTGGTGATCCTGGACTTGATGATGCCGGGCATCGACGGACTGGAGGTGTGCCGGCGCATCCGCGCGCTGCAGGGCGATGTGGCTCGGGTACCCGTGCTCATGCTCACGGCCAAGGGCGATCCGATGGATCGCATCATTGGCCTGGAGCTCGGCGCCGACGACTACCTGCCCAAACCCTTCGAACCGCGCGAGTTGCTGGCCCGCGTGCGCGCTGTATTGCGCCGTCGTGGTGAAACTGGCAGCGCCAGTGTTTCGCGCAGCACACCCGTGATGCGCTTCGGTTCGCTGGACATCGATCGAGACGCCCGGACAGTGCAGGTGACCGGCCAGGTGTGTGAACTCACCTCGTACCAGTTTGACTTGCTGGTTGCCATGGCAGAGCGGGCCGGGCGTGTGCTCACGCGCGACCAGATCATGGAAGCGGTCCGTGGACGCGAACTGGAAGCCTTTGACCGCTCGATCGACGTGCACATCGGGCGCATACGCAACGCCATCGAAGCCGACAGCAAGGACCCCAAACGCATCCTCACCGTGCGCGGTGTTGGCTACGTATTCGCCAAGCAGCAAGACTGAGCATGACGCTTCCACGCGTGACTGCTGTTCCATGAAGGCCATCTTCGGCTCCAAGCTTTACCTGCGCATCTGGCTCGCTGTTGTGGCTGCCGTGACCGTGCTGACGCTGGCCTCGGGCTGGCTGTGGCAGCGTGCACTGGACGAAGACCGTGCCGAGCGCGATGCCCGCGTCACCCGCACGATCGTGATTCGCGATGCCGCGCGCGATGTGGTGGGTGAAGCGCCGGCGCGCGCCGTGCGCATTCCGGGCGGCGGCTGGGAGTTCGAGGTACAGATGAACGATGGACAGAAGCTGTTCGTGCTGTTGCCCCGTCCCAACCGACCTGAAGGTTCGAACAACCCGGGGCGCCGCGCACCGGCCTGGCTGCAAACACCCACGGGTTTCGCGTGGCTGCTGGGCTTTGTGGCGCTGGCCGTGGCGCTGGGTGCCTATCCCATCGTGCGCCGGCTCACCAAACGGTTGGAGGGTTTGCAGCAGGGCGTGGAGCGCTGGGGCGATGGGGATCTGTCCATCCGCCTGCCCGTGCAGGGTCAGGACGAGGTGGCGTTTCTGGCCGAACGCTTCAACGCTGCTGCCGAGCGCGTGCAGACGCTGGTGAAGTCCCACAAGTCGCTGCTGGCCAATGCCTCGCACGAATTGCGTTCACCACTCGCCCGCATCCGCATGGGGCTGGAACTGCTCGGGCGTGACAGCGTGAGCGCGCAGCAGCGCAGCGAAATGGCGCGCAACATCGACGAACTCGATCAGCTCATCGACGAAATCCTGCTCGCCAGCCGACTGGACTTGCGTGACGCCAGCGATGTGTCCAGCCTCGGGCCCACCGAAGAAGTGGACATGGTGGGCCTCGCGGCCGAAGAGTGCGCACGCACCGGCGCCGATCTGGACATTGCTCCTGGCGCCTCCTTGGTGCTGGTGCAGGGTCACGCCAAGCTGCTGCGCCGCGTGTTGCGCAATCTGCTTGAGAACGCGCGCCGTTATGGCCGCGCTGCTGCCACATCGGATGGCCAGGGCGCCGAGCCCGACGAGGCCGATGTGCGCTTGAGGCTTTCCATTGAAGAGGCTGCCGGGCCAGGTCATGGGCGCACGGTGGTGATGTGGGTGGAAGATCGGGGCCCGGGTGTACCGGCTGCCCTGCGCGACCGCATCTTTGAAGCTTTCTACCGCCTGCCCGGCGCCAGCGAGCGCGAGGGCGGTGTGGGCCTGGGTCTGTCGCTCGTCAAGACCATTGTCGAGCGGCATGGGGGACATGTGCACTGCGAAGATCGGCCTGGTGGTGGTGCGCGGTTTGTGGTGAAGCTGCCGCTCTGAATGAGGGTGGCGCTGCTGAAATGTCCGGGCCAGGTCGGTTGGTGAAAATTACCTCAGTGCTGTGCTTCTTTCGTATTCAAAAAAGCACGCAGTCCCCCAGATTGGGGATGGCTGAACGGCCTTTCGCGAAGCACAATACAAGCCGTTGCTGTCACAACATTTCGAAAAACAGACCCGGCAAATCCCACACGTCGCTCTGCGCGTTTGAAACTGGTCTCCCAACGACGTCCCTTCAAGGACTTTCAAAAGCCACCGCAAGGTGGCTTTTTTTTGCCTGTTCTCAATGCAGCTGTCGAGGACGAGGGGCGGCCGTGTTGTGCGCTGCTGTGGTGTGCACCCAGTCGACCACGTCGCCGCTGGGCTGGTAGCCATGCACGCACGCTTGCAACAAGGCGCGAGCCGCCGGCACGTCTTGTGCCGAGAGCGCGTGATCGAGCACTTGCAAGGTGTGTTCGAACTCGCTCCAGGGTATGAAAGCCTCCCGCGCGCGCAGGATGCGCGGGTGCTGGGTGGGCTGCGTGTCGTCGCCGATCAGCAGCTCCTCGTACAGCTTTTCGCCCGGACGCAAGCCAGTGGTCTCGATCGCGATGTCGCCCGTGGGGTTGAGGGCCGTCTTTACCTGCAGGCCGGAGAGTTCCACCATTCGCCGTGCGAGATCCATGATGCGCACCGGCTGCCCCATGTCCAGCACGAACACGTCACCGCCTTGCGCCATGGCGCCGGCCTGAATCACAAGCTGGGCCGCTTCGGGAATGGTCATGAAATAGCGGGTGATGTCCGGGTGCGTGAGCGTGATCGGTCCGCCGTCCTTGATCTGCCGGCGGAACAGCGGCACCACCGAGCCGCTGGAGCCCAGCACATTGCCGAAGCGCACCATGGAGAAGGTGGTGGCACCCGTTTCGGCGGCGAGAGCCTGCAGCACCAGTTCGGCCATGCGCTTGCTTGCACCCATGATGTTGGTGGGGCGCACGGCCTTGTCGGTGCTGATGAGAACGAAATGGCCAACCCCTGCGGCCTGTGCGGCGCGCGCGCAGACCAGCGTGCCCCACACGTTGTTGCGCAGTCCCTGCACCGGGTTGTGCTCCACCAGCGGTACATGTTTGTAAGCGGCCGCGTGGTACACGGCGTGCGGTCCCCAGGTCTGCATGATTTGCGCCATGCGCTCGGCGTCCTGCACCGAGGCCAGCAAGGGCACCAGCATGACCGCCATGGTTTCCACGACCTCGCCTTGGTCCGTATCCAGCGGATCCGTCTGGCTGCCCACCAGCGCGGTGAGCTCGTGGTGGATCTGGTAGAGCGCGTACTCGGAGTTCTCCACCAGCAGCAAGGTGCGCGGCCGGCAGGCGGCGATCTGCCGGCAAAGCTCGCTGCCAATGCTGCCGCCCGCTCCGGTGATCAGCACCACCTTGTCGTGTACCAGGCGCTGCAGCAGCATGGCGTCGGGTGTCACCGGCTCGCGGCCCAGCAGGTCTTCAATCTCCAGCTCGCGCACATCGTTCAAGCTCACGCGGCCCGCGGCCAGGTCGGACATGCCTGGCATCGTGCGCACCCGCACCGGCAGGTGGCGCAAAGACTCCAGCACCTCGAGGCGCCGCTGGTGGGTGATCGAGGGCAATGCCAGCAGCACGTCGGTCACGCCCAGTTCGGTGAGGAGCTCAGGCAAGGCGGCCGGCGCGTGCACCGTGCGGCCATCCAGGCTGTTGCCGTGGAGCTGTGGGTCGTCGTCGAGGAAACCCAGCAAGCGGTGTTCGGTGCCCCGGGCGAGTGCCGCAGCGAGCTGACGGCCGGCGGCACCTGCACCGTAGATCATCACGCCCGGCATGTCCTTGCGTTGCAGGGCCGAACGGTACAAACCACCGAGCCAGTAACGCACCACCACCCGGCTGAAACCCACGAAGGCCATCAGCAACATGGGCTGGATGACGCCGATGGTCCGCGGAATGCCCGGCACGCTGATGACCGTGAACAGCGTGGCGTAGAACAGCCCGTACAGGGTCATGGCCTGCACCAGGCTGACCATGGCGTTCCAGCCGGCATACCGAAAGATGGCGCGGTACAGGCCAAAGCGGATGAAGAGGGGCAGCGCCAACGCCACCGAGCCCAGCATGGCCCAGCCATGCACCGGCTCCAGCCGCACCCAGTGTTCCAGCCGCAGACACAAAGCCAGCCAAACTGTGAGCACGCACAGCGCCACATCCACCGCGAGCGCCACCAGCCGTTTGGCCAGGCGCGGCATGTCCAGCAGCGCGGCCGCTGCAGAAGTTTCCGAATCCCTGTTGTTCATTGTTTTCAGTGGGTCACGCCGTCGCGGCGCAACACCTTCACAAACGTCATCCACAGAATGCGCAGGTCGAAGGCCAAAGTGTGACGCTGGAGGTACTCGGCGTCCAGCGCCACCTTCTGCGGAATCGGCAGTTCGTCGCGCCCATTCACCTGCGCCCAACCCGTCAAGCCCGGCACCAGCTCGTGCACGCCGTGCTCGGTGCGCAGCGTGATCAGGTCGTGTTGGTTGAACAGCGCGGGGCGGGGCCCCACAAAACTCATGTCGCCCTTGATGATGCTCCACAGCTGGGGCAGTTCGTCCAGGCTGCTCTTGCGCAAGAACGAGCCGATGGGCGTGAGGTACTTGGCCGGGTCGGCCAGTAAGTGGGTGGCCACGGCGGGCGTGTCCACACGCATGCTGCGGAACTTGGGCATCTTGAAGATCTTGTTGTGGCGGCCGACACGGTCGCTCCAGTACAGCGCGGGTCCAGGCGAAGTGAGCCGCACGGTCAGCGCGATGCTGGCCACGGGCAGCAGCAGCACCAGTGCCGCAGGAATCGCCAGCGCCAAGTCGAACAGGCGCTTGATCATGGCTTCAATCCTGCCGCCGCGCGGCGCAGGCCCTCGTCCACGGAAATGGGGGGCGTCCAGTTCAGGGTGTTGCGTGTGTGGCTGATGTCGACCTGGAGGTTGCCGAGCAGGCGCTGCGCCATGTCGCCCTTGCCCAGCAGGTTGGCGCCGAGTTGCAGCAGCGAAGGCGGTACCGGGAAGAGGCGCGCGGACTTGTCCATGGCATGCCCCAAGCGGCGCAGCAAGTCGGCCGTGGACAGGTCTTCACCGTCGCTTACAAGGAAAGTCTGGTTGGCCGCGGCGGGGTGGTCGATGCAGGTGATGAGCAGGTCGACCAGGTTGTCGAGGGCGACAAAGCTGCGGCGGTTGTGGGTGACGCTGGCCAGTGGCAGGGGGGTGCCGCGTTGGACGGCGCGCATCAGCGACGCGAAGTTGGCTTTGACGCCTGGGCCGTAGACCAGGGGCGGGCGGACGATGACGACTTCCATCCCCGTTTGTTCGGCAATCTCTCGCAGACCTTGTTCGGCTTCCATTTTGGAGATGCCGTAGGGGTCTTGGGCACCTGGTGTGTCGGAGGCGGCGAAGGGATGGCTCGCTTCTGTGGACTCGCCGTTGACTTTGATGGAGCTGACGAAGACGAAGCGGCGCACGCCTGCCCGCGCTGCCAGTCGTGCGAGGCTCAGGGTGCCGGTGGTGTTGACGGCACGAAATGCCTGCAAGGGGTCGGAGGTGGCTTCCTTCATCACATGCACACGGGCCGCGAGGTGTATCACGACCTCACGGTTGTTCAATTCTTGGGGCCAGACGGGCGATTCGTCGATGGAGCCCATCACCACGCCTCGTGCATCTGCCCTGGCCGAGGCCACTCGCACGGCAGTCAAGGTGTCGTGGTGGCATTCGCGCA
>JBBQKZ010000101.1:0-13622 GCA_038327405.1 Burkholderiales bacterium | reverse complement strand
CACGTGCGGGATGCCGGCTTCTTCAAAGGGCTCACCCAGCACGCTGAAACCCAGCCGGTCGTAAAAGCCCTGGGCGCTGCGTTGCGCGTGCAGCACCACCTCGGCGTCGCCGCGCTCGCGGGCCACTTTCATCAGCGCGTGCAACACATCGCGCCCCAGGTGCCCGCCGCGCAGCGTGCGCTCAACCGCCATGCGACCGATCTTGGAGCTGCCGGGCTCGTAGGCCAGCAGCCGGCCCGTGGCGAGCGGGCGCCCGAGGCGGTTGTAGGCCACGGCGTGCACGGCCGAGGCGTCGGCGGCGTCCCACTCCAGTTCTTTCGGAATCCTTTGCTCTTCCACAAACACCGCCGTGCGCAGGCGCTGGGCATCGTTGCCCAATTCGCTCCAGGCACCCACGCGCACCTCGGTCACGGCCTCGCCCGTTTCATAACCGGTGAGGATGTCGCGCAGCGCGGCGGGTACGGGGCGCGATGTTTGCGTGGCCGGGTCGGCGAACACATAAACGATCTCGCTGCTGATCAGGTGCTCGTCGCCCCGGAAGATCGCGCTGGTAAAGGTGATGGACGAGTTGCCGATGCGGCTGCACTTCATCGCCACCTCGATCTGGTCGTCTGCCCGCGCCGAGGCGTGGAACTCCACCGTGGCCTTCACCACGTACAGGTCGCCGTCGAGCTGTGCCATGCTTTCCTGGTAGGGCAGGCCCAGCGCTCGCCAGTAGTCGGTGATGGCGGTGTCGAAGTACATCAGGTAGTGCGCGTTGAAGACGATCTTCTGCATGTCCACCTCGGCCCAGCGCACGCGCAGGCGGTGGAAGAAGCGGAAGTCGGAGCGTTTCAAGGTCATCTCAGGTCTCTGTGAAAGCTTGGCGCAGCGCGCGGGCTGCGTCGTTGTGGGCGGTCAGTGCCTGGGGAATGGCCCGACCGAAATTGATGAAGCCGTGCACCACGCCTGCGTAGATCTCGATGTCCACCGGCACGCCCGCATGGCGAAGCCGGTCGGCGTACAGCACGCCCTCGTCGGTGAGCGGGTCGCACTCGGCCAGGCCGATCCAGGCCGGCGCCACGTCGTCAAGCTCGCGCAGGTGGCCGTGCTCGTCCACGCCATCCAGCGGTGCAAACCGCCAGTCGTCGCGGTCGGCCTCGCTGCGCAGGTAGTGGCCGAAGAAGTAGCTGATGTGTGGTTCCTCCAGCAGGAAGCCTTCGCCGAAAGTCTTGTGTGAAACCGTGTCCTGATGGCCCACGCAGCCGGGATAGAAAAGCAACTGCAGCGCCAGCCGAATACCGGCGTCACGTGCGGCGATGGCCGTCACCGCGGCCAGCGTGCCCCCGGCGCTGTCGCCGCCCACCGCGATGCGGTTCGCGTCCAGTCCCAACGCGCCGCACTGGTTGCGCAGGCCCTGCAGGCTGTCCCAGGCGTCAAACACCGCAGTCGGAAACTTCCATTCGGGTGCCAGCCGGTAGTCCACCGACACCACGGCGCAGTGCGCCAGATGCGCAAGGTGCCGGCACAGCGCGGCGTGGGTGGCCACGCTACCCACGGTGAAGCCGCCGCCATGGAAGTACAGCAGCACCGGCGGGGCCTCCTCGCTGCTCGGTGCAAACAGCTGCGCACGCAGTTCGGTGCCGTCGCGAGCGGTGAAGCGCAGGTCCTCCACCCGGGCCAGTTTGTGCGAAGGGATTTCCAGCACACCAGCGCCCGCCTCATAGGCCAGCTTGGCCTGGGCAGGCGTGAGCGCATGCAGCGGCACATGACCCGCGCGGGCAATGCGCTCCAGCACATGGCGCATGGCGGGCGTGAGCAGCGACCGGGGATCGGGGTGGTGGGACATCGATGGACATTGTGGCTGGCGCAGCAAGCCGCCGCCACGGGTGCTGTCTTTTGGGTGACGAACTGCGGGTTGGCGGCATAGGCGGATCGAAGGCCGGGCCCTATAGTTTTTGCATCCCGCCCACCCACACCCGGAGACCGCCTTGGCCCAGATCCTCTACATCACCAACATCCTGATCGACTTCGGCGTGCTCTCGCAGTTGCAGGCCGAGTGCGAACGCGTGGGCATTCGCCGCCCGCTCATCGTCACCGATGCCGGCGTGAAAGCCGCAGGCCTGCTGGACAAGGCCATGGCCGCCCTGCCCGGCTTGAAGCCTGCAGTGTTTGACCAGACCCCGTCGAATCCCACCGAGGCCGCCGTGCGCGCTGCGGTGGCGGTGTACCAGACACAAGGTTGCGACGGACTCATTGCGCTCGGGGGTGGAAGCGCCATCGACTGTGCCAAAGGTGTTGCGATCGCCTGCACGCACGAAGGCCCGCTCAAGACCTACGCCACCATCGAGGGCGGCTCCATGAAGATCACCGACCGCGTGCCGCCGCTCATTGCCGTGCCCACCACAGCCGGCACCGGCAGCGAAGTGGCACGGGGTGCCATCGTGATCGTGGACGATGGCCGCAAGCTCGGCTTTCACAGCTGGCACCTGGTACCCAAGACCGCCCTGCTCGACCCCGAACTCACGTTGGGCCTGCCGCCCATGCTCACCGCCGCCACCGGCATGGACGCCATCGCCCACTGCATGGAAACCTTCATGGCGCCGCCCTTCAACCCACCTGCCGACGGCATCGGGCTGGACGGTCTGGCGCGCGGCTGGGCGCACATCGAGCGCGCCACGAAAAATGGGCAGGACCGCGATGCGCGCCTGAACATGATGAGCGCCAGCATGCAGGGCGCGATGGCGTTCCAGAAAGGCCTGGGTTGCGTGCATTCGCTCAGCCACAGTCTCGGTGGTGTGAACCCGCGCCTGCACCACGGCACGCTCAACGCGGTGTTCCTGCCGGCGGTGATTCGCTTCAACGCCGAAACCGACTCCATGAAAAGGGACGACCGGTTGCAGCGCATGGCCCACGCCATGGGCCTGTCCAGCGGCGGTGATGTGGCCGAGGCCGTGACCGACATGAACGCCCGCCTGGGCCTGCCCACGGGTCTGGCGGCCATGGGCGTGACGCCCGACCTGTTCGACAAGGTGATTGAAGGCGCCATGGCCGACCATTGCCACAAGACCAACCCGCGCCTGGCCACGGCCGAGGACTACCGCGAGATGCTGCACGCAGCGCTCTGAGGGCTTCGGGCTCAGTGCGGGCTGGGTGGCGGCGTCTCCAGCACCTCGTCGCTGGACGAAGCTTCGCTCATCGGTTCGTCATCGGAGTCTGTCCCGGGGGCGCTGTGAACCGCCGCATTGGCCAGCGGCGGCGAGTCTTGATCTTGCGGGTCGAAGTCGCCCAGCGCGCCGAGGCCTCCGTGTCCGGGACGCACCGGGCCGTGAGGTCCCAGGTCCTCGTTCACGGCGTCGAGTTCAGCGACCTCGCTCAGGCATTCGTTGGCCGAGGCGTAGGCAAATGGTGCGACGCTTCCCAACAGGGCGAGCACCTCAGGGCCGGAGGTGTTGGGTGTCACATGCAGGTAGGCCCGGTACATCAGGACCGCGTCTTCCCCATCGGCCGATCGAGCGACTGAGAAGTGTCCCAGGCCCATGGTCTCGGCTTGCGTCGTTGCGTTGAAGCGAAGCAGGTTGAGCATGAGTCCAGGGTCGTCGAAGCAGATGCCGATGGGCACGTGAATCATCAAGTGGTCGGGTGCCCGTTCGGCGCAGTAGCCCAGGTGGACCGTGTGCGGCCCAACCTGCACCGTGTTGAAGTTCTTCTCACGCAGCCGGGCGGCCCAGTCAAAGCCTGGCGCATGCCGCGACTGCGTAGCCATGGGCGGCTCGGTGGTGTGGGCCCGTTGTTCGGGATGGCCTTGTGCGGCATGCACAGCGTTGATCAGTGTGCAAAAAGCTTGGGAGTTCATGAAGGTGTCTGGTTGGGTTGCGATGTGAAGCTCAATGCGGCAAGGCGGCCTGCCAGCGCGTTGCTGCGTGGGCCTTGCCGCGCGCGACCGTCTTGCGCAAGTCATCCACCGTGCTGGCCGGTGTGAAGGGCATGCGAACCCCCCAGGCGAATCGTTCCTGCGTCTGCTCGCTCAGGCAGGCGAAGCAGCCCAGTCCTTCGGCCTGTTCATCGATCTCGTCATTGGCCTCCATCAGGTCCACAAGGAGGTCAACACCGGCGGTATCCACCTCGCCCAGGAGGAACCAGAACTGAAGGTGGTTGGGCGCACTCTCGCAGAAGCAGCAGCGCAGCGCTTGCTCTCCGTTGGCGTCAGGCACTTCGTTGGTGAAAGGTGCAGCCACGAAAGCCGGGTCGTGATCGGCTCTCACCCACTGGGTCATCAGTTTCATGTAGTCGTGGTTGGTCATGGCGGTGCTTTCAATGGCTGGCGAATTGCAGCGCACGAACCTTAAAGACACAAGCACAGCGACCCAATACGGCGGTGGCACCACGGCTGTTTTTCTGGCCGATCCGATCATCGATTCATGAGTGTTTCGTAACCCGTTCGTCAATCCTCGAACGCGTGTGTCTTGCAGACTGGCGTCGGTGATTTCGAAGCCCGCAGCCGAGTTTCACGACCTTGCCCGCAGCAGGCGCTCGGGCGCCATCCAACCTGGACAGACCATGACATTCGCCACTTCATTCACTTCCGCCGAGTCGGCATTGACGGCGCGAGAAGCCGAGATCCTCGATCTCATCGCGCGGGGTTTGACCTCCAAACAGATCGCACGGCACTTGAATATCAGCCCCTACACCGTCAACACGCACCGGGACAACTTGCGCCGAAAACTGGGCGCCCACAACGGTGCACAGCTCGCGTCCTGCAGGGCCTCGTTGCACGCCGGGCATGCGGGCTCAATCGCATTGACCCGCGAACTCTAAGCCTCCCCGCCATCCACCATCCACCAAGGAGTCCTCATGCCGACCATCATTCCCTACTCGCCTTCGCTGGTGTTGGGCAGCATCATCGAACCTGCCGCCATGGACACGCTGCTGGCGGTGTCGGCCGCCCAGGCGCCTATCGACGCTGCCCAGGAGACCCTGAATTCCTTCATCGCCATGAAGCGCAGCCTGGAGATGACGGTGCAGGAACTCATCAACATGAGCATCGACCCCAAGGACCTGGTGAAGAAGGTCGAAGAAGTGGGCGGCGAGGTGGACAAGGCCGCCACTGCGTACGCCACGACCCGCCTCGAACAGGAAATGAAACTGCAACCCCTGCGCGCCCGGATGCAGATGGTTCATGCCAGCGTCGAGAGTCCGATTGACTACAACCGCACGCAGGTCACCACCAAGCCTCTGGCGGCCGACTCGCTGAAAATGGATGCGCAGTTCTTCTCGTTCGACGAGAACGCGGAGAACGACAACACCACGCTGGCCAACATCAAGTCGTATGTGAGTGGTGCCACCTCGTTTCTCGGCGTGAAGGCCTCGTTCGACATGGCCCAAACCGCCGTGGACCAGGTCGACAAGCAACGTCAGCTGCACAAGATTTCAGGCACCCTGATACTCACCGCCACCTGCACGCACAAGGAAGCGCAGATCCTCTCACCGCTGTATCTGGACGTGGACAAGGCCATCCGGGTGTGGAACCAGCTGTTCCCCGACGAAAAGAACAAGATCCGCATGGACGAAGCCAGCATCCAGCAGATCGCCGACCAGGAGGGCACGCCCCAGGAGGTGTCGTTCAACATCATCTCGGGCTCCACGCTGGGGTCGAGCTTCGTGGGCATGGTCCACGTGCTCAGGACCGAAAAGACCAGCAGCAGCCAGGAGGACGGATCGCGCGCGGGCAGTGCCAAGGGCCGACTTGAAATCGGCTCGGCCATTGCATCTCTGAAAGGCGGATTCGGTGTGGACAAGAGCTTCGCCGCTGATGTGAAGAACCTGCTGAGCACGCAGAACATCACCTCCCACGTCACCCTGATCACTGCCGGCTACATCCCCACGATCAAGGCCAACCAGGTGGCCATCGGCGTGAAGCAGTTTGCCAACTTCGACCCCTCGGACATGATGACGAGCTTGGCCAAGCTCTCCGATTTCACGTCGGCCGACCGAAGCTCGGTGCAGCAGGCCGCCACCGCTGCACGCACCAAGGGCGAGTTCGTGGCCCTCAAGACCGCCACCATCGAGAGCGTGATGCAGGGCCTGTCCCAGCTTGACGATGGCAGCAACAGCATGTTCGACATCTCCACCATGGTGGTGGCCTTCGAGGATTACGTGGGCAAGGCTTCGGCGACCACACTCGAGAGCTGCATCGGCGTGCCGATCAACTACTACCTCAAGCCGATCACGCGCACGCAGCTCGCGCAGATGTGGGTGTCCAAGTACTACCCCAACAAGTACCTCGACATCCAGGGTGACGACACACCTCGCCCGAAGAAGGATCCGGTCGCGACCAGCTGAGTCATTCCTGCGCTGACATCCGCGCCCCGTTTGCAACCCATTCCCCATCCGGAGTTTCCCCATGCCCACGTCCATCCCCTACTCACCGTCCCTCGTGCTGGGCAGCGTCGTTCAACCCGCTGCCATGGCGACCTTGCTGGAGATGGCGGCGCTGCAAGGCCCTGTCGATGCAGCGCAGGACACGCTCAATTCGTTCATCTCGCTCAAACGCGGGCTGGAGATGACCGCCAGCGAGCTCGTGAACATGAACATCGATCCCAAGGCGTTGCTCGACAAGATGCCCGACGTCAAGGCGCAGCTGGAGAAGGCGGCGGTGAACTACGCCACCACGCGTGTCCATCAGGAGCTGCAGATGCAACCACTGCGGGCCAAGGTTCAACTGGTCAACGCCGACGTCGAGAGCCCGATCGACTACCAGCGCAGCGGGCCCAAGCAGATGGCGCTGGCCGCAGACACGCTGAAGATGGACGCCCAGTACTTCTCGTTTGACGAAAACGAACAAACAGCGCAGAACACCATCTCCAGCATCCAGCGCTTCATCACGCTGGCTGCCAGCGATGTCGGCGCCGACGTGGCGTTCGAGACCGCGCAGTCTGCGGTCAAGCAGGTCAACCGCCAGCGACAGATGCACAAGGTCGCGGGCACCCTGGTGCTCACGGCAAGCTGCACGCACCGCCAGGCCACGGTGCTGGCGCCCCTGGTGCTGGACGTGGACAAGGCGGTGCGGGTCTGGAACCAGCTGTTTCCCGACGCCAAGGACAAAATCAAGCCCGACGCCAACACCATGGCCCAGATTGCCAGGCAGGAGGGAACCACCGCCGAGAAGTCCTTCAACATCGTCTCCGGTGCCACCTACGGTTCGAGCTTTGTGGGCATGGTCCACATCCTGCGCAAGGAGAACACGCAATCCTCCGAGCAAAGGGAGTCCGACGCCGAGGAACTGCAGATCATGGCAGACCGAAAGAACTTCTACAGCTCGGCCAGCGGGTCACTGGGCATGGAAGAGACCGATGCTGAAGACGAAAAGACCCTGCTCAGCCGACAGGAGATCAGCTCGCATGTGACCGTGATCACCTCCGGAGTGATCCTGGGCATTGCCGCCACCGACATTCAGATGGCCGTGAAGACCTTCGCCACCGAGGATGGAAAGACCACCATGGACGCACTGGCGGCGCTGGCCAACACCACCAACCAGGAGGTGCAGTCCATGCAGTCGCTGGCGGCCAACGCGCGCTCTGGCCAGGAGTTCACCGAACTGCAGGCCAACACGGTCAAGAGCGTGCTCAGCAAATTGGGGGAGATCCAGGGCATGAAGGTGAAGGTGCTCGACGTCAACTCGCTGATGACCGCGTTCGACAACTACGTCACCGCTGCCCGCGCCGGCGGCATCGGCGTGCCGATCAACTACTACCTCAAGCCGATCACGCGCGCCCAGTTGGCGCAGATGTGGATGACCAAGTACTACCCCGATCGTTTCCTGGAGATCGATGGCGACGACAACAAGGTTGCGGCACAGCCAGCGGCTCAGTGAAGGAGCTCGGGATGACACCCCACGATCTCGCCAGTCTCACTGGCCGGCCCGGCGACGAGCTGGCCATCTGGTCCGAATCCATCGACGCGGCAATGCAGCAGTTCCAGATCGACACGCCTGCGCGACAGGCCGCCTTTCTGGCGCAGGTGCTGCATGAATCGGATGGCCTGCGTCGTCTGGACGAAAACCTGAGCTACAGCGCAAAGCGCCTGACCGAAGTGTGGCCCCGGCATTTCTACCTGCCTCCAGACGAGGCCAATGGCCGCAGCGACGCGGGCGCCTACGAGCACCACCCCGAGGCGCTGGCCAACGCCATTTACGCCAATCGGCTGGGCAACGGGCCCGAGGCCAGCGGGGACGGCTGGCGCTTTCGCGGTCGTGGCCTGGTGCAGCTCACTGGTCGGCGCCTCTACACCGAGGCAGCGGCGGCCTTGCAGCTGGACCTGTCCAACCAGCCCGACCTTCTGCTGCAGCCACTGGCCGCCGCGCGAGCGGCGGGCTGGTACTGGCAGCACATCGATGGCAACACCCTGGCCGATCCCGGGACTGCGCAAGCCTTTGAGCGCCTCACCACCGCCATCAACGGTGAACTGCTCGGCCTCGACCACCGGAAGGCCCTGTGGAATGAGGCCCGTTTGCTGCTTGGCTAACCGGCTTGAACCCGCGACATCAAGGCCCGGGCATGAAGCGTTGGCTCGCCTTGCTCTTGACGGGCCTGCTCACCCTGCTGCCGTCGGTTGTCTGCAGCCAGGCAACGCCGCAGCCGCCCTCTGCACCTGCACTACCGCGTGTGATCGCATTGCATGGCGACCTTCAACTCGACCACATCATCGAGTTGAGGATCGACCAGCTGCAAGCCTGGAGCCTTCGAGCAGGAGGGGGCGCAAACGCTGCCTGGGGCCTCGTTCCCTACATCGATGGTCGAGCCCTGACTGGCCTCACGCCCCTGGCTGTGGATCTCGGCCAGGGCCTGCTGCAGTTCCACTTGCGCATCACGCCGGAGAACCGCGACACCTGGACCCACCTGCTGGGCCCCCTCACCTTTGAACGTCCCGTCAGGCTCAGCGTTGGGCTGACCCACGTCGACCCTTTCGAGACCGATTTCACCCTGCAGAACCAGCGCGCACGCCTGACGGTGATCAACTGGCGCTGGATGCTCGCAGCGGCCCTCGTGGTGGCCGCCTTCGGTGTGGCGTTTTGCGCGTTGGCTGCACGAACCACCTTGTTGATGGAGCCGGCGGCCAGTGGCGATGCTGCACGGTCTCACCGCTTCAGTCTCGCCAAGGTCCAGCTGGCCTTGTGGTTCTTTGTCGTGTTCAGTGCCTTCCTGGTGATCTGGCTGGCCACTGGAAACTTCGATTCGGTCAACGGGTCCATCTTGTCCACACTGGGCATCAGTGCCGGCACCGCCTTGGGCGACACGTTGGTGAGAGCGGCGGGCCCCGGCCCATCGCCCTTGCGAGTTCAAACCGCCCAGGGGGATGACTTCTTCGCTCCACCCTGGCAACTGGGGCGCTTCCTGCGCGATCTCGTCTCCGACGCAGAAGGCTGCTCGCTCTCCAGGTTCCAGATGCTGGCGTGGACGGCCGCGTTGGTGCTGGTGTTTCTGGCAGATGTTTATGACGACCTGCAGATGCCGGTTTTCGGACCCGAACTCCTCTACCTGCTCGGTCTGAGCTCAGGTACCTACATGGCGCACCGCCTGCCCGAGCTGTTCCGAGATCGCCAGGGGTCGGCAGGTGTGCAGGCACCGCCGAACCCAGCCCCGTCGCCAAGCCCTGGTACACCCTCACCCGACACGGCAGACGGCTCCTGCCCGCCTGCTGTTGCGAGCCACTAGGTGGGTGCTGCCCCCGCGTGTCTGGGAGCGTCCTTCTGCGATGCAACAAGCTTCAGCGCCTGCATGTCGACCACACGCACCCCGCGGTAGCCCAGTTCCACGGCGCCCTTTGTTTCCAGTTCACGCAGTGCTTCGTTGACGCGTTGGCGTGGAATGCCGATGAGGTACGCCAGCTCCTGCTGCGTGATCTGGAAAAACGCGTCTACCGTGGGATAGAGCACCGGGTTGAACAAGGCCAACAGACTTCGAGCGACCCGGATCTCCGGGTTTCGCAACCGGTCCGTGACGCGGGCCGCCATGAACTGGCCCAGGCGCTCGTTGATGTGCGCCATGAGATATTGATTGAACGCCAACGACTCTTTCAGCAGCTGGTGAAAAGCAGCCACCGGCAGGCTCGCCACCGTGCTGGCGCGGATGGCGGACACGTTGTAGCGGTACGGCTCGAGTTTGATCACCGTGCCTTCGCCAAACCACCCGCTGGCCGGCAGTCCCGCGTAAGTGATGGGTTGACCATCGAGGCGGTCGTTGCTCAACTTGAGCAGTCCTTGCACCGTGCCATACCAGTGGGTCGGTTGAGATCCGAACTGACACAACACATCCTGAGCGTCCAGCGGATGCACCTGCACAAGAGGTGCGGCCCAAGCCTGTTCGGAAGGTGCGAGCAGTTGAAGCCAGAGGATCTGGCGCAACTCATCGGGCGTTGCTGACCTGCGTCGGCGCGGATGACCGTTGGATGGCATTGAGGGGCTCGGTATTTGAGCGGATGGTAGCAAGGCTAAGTGGTCTTCACGAAGGCAGACAGGGGCCTTGCACGGGTGGTCGGTTGGACAAAACCAGCCCAAGGCCCTCGACCATTCAGCGGATGAAGCGGCCGTTGCGACCCACCATGGTGAGTTCAATGAAACGTGAAGCGTTGGAGCCGGGCACCTTGAAACGAACGTCGAAGCCGCCGAGGTCCTGGCGCTCCATCCTCCAGGTGCTGTCGATGAAAACTTCCCGCGTCGCGTCCTTGCCGGCGCGTTGCATGGCCAGAGCAAAGGCCTTCGCGTTGATGAATCCTTCCAGTGCCAGATGCGAAGGTTCCTGTGCAACCCCGAGCGCTCTCCATGCCGTTTGAAACTCCCGCACCACCGGTGTGGACTGTGCATTCGGCATGGGGACCACCTGCGAAATCGCGATACCCACCCCATCGTCGCCCAGGTCCTTGATGGTCTGGGCAGTGCCCAGGATGGACAGGCTGTACAGCGCGGAGCCTTTGCGAAGCTTGCGGAACGCTCGAATGAAGTCGACGGCCGGTTTACCCGCAATGCCGACCAGCAGTGCCTCGGGTGGGTTCGTGGCGATGATTGAAGCCGCCGATGCGGCATCCGAGCTGTCGGTTTCCACCGTCACCGTGCTGGGCGCCGGCATCTTGCGACGTTCCATGGCCAGACGCACGCCCTCGAAGATCTCCTTGCCGAACGAATTGTTCTGGTAGGCCACCCCGATGCGGCGGGTACCGATGGTGTCGAGGTGCTGCACGAGCTGCTCGCCTTCATCCGGATAGCTCGGACGAATGTAGAAGACGTTGCGCATGTCCTTGGGCCTCACCGCCAGTGCCCCGGTGAACGGCGCAAAGAGCGGTATGCCGGATGCCTTCACCTTGGGCAGGATGGCCGCGGTCATGGGCGTTCCCATGCAGTTGAACAGGGCAAACATCTGGGGATCTGCGATCAGTTCGATCGCGTTGTTCAGCGCTCTCGTGGCGTCGTAGCCATCGTCCTTGACAACCAGTTCGATCGGCACGCCTTGAATGCCGCCCCGCGCATTCAGACTGGCGAAATACGATCGCGCTCCGTTGTGCATCGCCAGACCCAGCTCGCCCAATGGACCGCTCAACGCGGTCGTCTGTCCGATCCGGATGGTGGGTCGGTTGGAGGCTGCAGCATGCGCTGTCAGCCAAAAAGGTGCAGCGGCCAGGGCTGATACGCAGGCGCGCCGCGTCAGGCTGGCAACGCAACTGTTCGGGGAAAGGAAAGATGTCATTGCAATCTCCACAGGCTTCGGGGATTACAAGGTAGGAGCGTCGGTGCAATCCGTTTGTCCGTATGGAAGCAATCCACGGGTCATCCCTAGGACGCAGCACCAGTTGATCGCGCAGCACCTTCCGGTGATCAGCCGGCGCGACCGTTCAGCGGTTTTCGGCGCTTTTTCGCAGCTTGTCAGGATCGAGGAATCGCAAGGTTCTGTATTCCACCCGCAGGCCGCCGCCCGCCTCCAGCGCTGCGAGTGCCTTGTTAACCCGCTGCCGCGACATCCCGACCAGATTGGACAAATCCTGCTGGGTGATGGTCAGCACGTTGCCTGCCGAGGGAAACAGCACAGGGTTGCGCATCCACAGCAGGTGGCAGGCCAGGCGCTGTTCGTCGTCGGTGATGCGATCAATCTCCCGCGCTGCGATGAACTGGGCCAGTCTTTCGTTGAGCTGCTCCATGGCGTATCGGTTGAAGGCGATGGAACGCTGTGTGAGGGCTCGAAAGTCGGGCGTCGCCAGCATCGCCACCACACTCCTTCGCAACGCCTGGACGCTGAACAGGAATGGGTGGCCCTTCATGATCGTGCCCTCACCGAACCAGCCACCCGCCGGAATGCTGCTGAAGGTGATGTGTTCCTCCTCTTCGGGGGGGTGATCCACCCTGAGCATGCCTTCGATCACGCCGCACCAGTGCGTGGGTTGATCGCCTGCGTGCAGAACGAATTCACCCACGCTGAAGGTGTGCACCGTCATGCGGGGCAGAACCCAGTTGCGCTCCTCCTCCGCCAGCACCTTGAGCCACGGAATCTGCGCAAGCTCACGCCCCGTCGCACTGCGTGAATAGTCGTGGGGTGGGGCCATGCCGCAATGGTACTGCCAGCAGATTTGCAGCCACTTCCAAGCCTGACCTTAGGGGACTTCCCTAGGAATGGTGCTCCAGGGACAAAGCTTCGAACGCCCTGTCCCTAGCATCAGCCGTCGTCAAAACACCCCCTCCAAGGAACCGATCGATGGGAAAAACATTCCCCCTGCAGTTGCTGCAACACGCGCTTGAACGCGGCGATCTGCCGGCCATGCGCGAGAAGGAATACGGCATCTGGCAAACCCTCTCATGGCTTGAACTGGCGCACTTTGTGGAGCACATTGCGTGCGGTTTGTACCGCGCCGGGCTGCGTCGCGGCGAGCACATGGCCCTGATCAGCAGCAATCGCAGATCCGTCTATGCCACCATGCTCGCGGCACAGTCGCTGGGCGCCATTCCTGTGCCGCTTTACCAAGATGCCATTGCGGCCGAGTTTGTCTTTCCGATCAACAACACCGAGGTCCGGTTTGTCTTCGTGGAAGACCAGGAGCAGGTCGACAAACTGCTGGAGATCCGCGAGCAGTGCCCGCAGCTTTCGCACATCTACTACGACGATCCCCGCGGCTTGCGCAACTACCGCTCGCCTGGCCTGACCTCGCTGGCCTCGCTGGTTGCAGACGGAAAGGCCTATGCGACCGAGCGCCCCAAGTTCTTTCGCACCGAGATCGCCAGGGGTCAACCCGACGACGTGGCCGCGATGTTTTTCACCAGCGGCACCACCGGCAACCCCAAGGGCGTGGTGCACACCCATCACACCTTGCTGAACCGTGCTCGTGCCGGCGCCGACTTCGATCGATTGACTGGGGAGGAGGAGGTGCTCGCCTACCTGCCCCCCGCGTGGATCGGACAGAACACGTTCTCCTACGCCCAATGGTTGACCTGCGGCTACGTGGTGAACTGCCCCGAGTCGGGCGCCACGGTGACCATCGACCTGAAGGAAGTGGGGCCGACCTACTACTTCGCCCCGCCGCGCGTGTTTGAAGGCCTGCTCACCAGCGTGATGATCCGCATGGAAGACGCTGGTGCCCTCAAGCGCGGCATGTTCCATTACTTC
>JBBQKZ010000100.1:0-13664 GCA_038327405.1 Burkholderiales bacterium | reverse complement strand
TTAATCGTTGTCGTTGGCGCAGGCAATCGCTTCTTCCACACCGTTCACGCGCACCACGCATTTGACCGGACCAAAAGTTTCCTCGTGGTAGAAGCGCATCGCCGGGGTCACATGGTCAAGAACGGTGGCGGGCATGAGCGTGGTGTCGGCCTTGCCGCCGCAGGCGAGCTTGGCGCCTTTGGCCAGCGCATCGTCGATGAGTTCGTTGCAATGGTTCACCGTGCCCATGCCGATCACCGAGCCCAGCACCACCGGCTCGGGCTTGCGCGGGTCGCCCAGCGGCAGGTTTTTGGCCTTGTCGGCAAACTTCTTCACGAAGGCATCCGCAATCTTGCTGTCCACGATGATGCGTTCGGTGCTCATGCAGATCTGGCCGCTGTTGGCAAACGCGCCGAAGGCCGCGCCGTTGACGGCGTCGTCCAGGTTGGCGTCGTCCAGCACCACCAGCGGGGCCTTGCCGCCGAGTTCAAGCACCACCGGCTTGAGGTACTTCGCGCAGGTGGCCGCGATGATCTTGCCGACCTTGGTGGAGCCGGTGAAGTTCACGCGGCGCACCGCCGGGTGGGCCACCATGGCTTCAACCACGGCACCGGCGTCGGCCGGCGCGTTGGTGATGTAGTTCACCACGCCGGGCGGGAAGCCGGCGTCCTGAAACGCTTCGATGATCAGCTGGTGGGTGCGCGGGCAGTTCTCGCTGCCTTTTAGGATGACGGTGTTGCCGCACGCCAGCGGCACGCAGATGGCGCGCACAGCCAGGATGATGGGCGCGTTCCAAGGCGCGATACCGAGCACCACACCAGCGGGCTGGCGGATGCCCATGGCGAGCGACCCGGGCACGTCGGACGGGATCACCTCGCCGGCCACCTGCGTGGTGAGCGCAGCGGCCTCGCGGATCATGCCGGCGGCGAGCATCACGTTGAAGCCGCCCCACATGCCGGTGGCGCCGGTCTCGGCGGACACGGCTTCGATGAACGCGGGGGTCTTGGCTTCGAGCGCGTCGGCGGCCTTGAGCAGCAGCGCGCGGCGCAGGCTCGGACCGGTTTCACTCCAGGTCTTGAAGGCTTCGGCGGCGGCTTCGACCGCCATCACGGCGTCGGCCGGTGAGGCGGCGGGCGCGCGCGTGGCCACGCTGCCGTCGAGCGGGTTTCGGCGTTCGAAGGTGGCGCCTTTTTCGGCGGTGACTTTCAGGCCGTTGATGAGCATGGACATGTCGGACATGGAGTTCTCCTTGGGTTCAGATGGAAGGGTTGTCAGGTGGTGGCCACGGCCTTGCGGCGCTGCACGGCATCGGCCGCGCTGGTGGTGCCGGTGGCGGGGTCCTTGTCAGCGCCGAGGTAGGCCTCGCGGATCACGGTGGAGCGCGCGAGCAGCCGGGCCGGGCCACTGGCCACCAGCGTGCCGCGCTCCATCACATAACCCCGGTCGGCCACCGCCAGTGCCTTCTTCACGTTCTGCTCCACCATCAGCACGGTGGTACCGGCATCGGCAATGCGGCGAACGATGGTGAGCAGCTCGTCGACCATCTTGGGCGCGAGACCCAGCGAGGGTTCGTCGAGCATGAGCAGGCGCGGCGCGCACATCATGGCGCGCGCCACGGCCACCATCTGCTGCTCGCCACCGCTCATGGTGCCGGCCAGTTGCGTGGCGCGTTCCTTGAGTTTGGGGAAGTCCACGAAGGCCTGCGCCAGGCGCTCGGCGCGTTGGGCCTTGGGCACGAGCCAGCCGCCGAGTTCCAGGTTTTCGGTCACCGTGAGTTGCGGAAACAGCTGGCGGCCTTCGGGCACCAGGGCCACGCCGGCCTGCACGATCTCGTGCGTCTTCTCGGGCATCTCGGCGCCGTCGAGCAACACCGAACCGCCGCGCGGAATCAGGCCGTTGAGCGCCTTGAGCAGCGTGGTCTTGCCCGCGCCGTTGGGGCCGAGCACCACGGTGAGACCGGGCTGGATGTCGAGCTGGATGTCGCGCAACACGAGGAAGGCGCCGTATCCGGCCGAGAGGCCGTTCACCTTGAGGCGGGCGCGGGCGCCGCCACCGAGTTCAAAGGGGTTTGGGCGGTACCACATCATGCGGTGGTCTCCTCGAGAGCGTTGTCGGTCTCGTTCATCTCGTCACCCAGATAGGCCTCGATCACCTCGGCGTTGCGCACCACCTCGGCGGGCGTGCCATCGGCGATCTTTTTGCCCTGGTGCAACACGATCACGCGCTCCACGTGGCGCAGCAGCGTGGTCACGGCGTGTTCGATCCAGACCACGGTGAGGTCGAGCTCGTCGCGCAGGCGGCGAATCAGGCGGGCCATCTCCTCCACCTCGTTTTCGGTCAGGCCGGCGGCCACCTCGTCGAGCAGCAGCATGCGAGGGCGCGTGGCCAGCGCCATGCCGATCTCCAGCAGGCGCTGCTGCGACGGTGTGATGGCCGCGGCTGGCAGGTCAGCCTGCGCCGAGAGGCCGATCAAGCCCAGGATGCTTTCGGGCGTGCGCAGCACCCACGGCACCGTGGTCTCTTCGCCCCACCAGATGTACTTGCGAGGCCGACGGCCTGCGAACTTGAGGCCGAAGGCGATGTTGTCGCGCACCCGCATGTCGGCAAAGGTGCGCGGCGTCTGGAAGGTGCGCGCCAGGCCATGGGCCGCAAAGCGGTGCGGACCTTGGCCGCTCAATTCGCGCCCCTGCATCAGCAATTTGCCGCTGGTGGCTTGGGTCACACCCGATATGGCGTTGAAGAAGGTGGTCTTGCCTGCGCCGTTGGGGCCGATGATGCCGACGAGTTCGCCCGGCATGAAGCGCGCGCTCACGGCGTCGACCGCGGTGAGGCCACCGAAGCGCACGGTGATGTCGCGGGCATCGAGCAGGGGCTGGCGATCAGAAGACATCGCGGCGCTCCCTGAGTTGTTTGTCGCGGAGCTTGCGGCGCTTGGTCTCGCCGCTCAGGTCGTCGCGCGTCTCGATCCACCAGGCCTTGGCACCATCGCGCCAGCCGCGGAAGGTCTCGGCGCGCAGCGAGGCCAGACCACCCGGCAGGTACAGCACCGAGAGGATGAGCAGCAAACCGAGCGACATCATGTAAATCTGCGGCACCTGCAGACGCAGCGTTTCGGCCAGCACGCTGAAGACGATGGCCGCGATCAGCGGACCCCAGAGCGTGGCCGCGCCGCCGATGAGTGCAATGAGCACGGTCTGGAAACCGATGAAGGGGTTGAACACGGTGTGGGGGTCGATGTAGGTCCAGCGTACCGACATGGCCGCGCCCACCGCACCGGCCACCGCAGCGGTGAGCGCAAAGCCGGCGATCTTGATCCAGCGCGTGTTCACGCCCAGCGTCTGGGCGCGCTGCTCGTCGGCTCCGATACCGAGCATGGCGAGACCAAAGCGCGTGCGCCGGATGGTGATGGACAGCGCCACGGTGATCACCGCGAGCGCGAGCACGGTGAGGTAAATGGTGTCGCGATCGGGCACCACCATGAGCACACGGCCCACGGTGCCGGTGACGCTCTTCTCGAAGTAGCTGATGGCGTGGCGGATGAGTTCGGTCATGCCGAAAGTGAGCACCGCGAAGTAGGTTCCGCGCAGGTGCAGCACGGCAGCACCCATGACCACCGCAACCGCTGCCGCGATCAGGGAGCCCATGGCGATGGCCTGCACCCACGACAACTGCTCCAGCAGGATGGCGCTGGTGTAGGCCCCGATACCGAAGAAGGCCGAGGTCGCGAGCGACAAATAGCGCGTGGTGCCGCAAAACAACGCCCAGCTCGACGAGAGCGCGATGTACATCAGGCAGGTGAGCGCCATGGACACGGCGAACTCGCTGGCGAAGCTGGGAAGCGCCAACGCCCAGCCGGTGAGACCGAAAAGGACCAGCAGGTCGCGGATGAGGAACTGTCTTGAATTCATGCTTTTCTGCTCTTGCGGGAGAAGAGACCTTCAGGCCGCAGCAACAGCACACTGATGAAGACCACGTAGCTCAACAGAGCCTTGAGCGAGGGATTGGTGAAGTGCATGCCCAGGGCTTCGATGACGCCGAGCAGGAGGCCACCGGCGAGCGCACCGCCCATGCTGCCGAAGCCGCCCAGCGTGATGACGATGAGCGCGGTGATGGTGTAGGGCTCGCCCATGGACGGGCTGATGGTGTAGGCCATGGAGATCAGGCAACCAGCCACACCTGAGAGGCCCAGGCCGATGCCGAACATGAGCGGGTGCAGGCGTTGGGTGTTGATGCCCATGAGCTGCGCGCCGGTGGGCGACTGCATGAGCGCGCGCACGCCCTTGCCCAGCAGCGTGGTGCGCATGAGCACGATGAGCGCGCCCGAGAACAGCAGCGCCAGCGCAAACACCAGCAGCTTGTTGCCGGCGAACTGCGCCGTGCCGTCGGGCAGCGGGATCTGCACCGGCTCGGTGAGGAAGTCGTAGCCGCGCAGGTCACCGCCCCACATCCATGAGGCGAAGTTCTGCACCAGGAACATGAGGCCGAAGGCCACCATGAGGCCACGCGCCTCGAAGATGTCGAGGTCGGGCGAGGTGACGGTGAGGCGGCGGAAACACAGGCGGTGGATCACCCAGCCCAGCACGAACAGCATGACAAACGACACCGGCACCATGAAGAGCGGGTTCAGCCCCAGCGAGGTCTGCGCCATCCAGGTGAGGTAGGCCCCCACCATGAGGAACTCGCCGTGCGCGATGTTGAGGATGCGCATCAGCCCGTACTGCAGGTTCAGCCCGAGCGCGACGAGCGCATAGATGCCCCCGGTGATGAGACCGGAGGCGAGGAGTTCGAGCCAGGCGGAGAAGGACATTTGGGGGGCCGGAAACACAACCCCGTTCGCCCTGAGCTTGTCGAAGGGCTCACGCAGACATGGCTGGATGGGCTTCGACTTGCTCAGCCCGAACGGCTGGGGTTTGGTGATGGACTCAGGTCCTGCGAACAGCGCAGGACAAACGGTGTGTCACTTCCACACAGGCTTGTTGGGGTTCAAGGCTGCAGTCGCCACCGACTTCGGCCACACCACCTCGAACTCCCCGTTCTGCCACTGGCCCACGGTCCCCGGCGTGCCCACGTTCTCGCTGCCGTTGAACTTGATGTCGCCCAGAATCGTCTTGTGCGTGGTGTTGGCCACGTAGTCGCGGATGGCCTTGCGGTCCAGACCCACCTGCTTGCAGGCGTTGGTGAGGATCTCCAGACCCGACCAGCATGCACCGCTGGCCCAGCGGTCGGGTTCCTTGCCGGCAAACTTCTTGGTGTGCGCGTCGAAGTAGGCCTTGGCCGCCGGGCTGGTCTTGCCGTTCCACGAGCCCATGCCCAGCACGCCTTCAGCGCCAGCGGGGGTCATCACGTTGCGGTAGAGCTGGAACGCGGTACCCACCGAGGCGTAGATGAACTTCGGGTTGAAGCCCACTTCCTTGGCCTGGCGGCTGGCCAGGATGGTGTCGGGCGGGTAGGTGAAGCCCACGAACGCGTCGGGGTTCTTGTCTTTCATGGAGCGCAGCACGGGCGAGAGGTCTTTCACGCCACCGGGGTAGCTCTTGTCCTCCACCATGGTGATGCCGCTGCCCTGCAGCGCCACCTTGAACGCGGCGTAGTTCTCCAGGCCGAACAGGTCATCCACATAGATTAGCGCCACGGTTTTCACGCCATTGGCTTTCAGCATGTCCACCAGTGCGTTCGTCATGGGCGCGGGCTGCTGCAGCAACAAAAAGAAGTACGGCAGCCGCATCTCGACCAGGCGGCGCGAGAGTGCAGTGGGTGCGAGGAACGGGTACTGAAAACGGTTGGCCAGCGGTGCCACAGCGAAGTTGGCGTTGGAACCCCAGGGCGGCAGCACCAGGTCGACCTTGTCGCTGCCCATGAGTTTTTCATAGGTGCGCACCACGGTCTCGGTGTCGCTGCGGTCGTCGCTGCTGATGAGCTCGATCTGGCGCTTCACGCCTTTCACGTCAAGGCCACCCGCTGCGTTCTGCTGTTCGGCCCAAAGAAGGTAATTGGGCTCCTGGCTCACCTGTGCGCCGCCCGTCCAGGGACCGGTGCGCGACATCGAATAACCGATGCGCACCGGCGCGGATTGCGCCATGAGCCCGGGCGCGAACGACATGGCGCCGACCGCGGCGGCGGCGCTCTTGATGACCAGACGGCGATTGGCTTGAACCATGTTGTGTCTCCTGCGGGTGTGGGTTGGCTGAGAGCCGAATGGTAGGCACGGCAGAAATATCGTGCTGTGCTGTGGATGCACTACCTGCTTGACGGAACGTGCATGACGCCTCGGGAAAACCCTTGATCAAGCGGGCGGCGGGGTTGGGCGGCGCGGCCGATAATTTGCGTCCAGACCACCACCGGAGACCCCCATGGCCGTTGCCTCCGTGATGAGCACCGACAGCGTTGCGCCGATCGAACGCGCCGCCATCTGGCGCGACTGGGTCTGGACCCATTTCGGCGGGCTGGAATCCGACCTGTACGGCGACACCGACTTCGATGGCCACATGAGCGCATCAGCCGCGGGCGACGTGGTGCTCACCAAACTCGAAGCCAACCGCCACCGTGTGCTGAAGAGCCCGCAGCTCGCGCGCGCCAACGACCGCGCGTATCTGAAGATCGTGGCGCCCTGGCAGGGCAGCGCGGCGGTGCAGCAGCAAGGACGGGAAGCCTGGGTGCGACCGGGCGGCTGGGCCATCTACGACACCACCGGCAGCTACGAGATCGCCAACCCCGAACGGGTGGAACACCTGATCGTGATGCTGCCCAAGGAGCAACTCACCGAGCGCGGCATCAAGCTGGAGCCGCTGATGGCGCGCCACGTGGGTGGCGTGAGCGGCATCGCCCGCGTGGCGCTGGAGACCATGCGCAGCACCTATCGGGAGCTGCCGCAGATGAGCGGGACGGCAGCGCGCGGCGCGGGCGAGCTCATCGTGGAACTGGTGCGGCTGTCGTTGCAGGAACTCGCGGGCCGCGAGAGCAGCGTGACCCAGCTCGAGGCCTTTCGCGACCGCATCCGCGAGCACATCGGCCAGCACCTGCGTGATCCCTCGCTCACGCTGGACCACATCGCGCAGGCGCTCAACTGCAGCAAGCGCCATCTGCACAACGCCTTCAGCGCGGAAGAGGACACGCCCGCCCACTACATCCAGCGCCAGCGCATCCAGGCCTGCATGCGTGAGCTGCGCCAGAGCGGTGGTACACAGCGCACCATCACCGACATCGCGTTCTCCTGGGGCTTCAACAACACGGCGCATTTCAGCCGCGTGTTTCGGGAGCACACGGGGGTGTCGCCATCGGACTATCGTCAGCCAGGCCGGGCGGACCGCTGACGCATCTTCAACCCGCCACTGGACACAACACCACCGCCGGATTGACCATGCGCCGGCGCCTCGTTCCCAACCTGCTGCGGTTGTGCGCCTTGGGCTGGCTGGTGACGGCGCTGGCGCTGGGCACGCCCGCCAGTGCCGCTGCCCCCGAAGTGTCCGTGTCACCTGGCATGCAGGTGCTGGGCCTGAGCGAGCAACTGCAGTACCTGCCCGATCCGCAGCAGCGCTGGACACCAGGCAACCTCCCACCGGCCGATGCGCCCTGGCAATCGCTGAGCGAACACGCAGGCGGCGGCAATTTCGGTCACGTCAAATATCCGGTGTGGTTTCGCGTGTCGCTTCGCAGTGGGTTCGATCGGCCCACCGATTGGCGCTGGGTGGTCGACCACCCACTGCTGAGCTCGATCGACCTGCTCGTGCTGGACGGCAGCGAGCGCCCACCCGCTCTGCAACAGGCTGGGCTGGTTGCACACGCCGAGGGTGCAGCACCTTTGCAGCGCGTGGCGGCGCTGCCCCTGAGCCTGCCCGCCCACGCATCGCTGCAGGTGGTGATGCGTGTGGCAAGCACCGGGATTTTGCGGGTGCCGGTGTCACTGCACGCCGAGGCCGCCTGGGCCGACCACGACCGCTGGCTGCACATGGTGCTGGGCGGCTACTTCGGCCTCATCGTGGGATTGGTGGCCTACAACGGCGTGCTGTGGGCGCGGCTGCGCGACGCGTCCTACGGGCATTACGTGGGGTTCGGGCTGGGCATGGTGGTCTACCAACTTGGTGGTACCGGGCTGGGCACCGTGTACGTGTGGCCACAGTGGGCAGTGCACTCTGCGCTAATCGTTGTGCTCGCGGCGTCCTGGTTTGCGGCCTTCGGACTGCTGTTCACCGACCAGTTCCTGCGGCTGCGCGACGTGGCGCCACGGCTCTCGCTCGCGCTGCGCGGCAGCGCGTTGCTTTGGGTGCCTGCGACCCTGCTGCTCTTCGAGGTCTCGGCGGGCGACTTCATCCGCTGGGTGTTGCTGCCGCTGGCGATGTGGGGCGTGTCGCTGGTGGTGGTGGCGGGCGTGGTCGGCGTGCACCAGAAGGTGCCGGCCGCGCTGATCTTCCTGATCGGCTGGAGCGCCATGGCGGCAGCGGCCGTGGTGCGCGCCGTGCTGGTGCAAGGGTGGGTGTCAACCGGCTCGCTGCTCTACCACGCGCTGTTGATCGCCACCGCACTCGAAATGGTTCTGCTGTCCTTTGCTCTGGCCGACCGCATCCGCCTGGAGCGGCGGGCGCGCAGCGCGGCCGAGCTAAGCGGTGCGCGAGAGCGTACGGCGCGCGAACTCGCGCAGCAAGCCCTGCAGGAGCGCTCGCGCTTCATGGCGGCGGTCACGCACGATCTGCAGCAGCCGCTGTACGCGCTGCGCATGGTGTGGCACACCCTGCAGCGCCAGCGCGGCACAGCCCCCGAGGCCGAAACCCTGGCGCAGTTGTCCTCGGCGGTACACGCCACCAACGATCTGACCACGTCCATGTTGATGGCGGTTCAGATGCACCGCGACGAGCTCACACCCGATCTGCATGCTTTTTCGGTGCAGCCCATGCTGGAGCGCATCGAAGCAATGTTCAGTGCGCGCGCGCAGGAACGCAGGCTTCGCTGGGTGGTGACGCCTTGCCTGTCGAGCGTGCACACCGACCCGGTGCTGCTTGAACGCATGGTGAGCAACCTGGTGTCGAACGCCTTGCGCTACACGCCACGCGGCGGTGTGCTGTTGTCGTGCCGGGAACGCGCGGGGCAGCTCCTGATTCAGGTCTGGGACACGGGCCCCGGCATCGAGCCGGACGAACAAGCGGCCTTGCTCGAACCCTTTCGTCGCGGGCGCACGGCCGAGCAGAGGGACCACGGCATGGGCCTGGGTTTGTCGATCGTGAGCCACTGCGCGCGATTGCTCGGCATCCGCCTGGGCCTGCGCACGGTGCCCGGACGGGGCTCGTGCTTCTCGCTCTGGGTGCCCCTGAGCTCCTCCAAGAAAACTGCCTCAGCGTGACGGCACCGCGCAGGCCACCGCCACTTTCATGGCCATCTGCTGCAATGCCTGCCACGGGTCCGCCGGCCAACCGGGCGACTTGAGGCCTTTGACGATGCCGTCCACCGTGTGGGCGTCTTCCAGCCAGCGCGTGAGCGTGGCCATGGAGAGCAGCGGCAGTGCGCGCTCCATGAGCTTCTCCTTCACGCCCCACACACGGTTCTCGCGCAACGCCATGGGCAAGGGGCGACCGGCGTCCAGCGCGGTGCGCACGCGGTGCAGTGCGCGGATGTCTTCGGACAGCGCCCAGTGCACCAGCACCGGCGCTTCGCCTTCGGCCTGCAGACCGTCGAGCATGCGCTGCACGCGCACGCTCTGCCCGCCCAGCACCGCCTCGGCGAGTTTGAACGCGTCGTAGCGTGCCACGTTGAGCACGGCCGACTCCACCTGCTCCAGCGACAACTCACCCGCCGGATGCAGCAGCGCCAGCTTCTGGATTTCCTGGTGCGCAGCGAGCAGGTTGCCTTCGACTCGGTCGGCAAAAAACTGCAGGGTGCGCTGGCCTTCTTCACCCGCCACCACGCGCTGTCCCTGCTGCTGCAGGCGCAGCGCAATCCACTGCGGCAAGGCCTTGCGGTCAACCGCATCCACGCGCACCACGGTGCCGAAGCTGTCGAGCGCGGCGAACCAGGCGCCCTTTTGCGTGGCCATGTCCAGCCTGGGCAGGATCACCACTGTGACCGTGCTGTCGTTGTTCTCGGCGCTCTGCGCGATCTGCTGCAGCACTTGCGAGCCATCCTTGCCGGGCTTGCCCGACGGGATGCGGATTTCGATCAGCTGTTTGTCGGAAAACAGGCTCATGGAGCCGCCGCTGGCCAGCACCTCACCCCAGTCGAAATGCGCGCCAGCCACGGTGTGCACCGTGCGCTCGCCACAGCCCTGCTCGCGCGCCACCACACGGATCGCGTCCGCCGCCTCCTGAATCAGCAGCGGCTCGTCGCCGTGCAGTGTGTAGAGGCTCTTGAGGCCGCGCTGCAGCTGGGCGGCGAGCTGGTTGGCTGCGATCTGCATGGGGTTCTTGGGGTTGGGCTCAGAGCGACTTCACCGCCGCCAGGCGTCGCACCACCTGTTGAACGATGTCGCTGCGCATGTCGCGGTAGAGCAGCTGCTCTTCGGCGTCCTTGGCCAGCACCTGCGTTTCGTTGAAGCTGATGTCGCGCTCCAGCAGCAGTTCGACGTCGTCGATCAGGATCTTGTCGTTCGGCGCGCGCAGGCGAAACACGAAGCGGGTGCGCAGCTGCAGTTCGCGCACCTGCCCGGCGGCCGTCTGGCCCACCACCACCCGCTCACGCTGGTCCACCAGCACGGTGAGGACGGCCTGCGCCGTTGGAGCGCCGGCGCCCGTGGCGGGCGTGGTCGAGGTGAGCACGCGCAGACCGTTGGCCTGCAGCGCATCCCGCAGTTCACGGCTCACCTGGGTGCCCTCCATGCCCTGGATGCGCACCGTGTCGAAAGCAAAGGTGGGCGCCTTGCGCAGGGCGAAGCCGCAGCCCGACAGACCGAGCGCGGCGGCGCCCAGGGCCAGTTGCAGCCAGGCGCGGCGGCTTGGGATTCGGGTGCGTTGGTTCGTCATGCAGGGGCTTTCAGATCACCACGTTGACCAGGCGGCCGGGCACGACCACCACTTTTTTCGGCGGTGCACCAGCGGCCTGCTTCATGAAGGCCTCGCTGGCCAGCGCCGCCGCTTCGATGGCGGCCTTGTCGGCGTTGGCCGGCACCAGCAGGCTGCCGCGCAGCTTGCCGTTGATCTGCAGCACGAGCTCGATCTCGTCGCGCTGCAGGGCGGCCTCGTCGGCCTCCGGCCAGGGCGCATCCAGCAGTTCGCCCGAAAAGCCCAGCTCGGTCCACAGCGTGTGCGCGATGTGCGGCGTGGCGGGGTAGATGCAGCGCAGCAGGATGCCGAAGCTCTCGGCCAGTGCGGCGTTGTCGCCGGCCGAGCCGTCGGGCTTGAAGTCTTCCAGGGCGTTGAGCATCTTCATCGCACCCGACACCACGGTGTTGTATTGCATGCGCTGGTAGTCGTAGTCCACCTGCTTGAGCACGGTGTGCATCTCCAGCCGCAGCGCCTCCGCGCCTTTGGACAACGATTGCTTCGCCACACCGGCCGCGAGTGCGCCCAGGCCGCTGGTGGCCGAGAGCTTGAGGCCGAAGGCCCACACGCGGCGCAGGAAACGGTAGCTGCCCTCCACCGCCGCGTCGTTCCACTCCAGCGTGGCCTCGGGCGGTGCGGTGAACATCGTGTACAGGCGCGCAGTGTCGGCGCCGTACTTCTCGATCAGGTCCTGCGGGTCGACACCGTTGTTCTTCGACTTGGACATGGTGCCCACGCCCTCGTAGTCGATGGGCGTGCCCACCGGCAGCATGCCGTCACCGCTGGTGGCCGGGTTCTTGAGCTTGGCGCCCACGACCTTGCCGGCTTCGTCGAGCACGTTTTCCACGTCGTGTGGCCAGAAATAATCCTTGCCGCCCTTCTCGGTGCGCCGGCTGTACAGGTGGTTGAGCACCATGCCTTGCGTGAGCAGGTGGGAGAAGGGCTCGTCGATCTTCACCAGGCCCATGTCGCGCATGACCTTGGTCCAGAAGCGCGCGTAGAGCAGGTGCAGGATCGCGTGTTCGATGCCGCCGATGTACTGGTCCATCGGCATCCAGTAGTCGGCACCTTCGGCAACCATCTTCTCGCTGTTCTTCGGGTCGCAGTAGCGCATGAAGTACCACGACGAATCCACGAAGGTGTCCATGGTGTCGGTCTCGCGGCGGGCGGGTTGGCCACACACCGGGCACACCACGCCGGCGTGAAAGCCTTCGTGCTTGTGCAGCGGGTTGCCCGAGCCGTCGGGGATGCAGTCCTGCGGCAGCACCACAGGCAGGTCCTTCTCGGGCACCGGCACAGCGCCGTGTTCGGCGCAATGGATGATGGGAATGGGCGTGCCCCAGTAGCGCTGGCGGCTCACGCCCCAGTCGCGCAGGCGGAAGGTGGTCTTCTTTTCGCCCAGGCCTTTGGCTGCGAGTTGGGTGGCCACTGCGTCCACTGCCGCCTTGTACGGCATGCCGTCAAAGGCACCGGAGTTCACGCAAACCGCGCGCTGCTTGTCGCCGTACCAGTCGGCCCAGGCGTCCAAGCTGAAGGTCTCGCCCTCGACCTCCACCACGGGTTGAATCTTCAGGTCGTATTTCTTCGCAAACGCGAAATCGCGCTCGTCGTGCGCGGGCACGCCCATCACGGCGCCGTCGCCGTAGCTCATCAGCACATAGTTGCCCACCCACACCGCCACCGCTTCGCCGGTCAGCGGGTGCGTCACGGTCAGGCCCGTGGCCATGCCCTTCTTCTCCTGCGTGGCCAGCTCGGCCTCGGTGGTACCACCGGTTTTGCACTCCTCGATGAACGCGGCGAGTGCCGGGTTGCCCACCGCCGCGTGCGCAGCCAGGGGGTGTTCGGGTGCCACGGCGCAGAAGGTCACGCCCATGATGGTGTCGGCGCGCGTGGTGAAGACGTACATCTTCCCATCGCCGATCAAGGCGCCATTCGCGTCCTTGATGTCGTGGGTAAAGGCGAAGCGAACGCCTTCGCTCTTCCCGATCCAGTTCTCCTGCATCAGCCGCACCTTGTCGGGCCAGCCGTTGAGGGTCGCTTTGGGGTTGCCGATCTGCACGTGGTCGAGCAGCTCTTCCGCGTACGAGGTGATGTTGAGGTAGTAGCCCGGAATCTCGCGCTTCTCGACCACCGCACCGGTACGCCAGCCCTTGCCATCGATCACCTGTTCGTTGGCCAGCACGGTCATGTCCACCGGGTCCCAGTTGACGACCTGGGTCTTGCGGTAGGCGATGCCTTTTTCCAGCATCTTCAGGAACAGCCACTGGTTCCACTTGTAGTAGCTGGGGTCGCAGGTGGCCACTTCGCGCGACCAGTCGATGGCCAGGCCCATGGCCTGCATCTGCTGCTTCATGTACGCAATGTTCTCGTACGTCCACTTGGCCGGTGGCACACCGTTCTTCAACGCGGCGTTTTCCGCCGGCAGCCCGAACGCGTCCCAGCCCATGGGCATGAGCACGTTGAAGCCCTTCATGCGCAGGTGGCGCGCCAGCATGTCGTTGATGGTGTAGTTGCGCACATGGCCCATGTGCAGCTTGCCGCTGGGGTAGGGCAGCATGGAGCAGGCGTAGAACTTCGGCTTGCTCTGGTCTTCCGTCACGCGGTAGGCGTCGGTGGCGTTCCAGTGGGCGTGCGCGGCGCGCTCGACTTCCTTGTGGGCGTATTTGTCTTGCATGAACCAGGGTCCGGACCAGCCGGCGACGGTGAGGGGAGAAGCTGCGCGAG
>JBBQKZ010000099.1:0-13710 GCA_038327405.1 Burkholderiales bacterium | reverse complement strand
GCCACCGGCATCGAAGCCTCACCACCGGCCAGCAGCGTGGCACCTTCGCTCTTGCCCGACTCGATGTCGCGCAGCACCGTGTCCATCTGCACCTTGTCGACGATGGCGCCCATCGTGGTGGCCTTGTCCAGCGGGTTGCCAGGCTGGTAGTCGGGCACCAGCTTGAGCGCCTTCTCCAGGAACGCGTCCTTGATCGAGGCCTCGATAAACAGGCGCGAGGGTGCGTTGCAGCTCTCGCCCTGGTTGAAGAAGATGCTGCCCACGGCGGCTTCCACCGCGCGGTCGAGGTTGGGGCAGTCGGCGAACACGATGTTGGGGGACTTGCCGCCCAACTCCGTCCAGGCGCGTTTGAGGTTGCTCTGCCCGGCCATCACGTGGATCTGTTTGCCCACGCGCGTGCTGCCGGTGAAGGCAATGCAGTCCACGTCCATGTGCAGCGCCAGCGGGCTGCCGGCCTCGGGACCAAAGCCGGGCACCACGTTGAACACGCCGGGTGGAATGCCGGCGGCCAACGCCAGCTCGGCCAGGCGCAGGGCGGTGAGCGGGCTCTTCTCGCTGGGCTTCAAGACCACCGAGTTGCCGGCAGCCAGCGCGGGCGCGATCTTCCACGCCGCCATGATCATGGGGTAGTTCCAGGGCACGATCACGCCCACCACACCCACTGGCTCGCGCGTGATCATGGCCAGCGCGTTGCGCCCCGTGGGCGCGATCTCGTCGTACACCTTGTCCACCGCTTCGCCGTACCAGCGGATGCAGTTGGCCGCGCTGTTCACGTCCACGCCCTTGGCGTATTTGATGGGTTTGCCCATGTCCAGCGTTTCGGTCAGGGCCAGTTCGTCGGCATGCGCGGTGAGCTGCTCGGCGAACTTGATCATGATGCGCTTGCGGTGCGCGGGCGCCAGGCCGCTCCAGCGGCGGTCTTCAAAGGCGGCGCGACCGGCGGCCACGGCCGCGTCGATATCGGCCTCACCACAGCGCGCCACGGCGGTCAGCAAGCGACCGTCCACCGGCGAAATGCAATCAAAAGTCTGTCCGTCGCGCGCGGCGATGCGCTCGCCGTTGATGAATGCGCGGCCGTCGAAAGAAAGGGATGTGGCCTGAGGCGAGATGGTGGTCATGGTGGCGGTGGGGAATCCCGTTCGCCCTGAGCTTGTCGAAGGGTTCACCACCGTGCAGGCGAGGGCTTCGACAAGCTCAGCCCGAACGGCGGGGGTGAGCAAGTGGCCTCATGCTACGCCCGAAACACTCTCCACGGCAAAGCCACTTTGCCCGGCAACCAACGATCCAGTGGCCTCAGGATCTGAGCGCTGCCGCCACTTCGCGCTCCCGCTTGCGGGTCGAGCGCGCCACCCACACCGCGTACCCCACGATCACGATCGTCACCGTCACGATGAGCAGCGTGGCCGCCGCGTAGACCGTTGGGTTGATGCCGCGGCGTGCGTAGCCAAAGATCACCTGCGGCAGGGTGTTCACGCCCGGGCCGGAGAGGAATTCGGCAATCACCACGTCGTCGAAAGACAGCGTGAACGCGAGCAGGAAGGCCGCGAGGATGGCCTGGAAGATGTTGGGCAGCGTGATGAGAAAAAACACCTGGTGCGGCCGCGCGCCGAGGTCCATGGCCGCTTCTTCGATCGAACGGTCCATCTCCATCAGCCGGCTCTGGATCACCACCATGCCGTAGGCCATGCCCAGCAGCGTGTGGCCCAGGATGATGGTGAGCAGGCCGCGCTGCGGCCAGCCAAACAGGTTCTGCGCACCCACAGCCAGCAGCAGCAGCGACAGGCCGATGATCACCTCGGGCATCACCAGCGGCGCATTCACCATGCCGCTGAAGATGGTGCGGCCGATGAAGCGGCGGTAACGCACCAGCACAAAGGCCGCGAAGGTGGCCAGCACGGCCGAGAGCACGCCCGTCACTGCCGCCACCTTCAGCGAGAGAAAAAAGGCGTCGACGATCTTGGAGTCCTGCATCAGCGCTTCGTACCAGCGCAGCGAGAAGCCGGTGAAACGCGCGTCCTGCCGTGTGCTGTTGAACGAAAACACGATCATGAACAGCAGCGGCAGGTACAGGAAGGCGAACACCAGCGCCAGCCAGGCCTTGCCGAAGTGTTTTTCGAGAACTTGTTTCATCGGGCGTCCTTCTCGATTGGGCTCTGGGCGGTCATTTGTCGTCTGCCGTTGAACGGTAGTAAAGGGCCAGCGGTATGACGATCAGCGCGATCATCACCACCGCCAGCGCGGTCGCACGCGGCCAGTCGTTGGCGGTGAACATCTCGTCCCAGACCACGCGGCCGATCATCAGGTTCTCCGGCCCACCGAGCAGCGACGGGATCACGAACTCGCCCACACACGGAATGAATACCAGCATGAAGCCGGCCACGATGCCCGCCTTGGACAGCGGCACGGTGATCAACCAGAACGCCTTGAACGGCGTGGTGCCCAGGTCGTAGGCCGCCTCCAGCAGGCGGAAGTCCATTTTCACGAGGTTGGCGTACAACGGCAGCACCATGAAGGGCAGGTACACGTAGGTCATGCCGATGAGCATGGACACGTTGGTATAGAGCATCTGGATCGGCTCGTCGATGATGCCCAGCGACATCATCAGCCGGTTGAGCACGCCCTGGTCGGTCAGGATGCCCTTCCAGGCGTAGACCCGCAGCAGGAACGAGGTCCAGAACGGCAGCATCACCATGAGCAGCAAGGCCGGGCGCACGCTGGCGGGTGAGCGCGCGATGAAGTAGGCGAACGGGTAGCCGATCACGAGACAGAAAAACGCCGTGCACAGCGCGTACCAGATGGAGCGCACGTAAGCGTCCACGTACAGCGTCTTGAACAGCGGGGCACCTTCCTCGGTGCGGAAGATCGCGAGGTAGTTTTCGTACTTCAGACTCAGAACGCCGGAGACCGGATCCCAGATCGGCTTGAACGGGCTGATGTCACCGCCCATGTCCACGAAGCTGATGTAGAGCAGGATCAGAAACGGCAGGAAAAAGAAGACGATCAGCCAGACAAAGGGCACGCCGATCACGAAGCGTTTGCCGGGGACGGGAAATGAAGATGCCATCGTTGTGCTCCAGAACTTCAGTCGGCGAACAGATCGGGTCAGTCGCGAAGCACCACGCCGGCGACGTCGCTCCACCAAAAGTAGACCGTGTCTTCCCAGGTGATGTCCGACAGGTCCTGGCGCGAGGTGTTGGCCTCGGTGATCTTGAGCTTGCTGCCGTCACTGGCCTGCACGATGTAGGTGTTGTACGAGCCGAAATACGCAATCTCTTTCACCACACCCGTGAACAGGTTGACCGTCACGCCTTCAGGCCGCTGCTTGCTGATCTCGATCTTCTCAGGCCGCACGGCCAGCGCCACCGGCATGTTGAGGTGGCCCGGCACACCGTGGCCCACCTGCATCTCGCCCATGGCGGTGGCCACCGCACAGCGGTTGGGCTCGTCCACGCTGAGCTTGCCCTCGAACAGGTTCACGTTGCCGATGAAGTCGGCCACAAAACGGTTGGTGGGGTGTTCGTAGATCTCTTCCGGCGTGCCCACCTGCAGCACGCGCCCCTTGCTCATGATGGCGATGCGGCTGGCCATGGTCATGGCCTCTTCCTGGTCGTGCGTGACCATGACCACCGTCACGCCCACCTTCTCGATGATGTTGACCAGCTCGAACTGGGTCTGCTCGCGCAGCTTCTTGTCCAGGGCACCCAGCGGTTCGTCCAGCAGCAGCATCTTGGGCCGCTTGGCGAGGCTGCGCGCCAGCGCCACGCGCTGCTGCTGTCCGCCCGAGAGCTGGTGCGGCTTGCGCTGCGCGTAGGGCGTGAGCTGCACCAGGCCCAGCATCTCGTCGGTTCGCTGCTTCACCTCGGCCTTGGGCAGGCCTTCGCGCTTGAGGCCAAAGGCCACGTTTTCCCAGATGGTCAGGTGCGGAAACAGCGCATACGACTGGAACATCATGTTGACCGGTCGCTCGTAGGGGGGCATGGCCGCCACGTCCTGGCCGCCCAGCAGAATGCGCCCCGAGGTCGGCTTCTCGAAGCCGGCGAGCATGCGCAACAACGTGGATTTGCCGCATCCGGAGCTGCCCAGCAGGGCGAAGATTTCGCCCTTGCCGATCGAGAGCGAGACCTCATCCACCGCCGTGGCTTCGTCAAAACGTTTGACCAGTTTCTCGGTCACCAGATAACCCGTTGTGTCTGCCATCTTGAAGTCCGTTTCTTCGCTGAAACCAACAAAAAGGGCCGTTCAACCCAGGAGGATGAACAGCCCTTGGCCCGTGCAGCGGCGCTTTACTTGCCGCGTTTGAACGCGTTGTAGGTGTCGTTGAGCGTGCTGGCGATGTCGTTGGAATAGCCGCCAGTGGGGATCAGACGCGCGGTGTCTTCCTCGCTCAGGAAGATGGTCTTGTTGTTCTTGACCTCGTCCTTGATGTCGGCCATGGCGGCCTTGTTGCCGGTGGGGTAGTTCAGCTCGTTGGCCATGGCAGCGCCGTTGGCGGCGCGCAGGTAGAAGTCGATGAAGGCGTGCGCGTTGTTCACGTGCTTGGCGTCCTTGGGGATGGCCATGGTGTCGATGAACACCAGACCACCGCCCGTGGGCAGCAGCGGGATGATCTCGTCCTTGCCGCCGGTTTCCTTCACCCGGTCAGCCGCGATGTTGATGTCGCCCGACCAGCCCACGAAGGCGCAGGCCTTGCCGCCAGCGATGTCGTCGATCATGGTGCTGGAGAACAGGCGAACGTCCTTGCGCACCTTGGCCAGCATCTCACCCGCCAGCTTGAAGTCTTCCGGGTTCTCGCTGTAGGCGGGCTTGCCCACGTAGTTCAGTGCCACCGGCAGGATCTCGCTGGGCGAATCGAGGTAGGCGATGCCGCACGACTTGAGCTTGCTCGAGTACTCGGGCTTGAACACAAGGTCCCAGGCGTTCTCGGGCATGGGCATGCCGCCCAGCGCTTTCTCGACCTTCTGTTTGTTGATGCCCACGGTGGTGAAGCCCCAGGCCCAAGGCACCAGGTGCTTGTTGTCGGGGTCCACGCCGGCGATCTTGGCCATGAACTCGGTGTCCAGGTTGGCGTAGTTCGGGATCTTGCTCTTGTCGATCGGCTGGTACAGGCCGCCCTCGACCTGCTTCTTGGCGAAGCCGGCGGTGGGAATCACGATGTCGTAGCCCGAGTTGCCCGCGACCAGCTTGGCGTGCAGCGCTTCGTTGTTCTCGAAGGTGTCGTAGTTGACCTTGATGCCGAATTCTTTCTCGAAGTCGGCCACCAGCGTTTCAGTGATGTAGTCGGGCCAGTTGTAGACGTTGAGGATCTTCTCGTCGTCGAGCACCGGACCCGCGGGTGCTGCGGGCGCCGCAGGCGCGGCGGCCACAGGGGCGGGTGTGGCTGCAACGGGTTCTTCTTTCTTGCCGCAAGACGCCAGCAGGATGGCCGACATGGCAATAACCAAAACGTGTTTCTTCATGGTGGTGCTCACTCCAGAGTGGGGTTGATCAACGACAAATCGAACCGAAAGGCATGGAAAAGACTCGACAACAATCTAGCAAGTTCCAGACCTGCTGTCGCCCCGAATGCACCTCACCGGTGCGTTCGGGGCTGCTGCAGGGGGCATTCTATTCACGCATGTTGGCCAGCTGCCCGCAGCTGGGACAAGGTGGCGTCCAGGCAGGTGTGGATCAACGCCATCATCTCGTCGATCTGGGCGCGGGTCATCACCAGTGGCGGCGCGATGATCATGCGGTCACCCACCGCGCGCATGATCAGCCCGTTCTTGAAACAGTGGGCGCGGCACATCATGCCCACACCCAGGTCGGGGTCGAAGGTGGCCCGGGTGGCCTTGTCCTTCACCAGCACCAGGCCGGCGACAAAGCCGCAGGTTTCGGCCACAGCCACGAGCGGGTGGTCGTTGAGCTCGGCAAAGCGTTCGGCGAGATAGGGGCCGGTGTCGTCGCGCACCCGGCCCACCAGGTTCTCGCGCTCGATCAGCTCGATGTTGGCCAGCGCCACCGCACAGGCCACCGGGTGGCCGCTGTAGGTGTAGCCGTGGTTGAACTCGCCGCCCTGCTCGATCAGCACCTTGGCCACGCGATCGCCCACCATCACACCGCCCAGTGGGATGTAGCCGCTGGTCACACCTTTGGCGAAGGTCACCAGGTCGGGCCGGATGCCGAACTTCTCGTAGGCGAACCAGTGGCCCAGCCGGCCGAAGGCGCAGATGACCTCATCGACGATCAGCAGGATGCCGTGCTTGTCCGCAATGCGCTGGATCTCGGGCCAGTAAGTGGCCGGCGGAATGATCACGCCGCCCGCGCCCTGTACCGGCTCGGCAATGAAGGCCGCCACCTTGTCGGCGCCCAGCTCCAGGATCTTGGTTTCCAGCCAGCCCGCTGCGCGCAGGCCGAACGCATCCTGGCTCTCACCCGGCAGCGCGTTCTCGAAGAAGTAGGGCTGGCCGATGTGCGTGATGTCGGGGATGGGCAGGTCGCCCTGCGCGTGCATGCCGCCCATGCCGCCCAGCGAGGCGCCGGCCATGGTGGAGCCGTGGTAGCCGTTGAGGCGGCCGATGATCACCTTGCGCTGCGGCTGGCCCAGCAGGTCCCAGTAGCGGCGCACCATGCGCACGTTGGTGTCGTTGCTCTCCGAGCCGCTGCTCGAGAAGAACACGTGTTCAAAGCTGCGGCCACCGACCTTGGGCGCCAGCGCGGCCAGCTTGGTGGCCAGCTGCACCGCCGGTACGTTGGTGGTCTGGAAGAAGCTGTTGTAGAAGGGCAGCGTCATCATCTGCTGGTAGGCGGCGTCGGCCAGTTCCTTGCGGCCGTAGCCGGCGTTGACGCACCACAGCCCGCTCATGCCGTCGAGGATCTTGTGGCCTTCGGAATCCCACACGTAGATGTTGTCGGCCCGCGTGATCACGCGCGAGCCGCGCGTGGCCAGGTCACCGTGGTCGGTGAAGGGGTGGATGAAGTGCGCGCTGTCGGCGGCCTGTATGGCTTGGGTGTCGTGCTGTTCGGCGCGGCGCACGAGGGCGGGCGGGGCGATGAGGGTCGAGGTGTTCATGGCGACTGGCTCACTTTCAGAAAGAGGGGAGGTTGTTCAAAACGCCGCGGAACTGGCTTTGCCAGGCCGCAGGCGTGCCCCCTGGGGGGTGACGCGAAGCGGCGCGGGGGGTTACACATGAAGCAGCAGGTGTTCGCGTTCCCAGGGCGAGATCACCTTCATGAACTCGTCGAATTCGAGTTCCTTGATCTCGGTGTAGATGGTGATGAACTCTTTGCCGAGGATGTCGTGCAGATCGGTCTCACGGCGCAGCCAGTCCAGCGCTTCCCCGAGACTGCGCGGCAGCGAGTACGGCGCCAGGTAGGCGTCGCCCTTCATCTCGGCCTTGGGAGCAATCTTGTTCTTCATGCCCAGGTAGCCGCAGGCCAGCGTCATCGCCATGGCGATGTAGGGGTTGGCGTCGGCGCCGATCACGCGGTTCTCCACCCGGCGCGCTGCGGGGCTGGAAATGGGTGAACGGATGCCCACCGTCCGGTTGTCGTGGCCCCATTCGATGTTGATCGGGGCGGCGGTGTTGCGCGAGAGGCGGCGGTAGCTGTTCACATAGGGCGCGACCAGCACCATGGCCGAAGGAATGTAGCGCTGCAGGCCGCCGATGTAGTGGTAGAACGATTCGGACGGTGTGCCGTCGTCGTTGCTGAAGATGTTCTTGCCGGTCTTCTTGTTCAGGATGCTCTGGTGAACGTGCATCGCCGAGCCCGGCTCGCCGGCGATCGGCTTGGCCATGAAGGTGGCGTACATGTCGTGGCGCAGCGCCGACTCGCGCACCGTGCGCTTGAAGAAAAACACCTCGTCGGCCAGACCCAGCGGGTGGGCGTGGAAGAAGTTGATCTCCATCTGCCCGGCGCCGGCCTCGTGAATCAACGTGTCCACGTTGAGCTTCATCTTGTCGCAGTAGTCGTAGATCTCCTCGAACAGCGGGTCGAACTCGTTGACCGCGTCGATGCTGTACGACTGGCGCGAGGTCTCGGCGCGTCCGCTGCGCCCGATCGGGGGTTTGAGCAGCGTATTCGGGTCGGTGTTGCGCGCGGTCAGGTAGAACTCCAGCTCGGGCGCGACCACCGGGTCCAGGCCATCAGCGTCGAACAGCTCGCACACGCGGCGCAGCACGCTGCGCGGCGCAAAAGGCACCAGCTTGCCATCGTGATCGAAGCAGTCGTGGATCACCTGCGCCGTGGGGTCGGTGGCCCAGGGCACGATGCGCGCGGTGGTCGGGTCCGGGCGCAACTGCATGTCGCGGTCGGTCGGCTCGATCACGTCGTAATACGGCCCGCTGGCCGGAAACTCCCCCGTCACGCCCATCGCCACGACCGCCTGCGGCAGGCGCATGCCGCGGTCTTCGGTGAATTTCTCGCGCGGCAGGATCTTGCCGCGCGCCACCCCGGTCAGGTCGGGCACGAGGCACTCGACTTCCGTCACGCGGTTCTGGTTGAGCCAGAGTTCCAGATCGTTGAAGGTCATTTTTTTGTCAGTGGCTGTCATGTGCCGTCTCCTGCGGTGTGTTGTATGGATCGATCTGGGGAAATGAATCAGGCACTTGAACTGGCTGGGCTGCGCGCCAGGTCGGCGGCTTGCAGGCGCAGGCTGCTGCGCGAGCGGCAGGCGCGGCCAAAGGCCTCGAAGATGGCGGCGTAGAACGGCGTTTCCCAGCAGCGCCATTCTGGGTGGAACTGCACCGCGTAGGCGAAGGTGCGCGCGCCGCGCACACCAAACGCCTCCACCACGCCGTCGGGCGCGTGGGCCAGCGCCTCCAGTCCATCGGCCAGGCGGTTGATGCCCTGGCCGTGCAGGGAATTCACCTGGGTTTCGGGACCACCGGCCCACTCTTCGAACACGCTGCCGGGGGCAAAACGCACGCTGTGGCGCGGCGCGTACTGCTCGTCGGGCGGCGCGCCCTTGGGTTCGCGGTGGTCCATGAGGCCGGGCACCTCCTGCACCCGCTGGTGCAGCGTGCCGCCCAAGGCCACGTTGATTTCCTGAAAGCCCCGGCAGATGCCCAGCAGCGGCACACCTTCCCGCACGCAGGCTTTCACCAGGGCGAGGGTGAGCAGGTCGCGCTCCGCGTCCAGCGGCAGGCTGGGGTCGGCCACGTCTTCGGCGAAATGGGAGGGGTGTACGTTGGAGGGTGAGCCGGTCAGCATCACGCCGTCCACCAGCGCCAGCAGGTCGCCGATCTGGTCGGTGTCGGCCAGCGGAAACATCACCGGCTGGGCGTTGGCACCCACCTTCACCGCCCGGGCGTACTTGTCGCCCAGCAGCAGAAAGGGCATTTGATGACCGTGATCACCCATCAAGCGGTGGTCGGCGGGCAACCAAACCATGCACGGCGGCTTGTTCATGTTCTCTCCAAGGCAATGAGGCCCATTGTGGACACCAAAGTGGATCACAATCAGAGCCAGTTGAGCCCACACCGTGGAGCCACTTCACGCTCAAACCACCATGCTGTCTGAATTCCTGCTCGCCGAAATGAACCGCCTGGGCACGCAGGACGCGCTGCCGCTGCACCGCCAGCTCTACGAGTCGCTGCGCCGCGCCATGCTCGACGGCAAGCTCGGCGCCGGCGAGCGCCTGCCCTCCAGCCGCGACCTGGCCGAAGACCTCTCGCTCTCGCGCAACACCGTGGTGGCCGCGATCAACCAGCTCAGTGTGGAGGGCTATCTCGCCAGCCGCGTGGGCAGCGGCACCTATGTGAACGACAACGTGCCGCGTGCCGCGCCCAGCCGGGGCGCGCGCAACGGCGGCCAGCCCGCCACGCTGCAGGCCGGGCGCCTGTCCACGCGCGGCATTGCGCTGTCCACCACCTTCTGCGCCACCGAGCTGGAAGTGCAGCCCTTCACCCCCGGCATGGTCGATTTCAGCGCCTTCCCCATCGCGCTGTGGCAGCGACTGCAGAACAAACACTGGCGCATGACCTACCCGGACATGCTGGACTACAGCACCTCGGGCGGCTACGCGCCGCTGCGCCGCGCCGTGGCCGACTACCTGCGCGTGTTCCGCAGCGTGCACCTCGAAGCCGACCAGGTGGTGATCACCAGCGGCACGCAGCAATCGCTCGAACTGTGCGCGCGCCTGCTGGCCGACCACGGCGATACCGTGTGGGTCGAAGACCCGGCCTACTGGGGCGCGGTCAAAGCCTTCATGGCCACGGGTCTGGCCATCCACCCGGTGCCGGTGGACGAGCAGGGCATCAGCCCGAGCGCGGCAGACAGCACCCACCCTCCGCGCCTGATCTACGTGACGCCCTCACACCAGTACCCCACCGGCGCGGTCATGACGTTGCAGCGGCGCCACCAGTTGCTGGCCACCGCCCGCGCGCACGACGCCTGGGTGCTGGAGGACGACTACGACAGCGAGTACCGCTTCAGCGGCCCGCCCATCTCCAGCCTGGAAGGCCTGGACACCGACGGGCGCGTGCTCTACATGGGCACCTTCTCCAAGGTGCTCTACCCCGGCCTCAAACTCGGCTACCTGGTGGTTCCCAAGCCGCTGGTGGCGGCCTTCAAGCAGGCCCACTACGACCTCAACCGCCCGGGCCAGATGCCGGTGCAGGCGGCGCTGGCCGAGTTCATCGAGATGGGCCATTTCTCCAGCGCCTTGCGCCGCGCACGGCAGAACTACGCCGAACGCCGCCAGTGCCTGCTCGAAGCCCTCAAGCCGGTGCTCACCCCCGGCGGCCCTTACATCAGCGGCGCCGAGCAGGGCCTGCACCTGTGCCTGCGCCTGCCCGGCCACATCGACGACCAGGCCCTGGCCCAGCGCATCGCCCAGCAAGGCATGACCGTGCGCCCGCTCTCGGCCTACTGCCTGCAACGCCAGGACCTCAAAGGCCTGGTGATCGGCTACGGCTACGCGCCGCTGGCCGACATCGCCCGCTGTGGGCCGGTGCTGTCCGGCCTGGTGGGGCAGGCCCTCAGGACCTGAAAGCGGTGCCGCAAATCACGCTTGCGGTGTCTGCCTGGTAAAGACCCCTCAAAGAAGATGTTTTGCGCCACAGCGGGGTGCGGCAACGCACAGACCTCCCGGTGTCCACCCGTCAATCTCGGCTCCACACCCCTCAGGAGACGTTGACATGAAACACTTTTTCGGCCTTTTGCTCACCACCACCGCCGTTGCCTTCAGCGCCCAGGCGATGGCCCAGGCCACCCTCTACGCCAACGACGGCTTCACCGGCCAGTCGCTGCGCATGAGCGGCGACACCCCCAACCTGCAGCGCTACAACTTCAACGACCGCGCCTCGTCGGTCGTGGTGGTGGGCAACCGATGGGAAGTCTGTGAAGACGACAACTTCCGCGGCCGTTGCACCGTGTTGCGTCCGGGCCGCTACTCCGCGCTCTACGACATCGGTCTGGAAGACGGCATCTCCTCGGCGCGCTTGATCGCAGCCAACGAGCGCGTGGCCGACTTCCGCTACGCGCCGCTGCCCGGCACCGCGCCGGCCGCCGTCAACATCACCATCTACGAAAGCGAGCGCTTCCAGGGTCGCTCGTACGCCGCCACGGGCCAGATTCCGAACCTCAAGCGCACCGGCTTCAACGAACAGGCCTCCTCGGCTGTGGTGTCGGGTGAGCGCTGGGAAGTCTGCGACAACAAACGCTACAAGGGCCACTGCATGGTGCTGCGTCCGGGGCAGTACCCCTCGCTGGCCTCGATGGGCCTGCGAGGCGACATCACCTCGGTGCGCGTCGTGTCCCGCAACACCCGCGTGGCCGACGACCGCTACGCACCCGCTCCCCAACAGGCCTACGACGGTCGCCGCCGCAATGGCGAACGCCTGTATGAAGCCGACATCACGTCCTCACGCGCCGTGCTGGCGACCTCGGGCCAGCGCTGCTGGGTCGAGAGCACGCAGGTGCCGGCAGAACGAGGTGGTGCCAACATCCCGGGCGCCGTGGTGGGCGCCTTGCTGGGCGGCATCCTGGGTCACCAGGTGGGCAACGGCACGGGCCAGGACATCGCCACCGTGGGTGGCGTGGTGGCGGGTGGTGCCTTCGGCGCGCAGTTCGGCCGCGACGGCAAGCCCACGACGCAGGACGTGCAGCGTTGTGAAGCCGTGCCCGGTGGCGCGCAGCCCGCGTACTGGGACGTGACCTACAACTTCCGAGGCACCGACCACCGCGTGCAGACGGCATCGGCACCCGGCAACCGCATCACGGTGAACGAACGCGGCGAGCCGCGCGAACAAGACCAGCAGCGCTGAAACCGGCTCAGAGGGCGTCGCGCAAGCGGTGCCAGAGCATGCCCAGCGCCAGGCTGGGCGTGCGCAGCAGCGGCCCACCGGGAAACCGGTGGTGCTGCAGCCGCGCAAACACATCGAAGCGCCCGGCCTGCCCGGCCACCGCCTCGGCGACCAGCTGTCCCGCCAGCCCGGTGAGCGCCACACCGTGGCCGCTGAAACCCTGCAGGTAGTAGACGTTGTCACCCAGCCGCCCGAAGTCGGGTGCGCGGTTCATGCTGATGTCGACGAACCCACCCCACACGAATTCAATGGGCGTCTGCGCCAGCGCAGGGAACACCTCGCCCATGCGCTGCGCCATCACGGCCGGGAGGTTGGCGGGCGTGCGGGTGGTGTAGCTCACACGGCCACCAAACAGCATGCGCTGGTCCGCGCTGAAGCGGAAGTAATCGAGCACGAAGTTGTTGTCGCACACCGCCGCGTTGCCCGGAATCAGGCGCGCGCAGAGTTCGGGGTCCAGCGGCGCGGTGCCCACGATGTAGGTGCCCACCGGCATGATGCGCGGCGCGATCTCGGGCGCCACCGCCGGTCCGTACTCCGGGAGCATGCAGTTGCCCGCGAGCACACAGAAGCGCGCCGTCACCTGGCCTTGCGCCGTGCGCGCCACCACTGTGGCGCCGCGCTGCAGACCGGTCACGGGCGAGTGCTCGAAGATGCGCACCCCGGCGGCATGCGCCGCGCGTGCCAGACCCAGCACGTACTTCAGCGGGTGCAGATGGCCCGAACGCTGCTCGCGCGCTGCGGCCACATAACGCGGGCTGTTGATGAGGCGGGGCAGGTCGGCGCCCTCGGCCCAGTCGATCTCGATGCCGCGCCGTTGCAGACCTTCCATTTCCTCGTGCAAGGCGCCGCGCTTGCGCGCGGAATCGGCCACGTACACATAGCCGTTCACCCGGTCGCAGCCGATGCCGTGCTGTGCGATGCGTTGGTCGATCAGGTCGATGGCCTCCAGCGACATGTCCCAGGCCCGCCGGGCATCGGCAGCACCCAGCTGCTGTTCGAACGGCTCCTGGCCACTGGCGAAACCCACGATGGTCTGGCCACCGTTGCGCCCGCTGGCACCGCTGCCGACGCGGTCGGCCTCCAGCAGCACCACGCTCAGGCCGCGCTGTGCGAGTTCGAGCGCGGCGCTCAGGCCGCTGAAGCCCGCGCCCACCACCACCACGTCCACGTTCAGCGATTCGGCCAGCGCCGGGCTCGCCGGCGGGCGCTCCACGCTGGCTTCGTAATAGCTCTTCTGGTTGAGCTGGGTGTCGGAGCCTATCAACGAGGCCATGTTCAGGCTCCCTGGCGTTTGGCGACCTGACCACTCAGGTAGGTCCACACGAACGTGGCGGCCGCGTTGCTGGTGAGTTCGGCGTGGTCGTAGGCCGGGGCCACCTCCACGCAGTCCATGCCGACCCAGTTCAGGTCGGCCAGGTCTTCCAGC
>JBBQKZ010000098.1:0-13772 GCA_038327405.1 Burkholderiales bacterium | reverse complement strand
TCAGCGTGCGCTTCGCCTGCCTGGGCCACGACCTTGGCAAGGGCACCACGCCCGCCGACGTGTTGCCACGCCACATCGGCCACGAGGAGCGCAGCGCGCGCCTGCTCAAGAGCGTGTGCGAACGGCTGCGCGTGCCGGTGGACTGCCGCGAACTGGCCGATGTGGTGGCGCGCGAACACGGCAACATCCACCGCAGCGAATCGCTCGGTGCCGCAGCACTGGTGCGCCTGCTGGAACGCTGCGATGCGCTGCGCAAGCCGGCGCGTTTTCACGAGGTGCTGCTGGCCTGCGAATGCGATGCGCGCGGACGTCTGGGCTTGAGCGAGATCGCTTACCCCCAACGCGACCGGCTCGCGCAAGCCCTGGCGTGGGCGCAGTCGGTCGACACGGCCAGCATCGCCGCGCAAGCGCAGGCCGATGGCTTGATCGGGCCCAAGGTGGGCGAGCAGATTCACAAGGCGCGCGTGGCCTCGGTGGCGCGTGGCCTCGTCGCCGCAGACCCCGCCGTTGCTGGCGATTGAGCACCATCCGCATCCGTCAAGCAGGCTGAAAAACTTCACACCCTGAAGGTGGGGTATGCCGCCAGGCTGGCCACACATGCACTTCGCGTGTTACGGTAGTTGGCTGATGAGTACATTGCCCAAGCTGCTGACGCAAGGGTCAGCACTCTTCCTGGACTTCGATGGAACGCTGGCCGACCTGGCACCCCGGCCCGATGCGGTACAGGTGCCCGGGGACCTCGCGCGCCTGCTCGACCGGCTGCACGCTCACCTGAACGGCGCACTGGCGCTGGTCACGGGCCGTGCCCGTGAAGACATCGAGCCCATGCTGTCGCCCTGGCGGTGGCCAGCTGCGTTCGAACACGGCGCCCTGCGCATGTCGGCGCACGGCGACATCGCTGCCCATCGCCCGCCCGGACTTGACCGCGCCGTCGCAGCGGCGCAGCATCTGGTTGCCCGACACACCGGCCTGCTGCTGGAAATCAAACAGACCTCCATGGCCCTGCACTTCCGGCTGGCGCCTTCGCTGGAGAACCTGTGTACTGAAACGCTTTCGCGGGCCATCGACCGCGAAAACGGCCTTCAGTTGCTGCGCGGCAAAGCCGTTGTCGAAGTGAAATCGGTCGGCGTCAACAAAGGGCTGGCCATCCAGGCCTTCATGAACGAGGCACCGTTCGCCGGCCGCGTACCTGTGTTTGCCGGTGATGACGTGACCGACGAAGCCGGCTTCGACGTGGTCCAGCGCCTGCGGGGCGCCGGCATCAAGGTGGGGGCGGGCACGAGTTGCGCCTTGCACCGGTGCGACAACCCGCAAGCCCTGCGCGCCTGGCTCGCGGATGCCCTGCAAACCCCTCTGATTGATACATGACCCTCTCCAGGAATGGCTTCGCGCCGTCTGCCGCTCCATCGCTCTCTCTGGGCGTGGTCGGCAATTGCGCTTTCAGCGCCTTGATCGATCCACATGCCCGCGTGGTCTGGAGCTGCCTGCCGCGCTTTGATGGAGACCCGGTGTTTCACGCGCTGCTCGGTGGCGCTGAAGCCGAAGCCGGCGCGTGGGCAATCGAACTCGAAGACATGGTGGAGACCACGCAGCGCTACGAGCCCAACACCGCCGTGCTCGTGACCGAGCTGTGGGACGGCCAGGGCCAGGGCATCGCCATCACCGACTTTGCGCCTCGCTTCCGCTCGCGCGGCCGCTATTTCAGGCCCACGCAGCTGGTGCGTCGCGTGCGCCCGCTCAAGGGCGCGCCGCGCATCCGCGTGACGCTCACGCCGCGCTTTGACTGGGGCGCACAAGCCCCGCGCATCACCTCGGGCAGCCACCACATCCGCTATGTGGGCGATGCACAAACGCTGCGCCTGCACACCGACGCCTCCATCAGCCACGTGCTGGCGCGTGAACCCTTCCTGCTCACGAGCGAGCTCAACTTCCTGTTCGGACCGGACGAAACGCTGGAAGGAGGCATTGGCGACACCGCGCGCCACTTCGAGCAGGAGACACTGGCCTACTGGCGCGGCTGGAGCCAGCGCCTGGCCCTGCCGCTGGAGTGGCAAGAGGCGGTGATCCGTGCGGCCATCACGCTCAAGCTTTCACTGTTCGAAGACACCGGCGCCATCGTGGCCGCCATGACCACCAGCATCCCCGAAGCGCCGGGCAGCCAGCGCAACTGGGACTACCGCTACTGCTGGCTGCGCGATGCGTTCTTTGTGGTGCGAGCGCTCAACAGCCTGGCCGAAGTCGGCACGCTGGAGGACTACCTGCGCTGGCTGGGCAACGTGGTGGTGGGTGCACGGGATGGCGACCCCGGTGGCCACATCCAGCCGCTGCACGGCATTGGCCTGGAGCGTGAACTGCCGGAGCGCATCTGCGAGACCCTGCCTGGCTACCGCGGCATGGGCCCGGTGCGGGTGGGCAACCAGGCGCAGGAGCATTTCCAGCACGACGTGTACGGCAACGTGGTGCTCGCCGCCGCCCAGGCGTTTCACGACCGCCGCCTGCTGCACCCCGCCGGCCTGGCCGAGTTCGAGCGGCTCGAAGCGGTCGGCGAACAGGCGGCGCGCATCTATGACCAACCCGATGCCGGCATGTGGGAGTTGCGCACCCGGTCCCGCGTGCACACGAGCTCGGCGCTCATGTGCTGGGCCGCGTGCGACCGCCTCGCCAAGATCGCACACACCCTTGAACTGCCCGGCCGTGCGACGCACTGGGGCGACCGCGCCGCCACCATGCGCGACCGCATCCTGCGCGAGTCGTGGAGCGAGGAGCGCCAAGCCTTCGCCGAGAGCTTCGGCGGTCGCGACCTCGACGCCAGCGTGCTGCTGATGGTCGAGGTGGGTTTCATCGACCCGATGGACCCACGCTTCGTGGCCACCCTCAAGGCGCTCGAAGAGCACCTGTGCGACGGCCCCTACATGCGCCGCTACGAGGCGGCCGACGACTTCGGCAAGCCCGAGACGGCGTTCAACATCTGCACCTTCTGGCGCATCGACGCGCTGGCACGCACCGGGCGCAAAGCCGAGGCCCGGGCCATCTTCGAAACCATGCTGGCGGCGCGCAATCCGCTGGGCATGCTGTCCGAGGACACGCACGCCACCACCGGCGAGATGTGGGGCAACTACCCGCAGACCTATTCGATGGTGGGTGTCATCAACGCAGCCGTCCGTCTGTCGGCACCTTGGGATTCGGTCATATGAACAACCTCCACGCTCATCACTTTGTGTGTTCGCTGCCCCCCGGGGGGACGCAGGCCGTCCTTGGGTTGGCATGGAGGCCGGTCTCATGAGCCGCCTCGTCATCGTCTCCAACCGCGTGGCCGATCCGCGCAAGGCCGCCTCAGGTGGTCTGGCCGTGGCCGTGGGCCAGGCGCTCGAAGCCTCGGGCGGGCTGTGGTTCGGCTGGAGCGGCAAGATCGTGGAAGACGGCACACCCGGCGAAGGCGACCTGCACCTGCACACCGCCGGCAAGGTTCAGCTGGCCACCGTGGACCTGAGCCGCGAAGACCACGACAGTTACTACCTGGGCTACAGCAACGGCGTGCTCTGGCCGGTGTTCCACTACCGTCTGGACCTGGCCGATTTCGACGCCGGCTACATCGGCGGTTACCGGCGGGTCAACCAGATGATGGCGCACAAGCTGGCCAGCCTGCTGCGCCCCGACGACATCATCTGGGTGCACGACTACCACATGATTCCGCTGGCCGCCGAGCTGCGCGCCATGGGCTGCCAGCAGCGCATGGGTTTCTTCCTGCACATTCCGCTGCCGCCACCGCTGATCCTGGCTGCTGTGCCCGAACACGACTGGTTGATGCGTTCGCTGTTCGCCTACGACCTGGTGGGTTTCCAGAGCGAGGCCGATGTGGCTCACTTTTCCCGCTACGTGGGCACCGAGACCGGCGCCGACGTCCTGGGCGAACATGAGTTCCGCGCTTTCGGCAAGACTCTGCAGGTGCAAGCTTTCCCGATCGGCATCGACGTGGACGAGTTCATCGAGCTCGGCGAAGCGCCTGAAGCACAAGAGATGTACACCCAGATGCGCGACGAGTATTCGCGCCGGCGCCTGTTGCTGGGCGTGGAGCGCATGGACTACTCCAAGGGTCTGCCGCAACGCCTCAAGGCGTTTCGCCAGCTCCTCCAGGCCTACCCTGAGAACCTGGGCAGTGCCACGCTGATCCAGATCGCCGCCCCCAGCCGCGAATCGGTCGACGCCTATGCCGCCTTGAGGCAGGAACTGGAGAGCCTGTGCGGCGCCATCAACGGCAACTTCGGTGAACTCGACTGGATGCCGGTGCGCTACATCCACCGCAACGTGGCGCGCAAGCGTTTGCCAGGCCTGTACCGCGCGGCCAGCGTGGCGCTGGTCACGCCGCTGCGCGACGGCATGAACCTGGTGGCCAAGGAGTTCATTGCGGCCCAGGATCCGGACGACCCCGGTGTGCTGGTGCTCTCGCGCTTTGCCGGCGCGGCCGAGCAGATGCGCGAGGCCTTGATGGTCAATCCGTACGACACCACTCGCACGGCGGAGACGATCCAGCGCGCCCTGCAGATGCCGCTGGAAGAACGCCAGCGCCGACACCAGGCGCTGCTGGCCGGAATCCGCGAGCACGACGTGCACTGGTGGCGCAAGCGCTTCCTGGACGCGCTCGCCGCCGTACCTGCGCCGTAACCCCTCACCTGCTCGCGCGGGCCGCCAGGCCGGCGTGAGCTTTGCCCATTTCACTTTTGCCGGAGGACCCCATGAACGACAACCTGATTGAAACTGCCACCCGCTGGTGGGTCAGCATGGGGGGTGCGGCCACCACGCTCTTGCGGGTCACCCTTATCGTCGTGGCAGCCTGGGTGCTGATCGCGGTGTTGCAACGCGCCATCCGCACCCTGCGCGAACGCATCGCCAGCCGCATGGACGACCGCGAATCGACCAAGCGAGCCGAAACCCTGGGCCGCGTGTTCCGCTACCTCGCCTCGGTGGTGGTGAGCCTGATCGCCATCATGCTGGTGCTCGCCGAACTCGGCGTGTCGGTGGCGCCCATCCTGGGCGCGGCCGGCGTGGTGGGTCTGGCCATCGGTTTTGGCGCTCAGAGCCTGGTCAAGGATTTTTTCACCGGCTTTTTCATCCTGCTGGAGAACCAGATCCGCCAGGGCGACGTGGTCAAGCTCGGTGACCACGCCGGCATGGTGGAGGTGGTCACACTGCGCTACGTACAACTGCGCGACTACGACGGCAACGTCCACTACGTGCCCAACGGCCACATCAGCACCGTGATCAACATGACGCGGGGCTTCAGCAACGCTGTGATGGACATCGGCGTGGCCTACCGCGAGAACGTGGACGAGGTGATGGCGGTGATGCGCCAGGTTGCGTCGGACATGCAGAAAGACCCGGACTTCCAGTTGAAGATCATGGCCGAGCTGGAAATCGCCGGGGTGGACAGCTGGGCCGACTCGGCCGTCATCATCCGCTGCCGCTTCCGCACCCTGCCGCTGGAGCAGTGGGGCGTCAAGCGTGAATACCTGCGCCGACTCAAAGCTGCGTTTGACGAGCATGGCATCGAGATCCCCTACCCGCACATGACGGTGTACGCCGGTCAGGACCGCCAGGGCAAGGCGCCGGCCTTTGCCTTGCAGCAACTCGCCACCGACTGAACCGGGGCATCGGGCGGCGATTGCCCGACCCGCAGGCAGGGCCGCCCGGGCTGTGACACCATGCGGCGATCAGGAGCCCACCATGACCGCTCGCAACCCCCTCAACCGCCCGCTGGCCGACGGCATCCAGCGGGTGGGTTTTCGCAAGTGGTACGAGCGTGAGCTGCTCTCCAGCCACGCGCACATGGCGCTGGCCCTGATCGCGGCGGTGGCCATGATGGCCAGCTTCGAAGCGTTTCGCGGCGCCAGCACCGGCGAAAGACTCATGAACACGGCCTTTGTGGTGGTGAGTGCGGCCATTTCGCTGTGGGCCATGCGGCGCTACCTCTACCTGCTCATGCACGCCGAGGACATGGCCAACCAGGCCAATTGTGCCCAGTGCCAGGCCTACGGTTTGCTCAAACTGCAGGAGCTGGAGGACCGGCGTCTCGCGGCCCAGCGGCTGGTGCCGGTGTGCTGCAAGCGCTGCGGCTTTCGGTGGAACCTGCAGGACGACTGAGGCGCCCTCGCGGTCCCTCAGCCAAACACCGAATCGCTCTCGGCATGGGCACTGCCCACAAACACACGCAGCACCGTGCCCTCGCCGTCGAGTTCCCACAAGCGGCCCTGCACAGTGAACTGCCGCCCGCCGAGGCGGAACACGTCGCCGACCACCGGCGCCACCCCATGACCACGCCAGAAGTCGGGCACGGCCAGCGAACTGCGGCGCATCCAGGTCTGGTCTTCGGGGTTGAACACAAGGGCAACTCGAAGGACGGGCAGGGCGGCCTGGCTCATGGTGGACTCCTGAAAAGTGGCGGTGTTGCAGTCTGCCTCAGACCGGCGAGCGCACGGGCTGCGCCCAGCAAGGCAGGGGACTGGCTCGAGGTGATCACCCAGACGGGAACGTCCTTCAGGTAGCTCTGGAAACGGCCTTTGGACTGAAAGCGTTCGTGAAACGGCGAGGTGTCGAACCAGCTGCCCAGCCGCGGCACGATGCCCCCGCCAATGTAAACCCCACCGCGTGCACCCAGGGTGAGCGCCAGGTTGCCGGCCACCGAGCCCAGCATGGCGCAGAGCATGTTCAGCGCCTCCAGCGCCTGGGGCTGGCGCGCCTGCAAGGCGGCGTCTGTCACGGCGGCGGCCGAGCCGAGGCCGCTCAGGGCCACGCCGTCGGCTTCGCACAGCAGGGTGAAGGTGTCGACCAGGCCCTGGCCGCTGCATACGCGCTCGGCCGACGCGCGGCCGTACAGCCGCGTCAGGCCATCCATCACCAAGCGCTCGCGGGGGCTCACCGCCGGCAAGGTGACATGACCACCCTCGCCTTCCAGCGGTACCCAGCCGCCCGCACCATCGGGCACCAGACCCGACACGCCCAAACCCGTGCCTGCACCGAGCAGGGCCTTCGCCTTGTCGGGTTCACCGGCACCACCACCCACCTGCCGCAGCTCGCTGGTCGGCAGGTCGGGCAGTGCCAGCGCGAGTGCGGTGAAGTCGTTGAGCAGGCGCAGGTGGGAGAGGCCGAACTCGGCCTTGACCGCAGCCTGCGAGAAAGACCAGTGGTGGTTGGTCATGCGGATCTGGTCACCCATGATCGGGTTGGCGATGGCAATCGCGGCCATGTCGGGGAGGCCCCGGCCCAGGCCCGCCAGGTAGGCGTGCATGGCGGCTTGCAACGTGGGGAAATCGGCCACGGGGAGAACCTGGACGTCGCTCACCGGGGCGCCGTCATGGGCCTGCAAGGCAAAGCGGGCGTTCGTACCGCCCACATCGGCCAGCAGCCGGCCGGACTCGGAAACTTCAGGTGACATGGCGACGGACCTCCTGGGGTGCACCGCGCTGATGGCAGGTGACGCAAAGCGGCGGATGATAGCCCGCCACAGGCCCTGCGCCCACCCGGTTCAACCCGTGCGCTGCGCGCGCGCCCCGCGCACCCTGTCGGCCGCGCCCATGGCGCCTGGCTGGCGCGCCACCTCGCGCCCGTCCACGAACAAGGCCAGCGTGGGAATGCTGCGGATCTGCAGCCGTGCGCCCAGCGCCTGCGCCTCTTCGGTGTTCACCTTGGCCAGCCGCATGTGGGGTTCCAGTTCGCGCGCGGCGGCCTCGAACTGCGGCGCCATCGCGCGGCAAGGGCCGCACCACCGTGCCCAGAAATCCACCAGCACCGGCACCTGCGAGCGCGCGATGTGTTTGTCGAACGCCGCTTCATCCAGTGCCACGGGGTGGCCGTTGAACAGTGGCTGGTGGCACTTGCCGCAGTCGGGCGCTTGCACGAGGCTGGTCTGCGCCACGCGGTTGGTGGTGTGGCAGTGGGGGCAGACGATGTGCAGGGTGTCGGTGCTCATGGTGCTTACATGGTGCCCGTCGCGCCGATTGCAAGCGCCTCAGACCAGGTAGCCGATGAGGCTCGCCAGCATGCTCAGCACGATGGTGGTGGCAAACGGCAGGTTCCAGTCGCGCCCGAAGGCCTTGAAGCGCACATCGCCCGGCAGGCGACCAAAACCCAGGCGCTGCAGCATGGGCGTGAACCAGCTGATGAGCAGCAGGGCCAGAAAGATGACGATCATCCAGCGGATCATGGTCAGAGCCGGTGCGTGCGGTCGCCCACCGAGAAGCCCATCGGGGCCCAACCGGTGTCGCTACCTGCCGGCGCGATCGCGATCACCTTGAACAGTTCCCCCATCTCGTGTTCATTGAGCAGCTTCTGCATCATCGCGTTCTGGCGCACATCGGCGGCCTGGGACAGCTTCAGCAAGCCACAGTTCAACAGAAAGCGGCCCTGGCTGGTGAAGCCCATCACCGCCATGCCGGCGTCCTGCGCGGCCAGGGCGATGCCGGTGAAGTTCACGTGCGCGGTGATGTCCTTCTGCCCCACGTCCACCAGCGGGTTGCTGTCGCTGCGGTGCGCGCGGTGACACATCAGCGTGCCCATGTGGCGCTGGGGGTGGAAGTACTCGGCCTCGGGAAAACCGTAGTCCAGGAAAAACGCCGCGCCGCGCTGCAGGCGGTCGGCCAGGGTGCGCACGAAGGCCTCGGCCTGCGGATGGATTTCGGTCAGGTAGTCGTGTTCACCGGGCACGTCCAGCGGCGGGCGCAGCCCGGTGGGGCGGTCGGCCAAGACCAGCTGGTCTTCGTGCCAGGACACGCCTCTTTCAAACCATGCGCCGTTGGCTCTCGCCAGCAGCTGCACCGGCATGGCGTCCAGCACCTCGTTGCCCAGCACCACGCCCGTCATGTGTTCGGGGAGTGCATCGGCCCAGCGCACCACGTCCGCATGCGCGGCCAGTGTGGCGCGCTGGCGCTCCCGCAAGCTGCCCGACAGGTCGACGATGGTGTAGCGGCACAGCGGGCGGCCCTGATCGACGAGGGCTTCAATGACCTGCAGGGCCAGCGCCCCAGTGCCGGCACCGAACTCCCACACCTCGTCGGTGCCGGTGGCGTCGAGCGCCTGGTCCACCTGGCGTGCCAGCGTGCGGCCAAAGAGTGGGGTGAGTTCGGGAGCGGTCACGAAGTCGCTGCCGCCTTGCGGTGCATGGCCGAACTTCGCTGATGGGTTGGCGTAGTAGCCCAGCCCGGGCTCGTACAGGGCCATCGCCATGAATCGGTCGAACGGCAGCCAGCCCCCGACCTGTGCGATGGCCTCGACCACCCGCGCAAGGAGGTCGCTCGTTAAACTTCGTTGTTCTGATGCCATGGGGGTCTGCACCCCCGGATTGTCGCCCAATGCCCCCTTCCACTTCCCTCACAACCGCCGATACGCGCAGCGTGCTCGTGACCGGCGCCGGCAAGCGCCTGGGGCGCGAAATCGCTCTCACGCTGGCGCGTGCCGGCTGGAGGGTGGCGGTGCACCACCGCCATTCGGCCGCCGAGGCACAACAGACCGCCGCAGACTGCGACACGCTCACCGCCCGCCCCGGCAGCGCCGCCACGTTCTTCGCCGATCTGGCCGATGAGGCCAGCGTGCGCGCGCTCCTGCCCGCCGTGGTGTCGCACTTCGGGCAGATCGACGCGGTGGTCAACAGCGCCTCCACCTTCGAGAACGACAGTGCGCAGAGCTTCGGCTTCGCAGCCATGGAAACCCACCTGCGTTCCAACACAGGCGCCGCCGTGCTGCTGGCCCAGGCCCTGCACGCCCACCTGAGCGGACGCGACGCGCGCGGCGCCGTGGTCAACCTGCTCGACCAGAAGCTCTGGAACATGAACCCGGACTTTTTCAGCTACACGCTCTCCAAGGCCGCGCTGGAAGCCGCCAACACCATGCTGGCGCTGGCACTGGCCCCGCGCGTGCGGGTGGTGGGCGTGGCGCCTGGCCTCACGCTCACCAGCCACCTGCTCAGCGACGAACAGTTCGCCGCGCTGCACCAGCAGTCGCCGCTGGGCCGATCTTCGACACCCGAAGACGTGGCGGCCACCGTGGCCTTTGCGCTGAACAACCAGTCCATCACCGGCACCACGCTGCTGGTGGACGGCGGCCAGCACCTCATGCGCTTCGAGCGCGATTTTTCGCTCATGTAAACCGGACCGATGCCCATGACCGCCACCTACGCCGGCACCCAGATCCTCACACTCAGCGGCTTGCGCTTCGATGCCAGCCTGGGCATCCTCGACCACGAAAAATCGGCACCGCAGCCGATCCAGGTGGACGCCGAACTCAACCAGGGCACGCAACCGCTGCTGCCGCACGACGACGACATCGGCCACGTGCTCGACTACCGCAAGGTGCGCCAGATCATCATCGACGAGTGCACCGCCGAACACCTGAACCTGCTGGAGAGCCTGATCGGCAAGCTCACGCGCCGGCTGATGCAGATGCCCGGCGTGATCGGGGTGCGTGTGAAGATTGCCAAACTGGAAATCTTTGACGACTGTGAGGTCGCGATCCGCATGGAAAGCGGGCAGTGGTGATCATCCGTGTTGAATGGGGTCGGTCGAACCTGGCAAGGAGCAGGCAATGTGGCAAGACATGCTGTGGCATGAGGTCGCTGTTCGAGGCGTCGCGTTCTTTGCCTGCATCTACCTGGGTTTCGGCGGCCTCACCTGGCTGCTGACACGCCGGGTTCTGCCCAAGTGGGGTCACGGCGGCTGGCTGAACAGCAAACCGGTGCCGCGTGGCCAGGTTCGCCGCGAGTTGTTGCTTTCGGCCTCTTCGGTGCTGATCTTTGGCGCGGGATTGCTTGTCCCATGGGGCATGTTGCAACTCGGTTGGTCCCACGTCGATGACCAGGCCCATCCGACCCGGATCGCCACCGAAATCCTGGTTCTCGTGGTGTGGAACGAAGTGCATTTCTACGCCTGCCACCGTGCACTGCATCTGCCGGCCCTGCGGCGTTTCCATCTTCCGCACCACCGGTCTGTCGTCACCACACCATGGTCGACCTACGCCTTCCACCCCATCGAAGCCATGGCCTTGGGCAGCGTGCTGCTGGTCCCCATGTTGCTGCACGGCTTCAGCGCAGCAGCCTTGCTCGCCACGCCATTGTTCAGCCTGCTCTTCAACAGCATCGGCCACTCGAACTACGACTTCCTGCCCGGCGCGGCCAAGGACCGCTGGTGGCTGAACGGGGCGCGACGGCATCATCAACACCACGTGACCTACCACGGCAACTACGGCTTCATGTTTCCCTTCATGGACCGCTGGCTGGGCACTGCATTGCCTGCCGAGCGGGCACAGGCCTGAGGGGGCGCAGATGCTGTACGCCCGCGACTGGCAAAGTTTTCTGTACCTGGTCGCTGCGCCGGCGTTGATGCTATGGCAGTGGGTATTCGGCTTTCATGGGTTGGCCTATGGCGTGCTGCTGTTTCTGATGCTGGCCATCGGGGTGATCCACCACAACCACTCGCACCTTCCGATGTGGCGCTGGACCTGGTTGAATCGAACAACGGACCTGGTGCTCACGGCCTTGCAAGGCCATCCAACCTACGTATTCGAGGCAACGCACATCGACAACCATCATCGCTACCACCACGGCGAGCTGGATGTTTCGCGCACCTACCGGTGGGGTGACACCAACCACCTGTGGGGCTACCTGTGCCACCCGCTGCAGGCGGTGCGCGCCCTGTATCCATTTTTCCTCGCATGGCTCGGTGGCCGGACCAGGACAGGGGTGGCGCAGTGGCGGTTTGCCCTGCTGCAATACGCCGTCGTGGCCATGCTTTGGGCGGTGCTGGCCTGGGTGGATCTGGGCAAATTCCTGCTGTTCGTGCTGGTTCCCCAGTTGTTCGGACTGCATTGTCTGCTCGGAGCCAACTATCTGCAGCATGCACATGCCGATGGTCGGTCACCTCGAAACTTTGCCCGCAACTTCGAGGGTTGGATCAACCCGCTCTGCTTCAACATCGGACTTCACACTGCCCACCATCTGCACCCAACGCTGCATTGGTCCCGCCTGCCGCAGGCGCATGCGGCCATCAAGCCTTCGGTGGACCCACGGCTTCTGGAGCGCGGTCTCGCCCGCTACCTGTGGCGAACGTTTGTATGGTCCCTGCTGTTCAAGAAGCATCGCAGCCGCTCCCTCATGGAGGACCACCCACACGGCCAGCTTCGATCAGGACAGCCAGTGACAGGAACCGGTACCCGAGAGGGCACCCAGGGTTGAGTTCGATCCTCTCTACACTCGTCGCACAAAAACGCTTCCCACACTTCATGCCCACCCTGTTCAACCACGTTTTCATTGAGTCCACGGGCGCTCATTTGCCGGGTCATCCGGTCAGCAACGAAGCGATGGACGATTTCATCGCCCCTCTGGATCGCGTCTCTCGCCGCATCAAACAGCGCATATTGGCAGAGAACGGGATCAAGACCCGCCACTACGCCATCGATGCGCAAGGGCGCACGCTGATGAGCCACAGCGCATTGGCGGCTGCGGCCGTGCGGACGTGCCTGGACAAGACCAGGCTCACGCTGGCAGACGTGGGTATGCTCAGCGCCGGCTCTTCGGGTGGAGACGCCCTGATGCCGGGCTTTGCTTCCATGATGCAAGGCGAACTCGCGGCACCTCCCATGGAGACGCTTTCCAGCCTGGGCGTTTGTGTGGCTGGCATGACGGCGCTGAAGGCCGCGGCGCAAAGCGTGGAGCTCGGAGCCCATGCACGCGCCCTGTCTGTGGCGGCCGAGATGCCTTCGCGCATGTTCAAGAAAAGCCGGTTTGCCACCACCGAACAGGCGATCGACTTCAATGCGCACTTTCTGCGCTGGATGCTTTCCGACGGCGCCGGGTCAATGCTCTTGAGTCGTTCTCCGCAGACGCCCATCCAGGGCGACAAAAGGCTTCGTCTGCGCTGGATCCATCAAATCAGTTTTGCGGGCGACTACCCGGTCTGCATGCAACTGGGTTTGGACAAGTCGGGCCAGCGCTCGTTTGTGGACTATGACAGCGCCGGCGATGCCGAACGCGATGGTGCCCTGTGCATCCGGCAGGACATCCGCCTGTTGCCCCATCTGTTTGATGTCTCCATGCATGAGCTTGTCAAGCTGCACAGCGAAGGCTGGTTCGACATCGGCAGGGTCGACCATTTGCTCTGCCACTACTCTTCCGAGCGCTTTGCCCCGGTGGTCGAGGCGTTGTTGAAGAAGGCCGGGTTGGACATCCCCAGGGAGCGCTGGTACAGCAACCTCACCACCCGCGGCAACACGGGCGCCGCTTCCATTTACATCATGCTCGATGAACTGCTGAGCACCAGGACGCTGAAGACCGGCGAACAGATCTTCTGCTTTGTGCCGGAGTCGGGCCGCTTCAGCGCCGCCTACATGTTGCTCGAGGTCGAAGACATGTCGATGCCCTTGCCGAAGACGACCGTACCCGCCGCACGGCCCACGGCGCAGGCCCCTGCAGAAGATCTGCCGGTGTTCCTTGCACCGGCTCCCCACGACCCCGCCAATGCGCCGATCCACCTGAAGCACACCTTGACCCAGCTGGCCCAGATCTGGCATAGCTACCGCAGTCAGGTCTGGCGCTCTCCATTGATCCAGCGCATTGTTCGGGGCAGGTTCAGCACCGCCGACTACCAATGCTGGACAGCGCAGTGGACGCCGCAGGTTCGAGAGGGAACCCGGTGGATGCGCGAGGGGATGGCTTCGCTGACCGGCGATCTTGCCGGGTTGAAGGACCTGATCGACGTTCATGCCGGCGAGGAGCAGAACGACTTCTGGATTCT
>JBBQKZ010000097.1:0-13923 GCA_038327405.1 Burkholderiales bacterium | reverse complement strand
CAGCGGCCCGGCGCAGGCCGTGACCTGGGACGCTGCGCTCGACCTCGCCACCGACCGCTTCGCCTCCACCATCGCACAACACGGACCCGACGCGGTCGGCTTCTACATCAGTGGCCAATTGCTCACCGAGGACTACTACGTCTTCAACAAACTGGCCAAGGGGCTGATCGGCACCAACAACGTCGACACCAACTCCCGCCTGTGCATGAGCAGCGCAGTGGCCGGCTACAAGCTCACGCTGGGCGCCGACGCCCCGCCCGCCTGCTACGACGATGTGAACCACGCCAGCTGCCTGTTCATCGTCGGCAGCAACGCCGCCTTTGCGCACCCGGTGCTGTTTCGTCGCATCGAAGAAGCGAAGAAGGCCAACCCCGCCATGAAGGTGATCGTGGCCGACCCGCGCCGCACCGACACCGCCGGCTTCGCCGACCTCTTCCTGCCGCTGCAGCCGGGCAGCGACGTGATGCTGTTCCACGGCCTGCTGCACATCATGTTGTGGGAAGGCTGGCTGGACGCCGCCTACATCGCCGCTTACACCACCGGCTTTGATGCGCTCAAGACGCTGGTGCGCGAATGCACACCCGAGCGCGTGGCGCAGGTCTGCGGCTTGAAGAAAGAAGACCTCTACACAGCAGCACAGTGGTTCGCCACCTCGCCGGCCACGCTCAGCCTGTACTGCCAAGGCCTGAACCAGAGCAGCAGCGGCACGGCAAAAAACGCCACGCTGATCAACCTGCACCTGGCCACCGGCCAGATCGGCAAACCCGGCGCCGGCCCCTTCAGCCTCACCGGCCAGCCCAACGCCATGGGTGGACGCGAGGTCGGCGGCCTGGCCAACCTGCTGAGCGCGCACCGCGATCTGGCCAACCCGCAGCACCGCGCCGAAGTGGCTGCGCTGTGGGGGGTGTCCAGCGTACCCGAGAAGCCGGGCAAGAGCGCGGTGGAGATGTTTGAAGCCGCCGCCGACGGCGAGATCAAGGCGCTGTGGATTGCCTGCACCAACCCGGCCCAGTCCATGCCCGACCAGGCCACCGTACGCCGCGCGCTGCAGCGCGCCGAGTTCGTGGTGGTGCAAGAGGCCTACGCCACCGCCGCGACCTGCGACTTCGCCGACCTGCTGCTGCCCGCCACCACCTGGGGCGAGAAGGACGGCACCGTGACCAACAGCGAACGCCGCATCAGCCGCGTGCGTCCGGCCGTTCCCGCCCCAGGCGAGGCGCGGCACGACTGGCGCATCGTGGTCGACTTTGCACAGCGACTCGAGAGAGCAACTGGAGCAACGGGGGTCGGAGCAAATAGGGTCAGAGCAAATGGGGTCAGATCCGAATTCAGGACAGCAGCGCCCGATGCCGCCAACAACCCACAACGAAATTCGGCTCTGACCCCATTTGCGGTGCAGCCGGAGAAGCCCCTCTTCCCCTACCAAAACCCAGAGTCCATCTGGAACGAACACCGCGAATCCACCCGAGGCCGCGATCTCGACATCACTGGCCTCAGCTACGCCATGCTGGAACAACAAGGCCCACAACAGTGGCCCATCAAGGCTGGCGAGACCCGAGGCAAGCAGCGGCTCTACGAAAACGGCGTCTTCCCCACCCCCGACGGCCGCGCCCGCTTCGCCGCCCTGCCCTTCGTCCCCTTGGCCGAACCACGCGAATCGCGTTACCCCTTCTCACTCACCACCGGCCGCCTGCGTGACCAGTGGCACGGCATGACGCGCACCGGCACCTTGGGCCGCCTGTTCGGCCATGTGGCCGAGCCGTCTGTACAACTCAACCCGCAGGACATGGTGCGCCGCGGCTTGAAAGAAGGCGACCTGGTGCACGTCACCAGCAAACGCGGCTCCATCCTGGTGCCGCTGCAGGGCTCGACCGACATCGGCTTGTCGCAGGCCTTCATCGCCATGCACTGGGGCGCCGAATACCTGAGCGGCGTGAGCAGCACGGGCGAAGTGCTCGCGGGTGTGAACGCACTCACCACCTCGGCTTGCTGCCCAAGTTCCAAACAGCCCGAACTCAAACACGCGGCGGTGAAGGTGCTCAAGGCCGAACTGCCCTGGACGCTGCTGGCCATGGCCTGGCTGCCCGAAGCCGGCGCGCTGAACGCGCAGCGCGGCTTGCGCGAACTCATGGTGAAGTTTCCGTTCGCCTCGTGTGTGCCGTTCGGGAGGGAGCGCACCGGCGTGCTGTTCCGCGCGGCTGCCCATGAAGCGCCTGAGCCGGCCTTGCTCGAACAGATCGAGGCCCTGCTCGGCCTGAACACCGCCGACGCATTGCGCTACGCCGACAAGCGCCTGGGCCAGCACCGCGCCGCTCGGCTGGAGCGTGTAGGCGAGGTCACACAGCTCCAAGGCTTCATGCTCGCCGGCGACACGCGCGCCGAAGCCTGGCTCAAGCCGCTGCTGCAGGACGAACTGCCCGCCGATGCCTATGGCCGCCGTTTGCTGATGCCCGGCGCCCAGCCGCCGGTGGCCATCGAGGCCAAAGGCCGGCAGATCTGCACCTGCTTCAACGTGACCGACATGGCCATCACCGAGCGGCTGGCCACCTGCGGGGGCTTTGAGGACGAGCGCCTGGCCGCGCTGCAGGCCAGCCTGCGTTGCGGCACCAACTGCGGATCGTGCGTGCCCGAGCTCAAGCGCCTCGTGCGCGCCACCCCGACCCTGCTGCCCGCCTGAGTTCCGCTTTGGTCATATAACGCCAAGTCATCAAACTTGCCCGACAATCGCGCGCCATGGGGATCAGCCAATACATCAAGGAAATCGGTCGCGGCAGGGACGGCGCCCGCTCGCTCACGCGCGCGCAGGCCACCGACCTGTTGGGCCAGGTGCTCGACGGCACGGTGACCGACCTGGAGGTGGGTGGCTTTTGCCTGGCGATGCGCATCAAGGGCGAAACCGCAGCGGAGATGGCGGGTTTCCTGGACGCTGTGCACGCCCGTTTGCACAAGCTGCCCGACAACGGTCTCACCACCGTGGTGCTGCCCAGCTACAACGGTGCACGCAAGCTGCCGGTGCTGACACCCCTGCTGGCGCTGCTGCTGGCGCGCCGCGGCGTGCCGGTGCTGGTGCACGGCACGGCCACCGAAGACAAGCGCGTGTTCGCCTCCGCCGTGTTCGCCGAGCTGGGCGTCTTGCCCGCCACCCGGGTGACCGCGCTGGCAGTGGGCGAGGTGGCCTTCGTGCCCACCGAGGCGCTGCGCCCCGGCCTCAAGCGCCTGCTCGACGTGCGCCGTGTGGTCGGTCTGCGCAACCCGGCGCACAGCCTGGTCAAGCTCATGAACCCGTGCGCGGGCAAGGCTTTCATCGTGGGCAGCTACACCCACCCCGAGTACGCCAGTTCCATGGCCGCCACCTGGGCCCTCACCGGCGCCCACGCCATGTTGTTGCGCGGCACCGAAGGTGAACCGGTGGCCGATGCGCGCCGCACACCGCGCATGGAGATCTTTCAGGACGGCGAGCGCACCGAGGTGCAGCCGCAGCAAGACGGCCCGCTGGCGCAACTGCCTTCGCTGCCCACCGTGGACGCCGCACACACGGCCGACTACATCCGCGCCGTGTTGAACGGTTCGTTACCCATTCCCACGCCGATCGCTCTGCAGGTGGAACACATCTTGCGAGCACTTGAGCACCATGATTCCCCAGCCCATGCACACGCCCTCTGAGTTTTTGCCCGGTACCGTTTCGCTCGTGGGTGCTGGCCCGGGCGACCCGGAGCTGCTCACGCTCAAAGCCGTCAAGGCCATCAGCGCGGCCACCGTGTTGCTGGTCGACGATCTGGTGAGCGATGCGGTGCTGGCGCATGCAAAACCGAGCGCGCGCATCGTGCACGTGGGCAAGCGCGGCGGCTGCAAGAGCACGCCTCAGGCCTTCATTGAAAAGCTCATGGTCATGGCCGCGAGCGAAGGTGAGGTGGTGGTGCGCCTCAAAGGCGGAGACCCGTTCATCTTCGGGCGCGGCGGCGAAGAAGTCGAAGCGCTGCGCGCCGCCGGTATCGAGGTGCAGGTGGTCAACGGCATCACGGCCGGCCTGGCCGGTCTCACCTCACTGGGTGTTCCGCTCACCCACCGCGAGCATGCGCACGGTGTGGTGTTCGTCACCGGCCACGCCAAACCTGGCGACACCGGCACCGACTGGCCCGCCCTGGCCGCCACCGCGCGCGACGCCAAGCTCACGCTGGTGATCTACATGGGCGTGAGCGGCTCGCAGCAGATCCAGACCGAACTGCTCACCGGCCTGCCGGCCCACACGCCGGTGGCCATCATCCAGCACGCTACGCTGCCCAAGCAACGGCACGCCGTCACCACGCTGGGGCAACTGCGCGCCACCATCGAGCATGAAGGGCTGGGCAGCCCGGCGGTGATCGTGGTGGGCGATGTGGTGAGCGGCATCGCCGCTCTTCAGGCGCCTCTGCCGCTCGCCCGCACGGCCTGAGCCCGGGCACCCGCGCCCCGCTACACTGCCGCAGCCGCGCCCACGTCGGGGCGCTCGGGAGCCTGCTGCATGCTCAAAAAACTCAACCAGTTCACCGAAGGCCACGGCGCGTTGCGTCCGGGCCGCGGCCTCGTCACGGGCGCCATTGCGCTGTCCCTGGCCATCCTGTGTTTCCTCGGCGTGATGGCCTTTCATTTTCCGCAGTACCTCACCACGCCGCAGCTGCGCCAGCAGTACGACGTGGGTCTCATGCGCCAGCTGCTGTTCGCGGGCATGGTGATCGCCGGCGGCCTGAGCCTGGTCAACGTGCTGTTCAACCGCGCGCGCTGGCTCTCGGCCTTTGCCTTTGCGCTGGTCACACTCAGCGCGCTGCTGGGCGGGCACCAGGTGGAGGTGGACCCGAACTTCCCCGACCACACGCCCTACATCGGCATGGACTGGTTCATCCTCGATCTGCTGGGCTCGGCGCTGATCTTCATCTTCATTGAAAAGCTGTTCGCATTGCGCCGCGACCAGCCGGTGTTCCGCCCCGAGTGGCAGACCGACTTTCACCACTTCATCGTCAACCACATGGTCATCGGCTTCATGCTGCTGGCCACCAACCTGCTGGTACACAACATCTTTGGCTGGGTGCCGGTGGACGGCGTGCGCGGCTGGATCGCAGCGCTGCCGTTCTGGGCCGCGCTCCCGATTATCATCCTGGTGGCCGATCTCGCGCAGTACTGGACGCACCGCGCTTACCACGAGGTGCCCCTGCTCTGGCGCCTGCATGCGGTGCACCACAGCACGAAGCACATGGACTGGATGGCCGGTTCGCGCCAGCACATCCTCGAAACCATCATCACCCGCACCCTGGTGCTCGGGCCCATCTACCTGCTGGGTTTTTCCAAGGAAGTGATCGACGCCTACATCATCGTGGTGGGCTTCCAGGCCGTGTTCAACCACGCCAACGTGAGCGTGCGCCTGGGCCCACTGCGTTACCTCATCGTCACACCCAACTTCCACCACTGGCACCACAGCCAGGACGCCGACGCGCTCGACAAGAACTACGCAGCGCACTACGCCTTTCTCGACCACCTGTTCGGCACCGCCGTCAACAGCAACAAGGTCTGGCCCGCGCGCTACGGCGTGCTGGGCGACTACGTGCCCAAGGGCTTTCTGAAGCAACTGGCGTTCCCCTTCACCTGGAAAGGCTGAGCGCGCCGCCTACACTGCGCGCCATGCAAAACTTCGACGCCATCGTCATCGGCGCTGGCGCCGCCGGCCTTTTCTGTGCGGGCATTGCCGGCCAACGTGGCCTGCGCGTGCTCGTGCTCGACCACAGCGAGAAGGTGGCCGAGAAGATCCGCATCTCGGGCGGTGGCCGCGCCAACTTCACCAACCGCGACCTCGACGCTCACGCCCCGCACAAGCACTTCATCAGCGCCAACCCCAACTTCTGCCGATCCGCGCTCTCGCGTTACACGCCGGCCGATTTCATCGAACTGCTGCAGCGCCACGGCATCGCCTTTCATGAAAAGCACAAGGGTCAGCTGTTCTGCGACCGCTCGGCCGAGGACCTGATCCAGATGCTGCTGCGCGAGTGCGAGGCGGGCGGCGTGCAGCGCTGGCAGCCCTGTGGCGTCAAGGCCATCCGGGTGGACAGCGACGGGCTGTACGAACTCGACACCGACCAAGGCACGGTGCGCAGCCGATCGGTGGTGGTCGCCACCGGAGGCCTGTCCATCCCCAAGATCGGCGCCACCGACTTCGGCTATCGGCTGGCCAAACAGTTCAACCTGCGCCTGGTGAAGCCGCGCCCGGGGCTTGTGCCCATGACCTTTGACGGTGATCACTGGTTGCCGTACGCCGCTCTCTCGGGCCTCGCCCTGCCGGTGCGCATCGAAACCGGCCAGAAGAAGGCCCACATGGGCTTTCTCGAAGACCTGCTCTTTACCCACCGTGGCCTCTCCGGCCCGGCGGTGCTGCAGATCTCCAGTTATTGGCAGGAAGGCACGCCGATCCGGTTGAACCTGGCCCCCGAGACCGATCTGCCCGCCGAACTCGCCCGCGCCAAGTCCACTTCCCGCAAGCTGATCGCCAACGAACTCGCCGGCCTCGTGCCCAGCCGCCTGGCCGACGCCTGGGCGCAGCAGGATTCCGACTGGCAGCGCCCTGTGAGCGAAGCATCCGACAAGGCGCTGGCCCGGCTCGCCGATCGCCTGTCGCGCTGGGAAATCACCCCCACCGGCACCGAGGGTTACAAAAAGGCCGAAGTGACGCTGGGCGGCGTGGACACGCGAGACCTGTCTTCGCAAACCCTGGAATCGAAGCAGCCGGGGCTGTATTTCATTGGCGAGGTGGTGGACGTGACCGGCTGGCTGGGCGGCTACAACTTCCAGTGGGCATGGGCGTCGGCCCATGCGTGTGCCCACGCTCTGTAGCCAGCGGCCATGAAGTGGCTATAATCCAAGGCTTTGCTGGCAAATACCCGTCTGCCAATACTAGTTAACGACGGGACATTTTGCGGAAACGACGCTTGGGCCCGATCTTCCCGAACATCCTCTTTCCGCGCATTCTGGACATTTCTCGCCCATGACGACCATCCGTGTAAAAGACAACGAACCCTTTGACGTCGCTCTGCGCCGTTTCAAGCGCACCATCGAAAAGCTCGGTTTGCTGACCGACCTGCGCGCCCGTGAGTTTTACGAAAAGCCCACCGCCGAGCGCAAACGCAAGAAGGCTGCCGTCGTCAAGCGCCACTACAAGCGCGTGCGCTCGATGCAGCTGCCCAAGAAGCTGTACTGAGCACTGCCGCCGGGTTCGCCCGGTCGCGAAAAAGCCCGCTGGAAGACGTTCAGGCGGGCTTTTTTGTTGTCTGAACCTGTCTGGATTCGTCCCGTTTCACCGCCCACAGGAGCCCAACCATGAGCCTCAAAGACCACATCATCGAAGACATGAAGGCCGCCATGCGCGCCAAGGACAGCGAGCGCCTGGGCACCATCCGCCTGCTGACCGCCGCCATGAAGCAGAAGGAAGTGGACGACCGCGTAGAACTCGACGACGCCATGGTGGTGGCCATCGTCGACAAGCTCATCAAGCAGCGCAAGGACAGCATCGAGGCCTTCACCAAGGCCGACCGCATGGACCTGGCTGACAAGGAAAGTGCCGAGTTGAAGGTGTTGCAGGCTTACCTGCCCGCGCGCCTCTCGGCCGATCAAGTGACCGCCGAGGTCAAGGCTATCGTGACCGAACTCGGGGCGACGGGTCCCGGCGACATGGGCAAGGTCATGGGCGCGGTGAAGACCCGTCTGGCGGGCAAGGCCGACATGGGCATGGTCTCGGCCGCGGTGAAGGCAGCGCTGACCCCCTGACTGGAATCAGGACGTGGGAAAGCCTGACGCCGCACTGACGGCGCGGGCCGCGCGCAGGGAAAACCACGAGCGTCTACCCCCAGGGGTTTCCTAGACTCGCGGCAACTCCCGAGAGGTACCCCATGTTCAGAACCCCTTCCCTATTGGCCGCAGCCGCGGGCCTGCTCTGCCTGAGCCTGTCGCCACTGGCGGGCGCGCAAGCGGTCAAGCCTGCCGTCAATCCGGTCAAGATCGGCGTGATCGGCCCGTTCTCCGGTCCCTCGTCCGATTTCGGCGTGCCCATGCTCAACGGCATCCAGCTCGCTGCCGAAGAGATCAACGCGGTGGGCGGTTACCTGGGCCGGCCACTTCAGCTCGTTGTCAAGGACGACAAGGGCGACCCCGACACAGGCCTCAAAGGCTCGCAAGAGCTGGCCGCCGAGGGCGTGATCGCCACCATCGGCTTCTGCAACACCGGCGTGGCGATGAAGTCGCTGGAGGTGTTCCAGACCTCGCAGATCCCGCTGATCGTGCCGTGCGCCACGGGCACGCCGGTCACGGGCAAGTTCCCGGGCCCCGCCAGCTACATCTTTCGCACGTCGGCCAAGGATTCGATCCAGGCACCCTTCGTGGTCGACGATCTGGTCAAGCGCGGCTGGACCAAGGTCGCCATCTTTGCCGACACCACCGGCTATGGCGAGGCCGGCCTGAAAGACGTGGAAGCGGCGCTGGCGAGCAAGAAGCTCAAGGCCACGCACGTGGCCCGCTTCCCGCTGGGAGTGAAAGACCTGAAGGAGTCGCTGGCCGCTGCGCGCGATGCCGGCGCCAACGTGGTCTTCAGCTACACCGTCGGACAGGAAAACGCGGTGATTGCCAACGGCCGCCGCGAATTGAAGTGGGACGTGCCGCAGGTGGGCGCCTGGCCTCTGTCGTTTCCCTTCTTCATCCAGGGCGCGCCCCAGGCCGCTGAAGGTTCGCTGATGGCGCAGACCTTCATTGCCGAGCCCAGCAACGAGCGCCGCGCCTCGTTCCTGAGCGCCTACGCCCGCAAATACAACCAGAAAATGACCGTGCCCATGGCCGCAGCACAAGGCTACGACGCCACCTACCTGCTCACCTACGCCCTGTTCGGCATCCGCAATGGCAAGTTCGACGGCCCGCTGGTCAAGGCCGCGCTGGAGAACATTCCGCGCGTGTACTACGGCGTGGTCGCCACCTACGAACGGCCTTTCACCCTGGAAGACAAGGATGCCATCACGCAGAACATGCTGGTGATGGGCAAGGTGAAGGCGGGTGGCGTGACCTTCGCCTACCCCGAAGACGCGCGGCGCAACCTGTTCGTGCAACGCAAGAAGTGAGCTCGGCTACCGCAGGATGAGTGCGGTGCCCAGCACGGCCAGCGCTGCGCCCAGCCAGGCCCCGGCGGCGGGTCGACGTCGGTAGACCAGCCAGAGCAGCGGCAGGATCAGGATCGGTGAAACCGAGGAGAGCACGGCCACCAGTCCGGCCTGCCCCAGGCGCATGGCGGCCAGGATCAGTGTCATACCCAGCGCCATCGCCACGGCGGCGCTCAGAAAGGTGAGCCAGGCATCTTTCCAGCCCAAAGGAATCTTTGCCTGTGCGCCTCGCCATCCGGTAACCAGCAACAACGTATGGGCCAGCAGCGCCATGCTCATGCGCGCAGCACTGGCCGCCACCGCGTCCACGCCGGTGGTCATGAGCGGCTTGAGCATGAGTGTGGCGACCGACTGGCACATCGCCGCAGCCAGGCCCAGACCGACACCGATCAGCAGCGGGCCCCGCGTCTGCTCCCAACCATGCTTTTCGTCGCTGCGCCGCCCCCACACGATGGCCAGCATCACGCCACCCACCAGCAATCCACTGCCAACCAAGGCCCGGCCCCAGATCACTTCGCCAAGGAAAAGCCAGGCGATCACCGCTGAGAAAAGTGCGTGGGTGGCGAACAGCACGCCCGAGCGCCGCGGGCCCAGGCGGTTCATGCAGGCGAACAGCACCGTGTCGCCGATGAAGATGCCGATGACGCCCGAGAGCGCCAGCAGGCCAAGCGCCGAGGCGTCGAGACTGCGCCAGCCGCCACCCGCCAAGGCCAATGCCCACAGCAGCAGACTGGCAAACAGCATGCGCCAGCGGCTGAACGCGAATGCGCCGAGGCGCTGGGCCGGACCGGCAGAAAAGAGACTCGAAACCGCCCAGCAGGCCGCGGCGAGCAGGGCCAGCGCTTCCGGGCGCAAGGTCATCAGCAGCGTTGCGTGAGGGCCATCAGCTTCCTGCGATCTTCATCTTGTTGATCAAGATGGACCCGACGGTTTTCGCTCCGAAGTTGTAAGCATCCGCACCCACCGCTTCAATGCCTTGAAACATGTCTTTCAAGTTGCCGGCAATGGTGATCTCGTGCACCGGGTAGGCGATCTCGCCGTTTTCCACCCAGTAGCCCGAGGCGCCGCGCGAGTAGTCGCCAGTCACGTAGTTCACACCCTGGCCCATGAGCTCGGTGACCATCAGGCCGCGGCCGAGCTTCTTGAGCATGGCGCGCAGGTCATCGCCCGGCTGGGTGAGGCGGCTGGTGAGCGTGAGGTTGTGCGAACCACCCGCGTTGCCGGTGGTGCGCATGCCCAGCTTGCGCGCCGAGTAGGTGGACAGAAAGTAGCCCAGCACCTTGCCGGCCGACACCACCTTGCGTTTGGCGGTGCGCACGCCTTCGTCGTCAAACGGCGAGCTGCCCTTGCCGTTGCGAACGTGCGGGTCCTCCAGGATGTCGATGTGCCTGGCCAGCACCCGCTTGCCCAGGCTGTTGGGCAAAAAGGTGGTGTTGCGGTAGAGCGCGCCGCCACTGGTGGCCTGTACGTAAGCGCCGAGCAGTCCGGCGGCCATGGGCGACTCGAACAGCACCGGGCATTCGGTGGTGGCGATCTTGCGGCCATTCAGGCGGGCCAGCGTGCGCTCGGCGGCGTAGCGGCCCACGGCCTGCGGAGAGGCCAGGTCTTGCGGCGAGCGCTGCGAGCTGTACCAGTAGTCGCGCTGCATGTTGGCGCCCTTGCCCGCGATGGGCGCCACCGACAGGCTGTGGCGCGAGCTGGCGTAACCGCCGCTGAAGATGCCGGTGCCCGAGCGTGCACCTTCACGCATGTGGGCGGTGAAAAAGTGTGACTGCTGCGCCGACACGCCTGCGCCTTCGCTGTTGTTGATCTTCTTGCTGGTGGCAAAGGCGGCAGCTTCGCATTCCAGCGCGATGCGCATGGCCTCTTCGGAGTTGAGCACCCAGGGATGAAACAGGTCGAGATCGAGGTAGCTGTCGGCCACGTCGGCGGCGTCGGGCAGGCCGGCCATGGGGTCTTCGGCGGTGAAGCGGGCAATGTCGTAAGCGGCCTGCACTGTCTGTCGCACGGCGGCAGCAGAAAAGTCGGAGGTGGACGCGTTGCCGCGCTTCTGGCCCAGGTAGACCGTGACGCCAAGCGACTTGTCGCGGTTGCGCTCCACGTTCTCCAGCTCGCCCTTGCGCACCGACACGCTCAGGCCGGCGCCTTCGGACACCTCGGCCGCAGCATCGGCCGCGCCGAGCTGTTTGGCGTGTGAAAGGGCCAGGTCGACCAGTTCTTCAAACTGGCTGCGGGCGTACTGGAAACCGGGGAGCGGGGCGCTGGCCGAAGCCGAAGGGGTGGGTTGGGCCGGGGTGTGGGGGGCATTTTTCATATCGACGGCTATGATACTGGCCGCCCTACCCGGGCGCTGCATCGCGCGCAGATGCCCATGCTGCCCAGCGTGCAGCCCTCCCCTTTTGAGACCCCACATGTCCCGCAAACCCACCAAAGGCTATTTCGTCCGCGGCCAGTTCGTCGCCCTGGGCAGCGAGCTGGACCTGGAACTCAAGCGCGAGCTCAAGGGTTCGGACGACATGAGCAAGACCGACCTCAAGAAGTACAGCGACCGCCTGCAGCAGCTCGGCGAGAGCCTGCTCACGCTGCGCCCCGACCTGATGAAGCGGCTCGATCTGTCCGAGAAACTGGTGGACACGGTCAACGACGCCAAGAAGATCACCAACTTCGAGGGTCGCCGCCGCCAGATGCAGTTCATCGGCAAGCTCATGCGCGGTGTGAGCGAATCGAAGCTGGCCGAGGTGGAAGCCGCGCTGGACGAACAAAACAAGGGCTCGGTGAAGGGCACGCTGTCCCTGCACCTGGCCGAGCAGTGGCGCGACCAGCTGATTGCCAACGACGACGCCCTCACGCGCTGGCTGGAACAGGCGCCGGACACCGACGTGCAGCAACTGCGCGCCCTGATCCGCCAGGCCCGCAAGGACGCGCAGGCCAACGAGGCTCTTGAGCGCGCAGGCGAAGCCGTGCGCCACGGCAAGGCCTACCGCGAGATCTTCCAGCTGGTGAAGGCCGCGCTGAACGACGGCTCGGAGGAACCCGACGCGCCCGCAGAAGAAGACCCCGCATGAACGAACAAACCCGCCCACCCGAAGACCCGGTGCGCATCGGCATCGTGTCCATCAGCGACCGCGCCAGCACCGGCGTGTACGAAGACAAGGGCCTGCCTGCGCTGCAGGAATGGCTCACGCGCGCGCTCAAGAACCCCATCACCTTCGAGCCCCGCCTCATTCCGGACGAAGTGGAGCGCATCAGCACCACGCTGATCGAGCTGGTGGACGCTGGCTGCTCATTGGTGCTCACCACCGGCGGCACCGGCCCCGCGCTGCGCGATGTGACGCCCGAGGCTACGCTGGCCGTGGCGCACAAGGAGATGCCGGGCTTCGGCGAACAGATGCGCCAGATCAGCCTGACCTTCGTGCCCACAGCAATCCTCTCGCGCCAGGTGGCGGTGATCCGCGACCAGAGCCTGATCCTGAATCTGCCGGGCCAGCCCAAGGCGATTGCCGAAACGCTCGAAGGTCTGAAAAACGCCGACGGCTCGCAGAAGATCAACGGCATCTTCGCCGCCATCCCTTACTGCATCGACCTGATCGGTGGACCGTACCTGGAAACGAACGCCGAGGTCTGCAAGGCCTTCCGCCCCAAATCCGCTCTGCGCCCCGCGCGCTGACCTCTCCAAGAGACACACATGAAGATCACCAAAGACACCATCGTCACCCTCACCTTCCGTGCCACCGATGCCCAGGGCAAAGTGCTTGAAGACGGCAAGGAGCCGCGCGCGTATTTGCACGGCGGCTATGGCAATACGCTGCCGGGCATCGAGAAGGCGCTGGAAGGCCAGGAGCCCGGCTTCGCCGCCACGCTGGTGCTGCCGCCCGAAGACGCGTTCGGTGTGCGCGACGAAAGCCTGGTGACCACCATGCCCAAGCGCGACTTTCCGCCGGGTGTGAAGGTCGGCGGTCAGCTCGAGGGCAGCGACGACAAGGGCCAGCAGCACGTGTTCACCGTGATGAAGATCAAGGGCGACACGGTGCACCTCGACGGCAACCACCCGATGGCCGGGCAGACGCTGAAGTTCGCGGTGAAGGTGGTGGAGGTGAAAGCCGCTTCGGCTGAAGAGATTTCACACGGCCATGCGCACGGCGCGCACGGACATCATCACTGAGCTCCCTTCGCCCTGAGCTTGTCGAAGGGCCTGAGCCTGTCGAAGGGCCTGAGCCTGTCGAAGGGCTCTTGCGATGCACCGAGTTAGGGCTTCGACAGGCTCAGCCCGAACGGGTTGGGGCCAGCCCGAACGGACAGAGGCTCAGTCTGAAAGGGTGAAGTTCACTTCCCTATGAGCTGGTTGAGCTTCTCGGCCTCGAAGCACTCTTCACGTGCCGCGTCCTTCGGCACGCAATCGCCATCCCGCGTTTGCGAAAGCTTCTCAATGGCACACCACAGCAACGCAATCTGATGATCCTGGCTGGCGGTGGTGTCGATCAGGCCACGCATGGCCTGTGACAAGGGATCGTCTTCCTGGGTGATGCCATAGGCCTGGAACTTCGGATCGGTCACGTCGGCGCTCTCGCCGGTCTTGCTCGGGATGATGCGCGCCGGAATGCCCACCGCCGTGGCACCCGCCGGCACGGGTTTGATCACCACCGCGTTGCTGCCGATCTTGGCGCCGTCACCCACCAGAAATCCGCCCAGCACCTTGGCGCCTGCGCTCACCACCACGTCTTTGCCCAAGGTGGGGTGGCGCTTGGTGCCCTTGTAGAGCGAG
>JBBQKZ010000096.1:0-14206 GCA_038327405.1 Burkholderiales bacterium | reverse complement strand
GGAATACAGCACGTCGCGGATCGGCTCCAGCGTGGCGTAGGGAATGCAGATGTGCAGCGAACCCGTGATGTCGCCGATCTCCAGCGTGAAGCTGGTGGAAACCACGATTTCGCTGGGGGTGGCGATGGTGGCGAACTGGGGCTGCATCTCCGAACGCTGGTAGGCCAGCTCGATCGGGTACACGCCGCGCCAGGCCTTCTTGTATTCCTCGGCCACCACGTCCACCAGGCGGTTGATCACGCGCTGCTCGGTGGGCGAAAAGTCGCGGCCTTCAATGCGGGTGTGGAACTTGCCGTTGCCGCCGAACAGGCTGTCGATCACGCCGAACAGCAGCGTGGGTTCGCACACCACCAGACCGTTGCCGCGCAGCGGGCGGATGGCCATGATGTTGAAGTTGGTGGGCACCACCAGTTCGCGCAGGAAGGCGCTGTACTTCTGCACCTGCACGGCACCCACCGAAATCTCGGGGCTGCGGCGGATGAAGTTGAACAGGCCCAGGCGCAGGTTGCGGGAGAAGCGTTCGTTGACGATCTCCATGGTGGGCATGCGCCCACGCACGATGCGCTCCTGGCTCTGCAGGTTGTAGTCGCGCACGCCACTGGTGGGCGCCTCTTCCTTGGCGAGTTTCTGGCTCTCGCCGGTGACGCCTTCGAGCAGGGCGTCGATCTCTTCCTGGGACAGAAATGACTCAGCCATGGTGTGTTGCCCCGGTCACTGAACGATGAGGCTGGAGAAGAGCACGGCCTGCACCGGGTTTGGTGGCGCCTTGGACTTCTTCTTTTTGGGCGCTGCTTCGGCGCCTTCGGCCTCGTGGTCCGGCAGCTGGTAGCCCATTTCCTTGGAGATCGCCGCAATGATGTCGTTGGCCAGCTTCGCCTTGCCCTGCACCTGCAGCATCTCGTCGGCCGTGCGCTGGGAAATCAGCAGCAGGATGTCGCTGCGGATGCTGGGCATGTAGGTCTTCACGTCGGATTCGGTCTTGGCGTCCTGCAACTGCAGCGTCAGGCCGAGCTGGATGAAGCGGGTGCCACCGGGGTCGGCTAGGTTGACCACCATGTTCTCCAGCGGCAGGAAGACCGGCGCGTGTTTGGGGTCCTTGGCCTGGTGGGTGACTTCGGTTTCGTCGTCGGCGAACTCGTCGTCGGCGGCTGCGGCGTTCTTCTTCATGATGAAGAGCGCAGCGCCAGCACCGATGAGTGCCAGCAACACCACGCCCACGATGATGAACAGCAGCTTCTTGCTCTTCTTCTTCGGCGCTTCGGCAGGAACAGCGGTGGCGGTGGCGGCAGCAGACATGGACATCCTTCAAATGGCCCCCGCTGGGAGGAGGGCGTCACACGCGGGGAACGTGTGGGGTTTGAAGAATTATTGGGCGGAGGCCCATGTGCCGGTCATCAGATAAGCGCCTGAAAAGGCGCTTATTAAGCGTTTCGCCGCCGGGCCGTTCCCAAGGCGAAACAGCCCCCCTGGGGGGCAGCGACCCGCGTAGTGGCGGAGCGTGGGGGCGGGAAGTCAGGCAAAGACGTCAAGTGGCTGGCTGCCGTCCGCGCGGGGAGCCGGCCTGGCTGACGAGGACGGGGCAGCTTCTGCTGGTGCGGAGGTCAACCCTCGAACGCCGCCTTGCCGCGTTGATGCGCCCTCACCGCGCGAACCCGGCTGACCCTGTGCCCCCACCGACACACCACCGAGCTGGATGCCGCTCTTGCCCAGCAGGTCGGCCAGCAATTCCCCGGCGTTCTCGCGCAGCGAGGCGCGTGCTTCGGCGTTGTCGGTCTTGAACTCCACCTGCACTTCCTGCCCTTTCATGGAGAGCTGGATGTCGATGGCCTGTTCGCCGGCTTCACCACCCACACGCAAGCTGGCGTGGCGCAGGTGCTGGGTGCCCCAGTGGGTCACGGTGGGTTCTTCGCTGGTGCCGGCGTCGGCATAGGGGTTGTCGGCCTGTCCGTCGGCCTGGTCAAAGGCGCTGGCGTCCGAGCCGGTGCTGTTCGAGCCTGCGGCGCCTTCGCCCGCCACCGCGGCGGGCAGGGCGCTGGCCGACTCCGGCGCGCGGCTGGCGGCGCCGGCCGCTGCGGGCAGGCTGAAGCCTTCGGGCGCGGCGTCGCGCACCGAGGCGGCGGCCAGCGGCACACCCGGTGTGGCGCCAAACCGGTCGTTCAGTGCCACGGTGCTGCGCACCTGGGCTGCGGGGTTCATCGTTTGCTGGATGGCCAGGGTTTCGGTGCTGGCCATCGAGGCATGGCGCCACTGGGGCGCGACCACGCCGCTGGTGGCGTCGGCAGCGCGCGCCAGCGCAGCGGGCAGGGCGCCCGGGCGCAGCGCATTGGCCGGCAAGGCCACGGCGCCTTTGGGCGTTAGCTCCAGCGGTGTTGGTTCCACCGGCGTCATGCCGGTGATGTCCAGCTTGCCTTCGGTGGTGCCGGCGACTGCGCGGTCAGCCGTTCCCGCGGCACCGGGCAGACCGGGCTCGCCCGTATCTGCCAGCGCGCCGGCCTTGCCGCGCAGCGGGCTGTCGGTGGGGCCGGGCAGGCCCCAGCCGATCAAGGCGGCCAGGGGGGCCTTGTCGCCGTCGGGGTTCTTGCGGTCATCAAGGCCGCTTTCCTCCGCAGCGGCCGCGGTGGCCACGTTCACCTCGGGCTCCACCCGGGTGCTGGCCAGCAAGCTCAGCAGGCTGGAGAAGATGTCGCCGGCTTCCGTCTTGTCCTTGGTTGCGCGGGCGCCGGCCTGCGCCGGCTTGGCGCTGGCTTCCACCGGTTTGGGGGCGCTGCTGGTGGCGGTGGTGCTGCTCATGTGCGAAGGCCTTCCTGTTGCACCCGTGCCAGGCTCTGGCGCAGGTGGATGGCGAGCGCCATCTCGTCGGTGTTTTTCTGGTCCTGGCGTTGCACGCGGTGCTGCACCGCCAGTTGTTTGCGTTCGGTGAACTTGCGCAAGCCGGCCACATCGCGTTCGCACACGTGCACCTGTCCCTGACAGCGATCGATGATCTCCAGGCGCTCGCGCAGCACACCGCGCTGGAACTCCAGCGCGTGGTCGATCTTGGCCATGAACTGGCGGTGGTGCATCAGCAGCGTGGCGTCGATGCCTACGGCGGCGCGAGCGGCCCAGCGTTGCTCGGCCTCCTGCGCGTAGGCCTGCAACTGGTCCATCTGGTCCTGCGCCACCTGCAGTTCACGCTGCATCTGGCCCAGGGAGCCCAGCGCCTCGTCGCGGCGCTTCTCGGCGATTTCAACAACCTTGTTCAGCGTCTGGATCGTGGTCATGCCTGCTTGCCTTCATAGGGGTTGTGGTGGGGCCGGGACTGACGCTGCGTGTTGCCCGCCCTGTCTTCCTGCAGCGCGGTCTGAAGCTGCTGCAGGCTGTCGGGCAGGGTGGCGGCTTCGTTCATGTCCTGCATCAGGAAGCGTTGCAAGGCCGGGTAAAGCACGATGGCGCGGTCGGTTTCCGGGTCGCTGCCAGGCATGTAGGCGCCGAGCTGGATCAGGTCGCGGCTCTTGATGTAGCGCGAGTACATGCCGCGGAACTTGCGGGCCAGCTCCAGGTGAACCGCACCGGCCACGTTGTGCATCACGCGCGAGGCCGAAGCCTCCACGTCGATGGCCGGGAAGTGCCCCGCCTCGGCCAGCGAGCGCGAGAGCACGATGTGGCCGTCCAGGATGGCGCGCGCCGCGTCGGCAATCGGGTCCTGCTGGTCGTCGCCCTCGGAGAGCACGGTGTAGAAGGCGGTGATCGAGCCCACGCCGTTCAGGCCGTTGCCGCTGCGCTCCACCAGCTGCGGCAGCTTGGCAAAACACGACGGTGGGTAGCCCTTGGTGGCCGGGGGTTCGCCGATGGCCAGCGCGATCTCGCGCTGCGCCATGGCGTAGCGGGTGAGCGAGTCCATGAGCAGCAGCACGTCGAGCCCGTCGTCGCGGAAGCGCTCGGCAATCGCCGTGGCGTAGGCCGCGCCCTGCATGCGCACCAGCGGTGGTGCATCGGCCGGAGCCGCCACCACCACCGAACGCTTGCGGCCCTCCACGCCCAGGATGTCTTCAATGAATTCCTTCACCTCGCGCCCACGCTCGCCAATGAGGCCGACCACGATCACGACGGCCTGGGTGTAGCGCGCCATCATGCCCAGCAGCACGCTCTTGCCCACACCGGAGCCGGCAAACAGGCCAATGCGCTGGCCACGGCCCACGGTGAGCAGGGCGTTGATCGCGCGCACGCCGGTGTCCAGCGGTGTGCGCACCGGGTCGCGGTCCATGGCGTTGAGTGGGGCGCGGTCCATCGGTTCGATGTCCACGTCGGTGATCGGGCCCATGTGGTCCATGGGGTTGCCGTGCGAGTCCACCACGCGGCCCAGCAGGCCCTTGCCCAGCGGCAGGCGCAGCGTGCCACGGTCGTCGGGCGAAGGCGGTTTGTTGGTGTGGCCCACGCGCGGCACGGTGCGGTAGGGTGCCAGCGGCGTCACGCTGGCGCCGCTCGAGAGGCCGTGTGTATCGCCTGCAGGCATGAGGAAGGCGCGGTCGTTGGAGAAACCCACCACCTCGGCCAGCACCGGCGCCTTGCTGCCGTTGCCGATGAGGCATTGAGAACCCACCGGCACTTTCAGACCCACGGCTTCGAGCACCAGGCCGGCCAGGCGGGTGAGCGTGCCGCGCACCTCCAGCGGGGTTTCCACGCTGGCGTTGACGCGCACATCGTCCATGAAATGGCCCCAGCGGCTCTCGGTGCCGAACGTGCTGTCAGACATCTTCATTCCCCGGGTTCCAGGCCACGTTCATGCCGAGGTTGCCCACGGCGCGCGACCAGCGTTTTTCAATCGTGGCGTCCACCGCCGAGGTGCTCGACTCGATCAGGCAGCCACCGGGGCTGATCTGCGCGTCGGCCACGAACTCGGGCAGCGGGCTGTTGAGGGTTTCGAGCAGCACACCCTTCATGAGGGCGAGGTCGCCCGGGTTCATGCGCACCGTGGCGGGCAAGCCGTCGTCGACCAGTTGCGACAGGGCCTCTGCGATCACCGGCTTCATGTGCTGCGGGTCGCTGGCCAGAGCCTGGCGCACCACCTGGCGGGCCAGGTCGCAAGCCAGTTCAAGAATGTGGCGCGAGATCTTCTCTTCGCTTTTCTTCAGGTGGTCCTTGGTGTTGTGCAGCAGCTGCGCCATGCGCACCGCGGTTTCTTCGGCGGTCTTGCGCACCGTGGCTTCGAGTGCGTCGCGCACCTCCTGGCCACCGGATTCATGGCCACGCTCGAAACCTTCGGCGTAGGCCAGCCGGCGCGCTTCCTGCAGCACCTCGCTGGTCACGCCTTCGCCCTTGTCGGCGTCGGACGCGTGCAGATGTTCCTCGCTGCCGTCCACCGCCGAGAAGTGCCAGGCGGCAACGCCTTCGATTTCCTCGCGCGGGATGAAGCGGGAATGCGGGTTGGGTTTAGACGAAGGCTTCATCTTCCCCTCCACCGCCGAGCATGATCTGGCCTTCGTCGGACAGACGTCTCACGATCTTCAGGATCTCCTTTTGCTGGGTTTCCACCTCCGACAGGCGCATCGGGCCGCGAGATTCGAGGTCTTCGCGCAGCGCTTCCGCTGCACGTGTGGACATGTTGGCCAACACCAGTTCGCGCAGTTCGTTGGTGGCGCCCTTGAGCGAGACCACCAGCGCGTCGGTCGAGACTTCCTTGAGCACCAGCTGCATCGACTTGCCGTCTAGCTTGAGCAGGTCTTCGAACACGAACATCTTGTCCATGATCTTCTGCGCGAGCTCGGCGTCGAACTCGCGGATCGAATCGATCACCGAGGTCTCGATCTGCGAGCCCATCATGTTGATGATCTCGGCCGCGGTCTTCACGCCGCCCATGGAGGTCTTGCGGATCTTGTCGCCACCGGCGAGCACCTTGAACAGCACCTCGTTCAGGTCTTTCAGCGCGGTGGGCTGGATGCCTTCGAGCGTGGCGATGCGCAGCATCACCTCGTTGCGGGTGCGCTCGGTGAAGTTCTTCAGCACGCCGGCGGTCTGGTCCGACTCCAGGTGCACCAGGATGGCCGCCACGATCTGGGGATGTTCGTTGCGCAGCAGTTCGGCAATCGACGCTGGGTCCATCCACTTCAGGCTTTCAATGCCCGAGACATCGCCGCCCTGCAGGATACGGTCGATCAGCAGCGAAGCCTTGTCGTCACCCAGTGCGCGCTTGAGCACGGCGCGTACGTAGTTGTCGGTGTCGGACACCAGCAGGCTCTGGGAGGAAGCCGCGCCGGTGAACTTCTGCATCACCTGGTCGACCCGCTCGTGCGAGACCGAACGCGTCTTGGCAATCGTCTCGCCGAGCTTCTGCACCTCTTTCGGACTGAGGTGCTTGAACACCTCGGCCGCTTCCTCTTCGCCGATCGACATGAGAAAGATCGCGGCGTCCTGAATTCCCTGGTCTTCCATTTTTCAGATCCTTGTCAAGCGCAGAGAAAAAACGAGTTCGGTGCGAAGTGCCCGAAACCAAGGGCACCACGGGACCGGCTTTGCCGGACCGTAGGTGCCGCCCCCTTGAGGGGGTCGAGCGAAGCGAGGCGGGGGTGTTTCATAGCTTCAGGCGGGTGATTCGCCGTTGACCCAGCCTTTGACGATGTTGGCCACTGCCATGGGGTTTTCCAAAGCCAGACGCTTGGCGTCGACGAGGCGCTGGCTCTCGGGTGTGGGTTCGTTGCTCGGCATCGGCAGGCCCGGGCGTTCCGGGGCTTCGTTGAGCATGGCGCTGAGCGGTTGCAGTTCGGTCTGGTCGCGGCGCGCCACCGGGGTCTTGATCAGCTTGAGGCCGGGGCGCACCATGCCCATGAGCACCAGCAGGCCCAGGCCCACCATGCCGATCGGCCAGGCCAGACCGCGCATGAATTCCTGGTTCTCGGCCTGTTGCCACCAGGCGATGGTTTCCGCTTCGGTGGTCTTCTCCACATTGAAGACCGCGTTGACCACGTTCACCGAATCGCCACGTTCCTTGTTGAAGCCGATGGTTTCGCGCACCAGGGCGGTCATCTGCTCCAGCTGCGCCGGCGGAATGGCCACGGTCGTGTCCTTGCCGTTCTTGTCGGTGGTGGTGCGGTGGTTGATCACCACCGCGGCGCTCAGGCGCTTGATCTGGCCGCTGGACTCGCGCACCACCTTCACCGTCTTGTCCACCTCGTAGTTCACCACCGACTCGCGGCGCATGGTGCCGGGTTTGTCGGTGCCACCCTGGCCGGCCACCCCCACCGGGGCGGCGGCGCCGTTGACGGGCGCGGTGCCGGTCACGGGTGGCTGGTTGCTCACGGCGCCGGGCACGCCCGAGGGCTGGGCGGCGCCGGGCGAGCCGTCTTCCACCGTTTGCTGGCTGCGCACTGCGCTGGTGTCGGGGCTCTGGTTGGGCTTGTGCTGTTCGCTGGTGGATTCGACCAGGGAGAAGTCCACGTCGGCACTCACCTGCGCCTTCACGTTGTTGCGGCCCACCAGCGGCTCCAGCATCTCCATGATGCGGCGCGTGTAGAGCTGTTCGATCTGTTGCGTGTACTGCAGTTTCTGCGTGTCGGCGCCCTGGGCCTGTGCATCGGCCGGGGCCGAGAGCAGGCTGCCCGCGTCGTCCACCACGCTCACCGCCTTGGGGTTCATTTCGGGCACGCTGCTGGCCACCAGGTGCACGATGCCGGCCACCTGGGCGCGGTCGAGCGTGCGCCCGGGGTGCAGGGTGAGCAGCACCGAAGCGCTGGGCTTCTGCTGCTCGCGGAAGAAACCGTTCTGGTTGGGCAGCGCCAGGTGGATGCGCGCGCTCTGCACCGACGACAGCGACTGGATCGAGCGGGTGAGCTCCCCTTCCAACCCGCGCTGGAACGTGAGCCGTTCCTGAAACTGCGTCATGCCGAAGCGGTTGGAATCCATCTGCTCGAAGCCCGAGATGGAACCCTTGGGCAAACCTTGCGAGGCCAGGCGCAGGCGCGTGTCGTGCACCTTGTCGGCCGGCACCAGGATGGCCTGGCCACCCTCGGCGTGTTTGTAGGGCACGTTCATCTGCGAGAGCTGGGCCACGATGGCGCCGCCGTCCTTGTCGCCCAGGTTGGCGTAGAGCACGCGGTACTCGGGCTGGCGGCCCATGAAGAAGAAGGCCAGGGCAATCGCCAGCAGGGCCAGCGCGCCCAGACCGAGCTTGATCTTCTGGGCCTGGTCCATGCGCGAGAGGCCTTCACCGAAAGCGCTGCGGCTCGCGGGCTGGAGTTCTATCGGTGCCAGGGTGGTGCTCATGGGTGCAGGGCTCGGGTAGAAGGTCGGTTTCGGGCTGGAATACATCCCGTTGCAACCGATTATTCGGTCCCACCCCCTGCGCCATACCGTCGATAAGGCCGTGCTTTGTGCCCTTATTCCCGCGCCGTTCTCCGCGCTCGCCGCCTAGCATCGACGCATTCACTTTGTGAGAGGAATCGGCCATGGACATGCGCATCTCCCCCCTGACCAGCCAGGCACTGACCGGCATTGGCCAGACCAACCTGAAACGCCCCGGTGGCGTGGGCGGCGCCGAGGGCGGCTTTGCCGCCAACTTCAAGGACGCCCTCAAAAGCGTGAGCGCTTCGCAGGACGAAGCCTCTCGCCTGCAGACCCAGGTGCAACTGGGCAACCCCAAGGTGAGCCTGGAAGAAACCATGCTGGCGATGCAGAAGTCGCAAGTGGGTTTCCAGGCGACTCTTCATGTTCGCAACCGCATGGTGCAGGCTTACACCGACATCATGAACATGGGGGTCTGAGTCCCACTTGTTCAGTGCATCGGCTGCGGTTGGTTGCGGTCGATCAGCTGCGACAGGTCGTTCAGCCAAGGCTCAGCCAGGTTCCTGATCTCCGCATCCGTGCGCAGGATGCGCTGCATGATCTTCGTCTTTTCCTTGCGATCTTCCGGCGCCAGCGCGTCGGTCTTGGACTTGTAGCGCAGCTGCGCAATCAACACCGCGCACGCGCCTTCAAGCCGCATCACCTGATCCCAATCTTCCGTCTTGGCCGCTTCGAGCATCTGGCTGCTCGTGCGCTCGATCGCTTTGTAGTAGTCCAACAGACTGTGCTCCATGTCAGGCCCCTGGGCCCGTTGCGGGCGGTACGGCAGCAGCGCTGCGGATCTGTTTCCACGAATCGGCCACAGGCTCGATGAGACCGATCACTTCGGTCACCAGCGCGCGGTCGTTGCGCAGGTTGGCCACAGTCAGGCGCTGCACGGCGTAGCCATACAAACCATTCAGGTCCTTCGCCAGGTCGCCGCCCTGTGCCAGATTCAGGCCAGCCCTGAGGCCTTCTTCCAGGATGCGCACAGCCTTGCCGATGGCCATGCCCTTGGCTTCGATCTCGCCGCGCTCCATGGCGCCATGTGCGGCGTTGAGCGACTGCATGAGGCCGTCAAACAGCATGACCACCAGCTGGTGCGGGTTGGCGGTGCTCACGCCGGTGTCGGCGGAAACGCGTTTGTAGGCGGAGGCGGCTCGTGAATTCACAGAGGTAAACATGACATCGGTTCCTTGTGCTTGATACCTGTCTGTATCGGCAGGCACGGGGGGGACTGTAGGTGCCAAAGCCCGGATATGCGGTGTAAATGGGGATGTGGTGTTCATGGTTGCAACGTCCTCGTCAAAGCATCACGGCTGGAGTGAAAAACCCGACCGGGCAGTGGGCTGCGCAGGGTCGGGCTGGTGAGGCTTCGGGTAGTGATCAGCCCGTGTTCTTGTTCCACAAGGTGATCTGCTGGTTGACGAACGAACTCAGCCCGTTGAGGCGGCCCACGGCGGCATCCATGGCGTTGTACTGAGCCAGCAGGCGCACCTCGGCGCGGGAGGCGCGATCGTTGACACGCTCTTGTTCCTTGCCATTTCGGGTCACCGCCGCCTTCAGCGAGTCGGTCCTGGCATTCAGCGAACCCGTGGTGCCAGCGATACCGTCTGCGAACGCCTTGACCTTCAAACCAAACCCCACGGTCGTGGCATCGCCATCGTCCGAGGTGAACAGGTTGCGAACCGCCGACAGGTTTCCCATGGCTGCGGTGAGTTTGTCGGTTTTGACCTCCAGCGTGCCGTCTTGAGCAGCCACGATACCGATGTCGGCCAACCGCGTGAAAGCACCGTTGCCGGTGACGGAGCGCATCATGCCGCGCAAGGCGTTTTGCAATCCAATGGCGGTGCTGTCGCCCTGCAGGGAACCGGCTGTTTTTGTGGTTTCGTTGTAAGCCGTGGCCGTGGTCAAGATTTTGCTGATGCCGTTGTAGGCGTCCACAAAGGCCTGGATGTTTTTCTTCATCCCCTCTGTGTCGGTGGCCACATTGATATCGACAGCCGACGTTGTTGCCTTGTTGAGCGTGAGGGTCACGCCTGGCACGGTGTCAGTGAGCTTGTTGGTGGGGCTTTCCAGCGCAACCCCGTCAATCGAGAAGATGGCATTGGCTGCCGGCTGCGCCTGGGTCATGTCGCCGGGCGCACCGCCGCCGAAAGCCAGTTTCTGCAGACCGTCGGCGTTGCCGCCTGCAACCGCCACGGTGAACGTGTTGGCTGCGCCCGTTTCCTTGCTGCGCATCACAATTCGTTCACCCGCCACATCCTTGAGCACCGTGGCCGTCACACCCACATCGCTGCTGTTGATCTTGGCGGCGATGGCCGAGGGGCTGTCTTCGCCGGCAAGAATTTCAACGTCTCTGGATGCGCCACCCGCCACCGAGAAGCTCAGGGTACCTGTGCCTAGCCCGGCGGCTGTGTTGAGCACACCGCTGGCAGCGGATTGTGAAGTGGCCAAGGACGTCACGGAGAGTGTGAACCGCCCGGCACTCGCTGCGTCGGAAACGGAAACGGACACCTCGCCAGCATTGCTGGACGTGGCGATGAGACCACCCCAACTTTTGGGATCGCCCAGTTTGGCCGCCAGCGTGCCCAGGTTGTCCATGCTGGATTTGATCGTACTCAGGATGGAGATTTTTGACTGGGCGGTGGCCGCCTGGCGCTGCAGGGGCTGCAGTGGTGCACGTTCCAGCGCCACCAGCTGCGAGACGATGCTCCTGATGTCGACGCCACTGGCAAGACCAGGTGTTGAGATGGTGGCCATGAATTCTCCTCGTCAGGATGGACGCACCACACGCAAAGCGCATGTGGTCTGTGCATCCCGCAAAGCCCAAGGCGGCGGGGCGGAAAACCGCCGCCGCCGCCCGGGTCACTGCGCCCGAAGGCGCGGTGAGTGCGGATGCTGCGAGATCAACGCAGCAGGGACAGAACGCCTTGGGGCGCCTGGTTGGCCTGGGCCACCATGGCGGTGCCGGCCTGCTGCAGGATCTGTGCGCGCGACAGGTTGGAAGTTTCCTTGGCGAAGTCGGCATCCACGATACGGCCTCGGGCGGCGGAGATATTCTCACCCTGAATTTGAATGTTCGCTACAGCGCTTTCAAATCGGCTTTGCAAAGCACCCAGATTTGCCCTTGAGCTGTTGATCTGGTTCAGTGCGCTGTCAATCTGCTTCAAAGCCAAGGTTGATCCAGCAAAAGATGACACGTCCAACGTGTCGATACCCGGGGTAACAATCGCAAGTGTCGCCGCGCTGTTTGTAGCGTCCGTAAAACCGGCCCTGGTAGCGTCGGTAAGGGCTGCTCCAGTAATGGTGTTTGCCGTAAGAGCGCTTTCAGAGGTGAGAGTCATCCCGGTGACAACACCTGAACCGTTTGTAACTACCGCAGCGTTTATGCCAGTGATTGACGACTTTTCGTTGATCGCTGCAGCAATCTGACCCACGCGCTCTGAGGCAGAAGTGGCTGCACCAATTGCGCCCAAGTTTGTTCCATTCACCACGATTCCACCGGCTGCAATCGAGTTCAAGTTTGAAATGCCAGCAGGGTTGACTGTGAAAGTGTTCGAAGCTGAAGTGACTACACCAAGCGTGTTGGTTTTTGCGTTTGCAATCGCAGCTACCGTGATCGTTTCGTTGGCATTTGCACCCACCTGGAAACTCTGAGCCGTGAACGAGCCATCCAACAGCTTGCGGCCGTTGAAAGATGTCGTGTCTGCAACGCGACCGATTTCGCTACGGAGTTGCGAGACCTCTGCCTGCAGTGCTTCGCGGTCGGAGCTGCTGTTGGTTGCGTTGGCGGACTGCACAGCCAGTTCACGCATGCGCTGCAGCATGTCGCCAACTTTGCCCAGAGAACCTTCAGCGGTTTGTGCCAGGGAGATGCCGTCATTGGCGTTGCGAGCCGCCACGTTCAGGCCGCGGACTTGAGCGTTCATCCGCTCGGAAATCGCGAGGCCAGCGGCGTCGTCCTTGGCGCTGTTGACGCGCAGGCCAGAAGACAGGCGCTGCATGGAAGTGGCCAGAGCGCCTGCCGACTGGGACAGGTTGCGCTGGGCGGTCATCGACATCACGTTTGTGTTGATGGTGGTCATAACTAACTCCTAAAAAGTGGATAAAAAGTAATCCGGCATTGCTGCCAATCTCAACGCCAGCCAGAAGGCTGGCCGCCATGACCGGAGCTGGCTGCCCGCACCGGATGGACCCCTGGTCTCTCCGCTGCGCCGCTTCACTTGCCGGACGACGAACCTTTGTAGAAGTCCGTTGCAATCAATTTCGGAGACCTGTAGGGATTCTTTAGCCCTGCTTGAAATTCGTTTCGCGAATAAGCAGGGGCTGCGGGGGCCAGTTCGGTGCTTTGCGGCGCTGGTGGCCGCCGCCGCAGCACGGGAAACCCATACGTATCTGGGGCGCCTGGCGGCTGCCTCAGTGGTATCGGCGTGCCGGTGGCGCACCTGAGCCGCGGGTCACCGGGGGTTTGCGGGTTGCAGAGGCAGAACCCGTTTGAGAACCAAAGACGTAGGCGTTTGGATGACAAGCAGGTGCTGCACACCTGACACGCGGTACAGCCGTTTGCCGATTCAAGAAATTGTTGCGCTCGACACAATTACACACATCGGGTCAGGAGTTGTAAGCAAGTCGCCAGCAGCACTGACCCCACCATCGAAGGAACACATCATGGACAGCGAACAAATCCTGGCAGAAATCCGCGAAGCCAACCTGACCTACCTGATGTTGGCGCAGAACCTGATCCGCAAGGACCGCGCCGAAGCGCTGTTCCGCCTCGGTCTGACCGAAGAAGCCGCCGACCTGCTGGGCATGCTGTCCACCGCGCAGCTGCTCAAGATCGCCTCCAGCAACATGCTGCTGTGCCGCTTCCGTGTGGACGACGACCTGGTGTGGAACCTGCTGACCAGCCACAACGTGAAGAAGGTGGACAACGCCACCACCACGCAGCTGCACGCCAGCATCCTCATGGCTGGCAAGTTCGCCGAGTCCATGGCTGCGCACTGAACCTCACGGTTACAGATCACTCTTCTCTCTCGCTCCAGGAGCACACCATGGCCGTCGGCAAAAGCATCCTCAACGAATCCCGCGACATCGAACGCGCGGTGGCCCTGATCCAGCTCGGTGCGCGTCTGCAGGTGCTGGAGTACGAAACTTCCCTGTCGTACGAGCGCCTGTTGCGCCTGTACAAGGAAGTGGCGGGCAAGAGTCCCTCGAAAGGCCAGTTGCCTTTCTCCACCGACTGGTTCCTCACCTGGCAGCCCAACATCCACGCCTCGTTGTTCCTGAACATCCACGAGTACCTGAGCAAGACCAGCGAACTCGAAGAGATCGACACGGTGATCAAGGCCTTCCGCCTGTACAACGACCAGATGACGGCCAGCGCGATCGAGCCCATCCTCTCCATCACCCGAGCCTGGCGCCTGGTGAAGTTTGTGGACAACGGCATGCTGACGCTGACCAAGTGCACCTGCTGCGGCGGCAACTTTGTGACCGAGCCCTATGAAAACCGCCACTTCGTGTGTGGCCTGTGCCAGCCACCGGCGCGTGCCGGCAAGGGCGCCGCCTCGGGTGGTCTGCGTCTGCACTGATCACTGGTTTCTTCAAATCCTGAAATGGACCCCGATGCGGGTCCATTTCGCGTTTATGGGTCCCTTCAATCGCACCTAGAGTTGGTCGATACACAAGGCATCCCCCCAAAGTCACGCGTCGCCACAGCGCCGCGTCCTCTTTCAGGTCCAAGAACATGTTCGTCATCATCGGTTTCATCGTCTCGATGCTTTGCATCTTCGGCGTCTACATCTTCCACGGCGGCAACATCGCGGTGGTGCTGAAGGCGTTGCCGTTCGAGATGACGACCATCCTGGGCGCGGCCATCGGCGCGTTCCTGATCAACAACCAGATGAAGGTGATC
>JBBQKZ010000095.1:0-14218 GCA_038327405.1 Burkholderiales bacterium | reverse complement strand
TACAACACCTCCACGACTTTCGACACGGCAGTGGGCCTGGCCTCTGCCACGTGGGACGACCCTTATGACAAAACAGGCAGTGCAGCGAAGGCATCGTTCTGCGCACGGGCAAATTTTCTGGTTGTTTCCGATATCAATCCGTCCTTTGATGGCGATCAGGTACCCAAAAGCTACTGGAATGTGCGCGGAACCAAGTCAAAGTTCGCAGGCGATATCGGCGCGATTGATTCTGAACTGCTCGGTAAAACCATTGGTGACGTTGAAGCCTTGACCAACGAACTTTTCTTTATTGGGGAAGTGGGCGCCGACGATGACACGGCTCCCTCGGCCAAGACGTTAACTTCATTGGGACGAGCGCGCGGGCTATCGCCGGAAGAACCCACCAAACAAGGCTCGTTCACTTCTGCAGCCATGGCGTATTTCGCCAAGACACGGGACCTTCGCAGTGAACTGGCGCTGCCGGGTAATCAAACAGTGGATACCTATGCCGTCGCGCTGAGCTCCCCGCTGCCCCGCATCGAGGCCGTCATGAATGGTGGCCAGAAAATCAGTTTGGTGCCGTTCGCCAAGTCGGTCGGTGGAGCAGGCATCAAGTCCGATAAGGGCGACTATCAGCCGACCAACCAGATCGTTGACTATTACGTGGAACAAATCGCCAATTCGTCGGGGCCCACCGGAAGTGACTACGATGTCAACGTCAACGGGGGGCGCTACTACGCACGCTTCCAGATCAACTACGAGGATGTGGAGCAAGGCGGTGACCACGATATGGACGCCATTGCCGAGTACACGGTACAGGTGACAGCGGCCAACAGACTCGAAGTGATCGTGCGGCCAACTTACCAAGCCGGCGGCATTCAGCAGAATATGGGTTATGTGATCTCGGGTACCACCAAAGATGGTGTGTACATCGTGGCTCAGGATGAGGCTGGCAACCCCAAGTACTACCTCAACGTGCCCACCGCCACCAGCGTGCCCAACGGTTGTGACGTGCCGACTGCACCCGGGGGTGTTCCCAACAGCTGCGCACCCCTCCCTCGCATAGGTAGCACCCCGAACACCTTCGTGTTCGAGCCGAGTTCAACGGGCGGAGCCCGCCTGCTGAGAGATCCGCTTTTTTATGCGGCCAAGTGGGGCGGCTTTACAGACCGCAACAGCAGCAAAACGCCAGACCTCTCTCTGGAATGGGATGCAGACTCGGACGGAGTTCCTGATACCTATTTCCTGGTCCAGAACCCCCTGAAGCTTCGAGATTCGCTCAAGAAGGCTTTTGACAACATCGTGCAGCGCAGCGGCTCGGGCGGCAACGTGATCGCCAACAGCACCTCGCTGTCGACCAACTCCCTCGTCTATCAGGGAAGCTTCAACGCCACCAACTGGTCGGGTGATCTGGCAGCCTACGCCGTCACGGCCAGTGGCGTGAGTCAAAACCCGCAATGGCGCGCCGCCGACACCATTCCATCCGAGGCCACGCGCCGCATCGTCTATCGGTCACGCTTCGACAATGTGGGGCGACTGTTCAATCAAACGAGCATGTCCGCTTCCGCTGCAGACTGGGCCACCCTGGGGAATGACAATGCGCAAAGGGCAGCGATGTTGAGGTATTTGAGGGGTGAGCGCACGCTGGAAATTCAAAACGGGGGCACGCTGCGCAACCGGGCTGCGGGCACCGTGCTGGGCGATATCTCCCATTCTTCACCCGCTTATGTGAACGACAGTGGCACCGTGTTCATCGGCTCGAACGACGGCATGCTGCATGCCTTCAATGCCAGTACCGGCGTGGAACGCTTCGCCTATATCCCCAGCACGGTGATGCCAACCACCAATGCCGCATCCAGCGGAATCCGCGCCTTGTCGCAAGTGATCTACAACGATCAACACCAGTACTTCGTGGACGGGGACATTGCTGTTTCCAACCGCAACCAGTTCAACAACAAGAACTACCTGGTGGGCACCCTCGGTCGCGGCGGCAAAGGCTTGTTCGCGCTGGACGTGACCAATCCGGACAGCTTCTCACCCACCGAAGCGCTCTGGGAGAGCGTGGGTTACGGCTCGGGCGCAGACATCGACATGGGCCACGTCATGGGTCGCCCCGTGATAGGCCGCATGGAGAACGGTACTTGGGCCGTGATCGTGGGCAACGGCTACAACAGCCGCGCCACCGCTTCCGACTCTCGCGCCGTGCTGTTCATCTATGAACTCGCCACCGGCAACCTGATTCGCAAGATCGACACCGGTGCTGCGGGCGACAACGGCCTGGCCACGCCGGGCGTTTACGACTCCGACAACAACGGTCGAATTGACACTATTTACTCGGGCGATCTGAAGGGCAATGTCTGGAAGTTCAATGTGAGCGACACAACCACTCCCGCGAACTGGGGCGTTGCGTTCAGCGGTCAACCGATGTTCACGGCGGTGGATGCGTCCAACAAGGCTCAGCCCATCACAGGCCCAATCAGTGTGTCCCGCAACACAGTGGCTTCAGACCCCAACGCGGGACGCACCTTCATCCATTTCGGCACCGGCAGCTACTTCCGCACCACCGATCCCAATGACGCGTCTCCGCAAACCGTGTACGGTCTGATCGACCGCGGCACAGTGATTGAAAATCAGGCCAGTCCGACCAACAAACTGGTGCAGCGGCGGGTGGAATACGTCGGCATATTCGGCGGATCCAATGTGCGTGCATTCGAGAAGGCTGCTGCGAACGACATGGCGGCCAAGGACGGGTTCTACATGAACCTGCCCGGAACGGGTGAGCGTGTCGTTACTGCGGCTTCCGTCTACAACCTCAATGGACCGGTCTTGTTGTTCAGCAGCATCGTGCCGGTTTTCGATGAATGTTCGCCTGGCGGCAGCGGCTTCCTCAATGCCATCGAACCTTTCACCGGAGGACGCATCAGCAGGCCGTTCTTCGACATCAACCGAAACGGCAACTACCTTGACGATGTGATGCCCAGCAATTACGCGTCCCAGATCACGGGCACGACCAACTCGAACAATTCCGACCGCTTCATCGGATCGATCGACCTGGGCCTGGGCAACCCCGGCCAGGCCACGGTGATCGACAATCAGGTGGTTGTGGGCGGCTCGGACGACAAACGGGCATCCCTGGCCACCGATCCAGGATCAGTCACCGCGCGCGGCCGCCTGTCCTGGCGCGAGATCGTTCGCGATTGATCAGCCCCTACCGAAAGCGACAGAACATGTTCACGATGCCTTGCCACCTCACCCGGTCCGCAGCCCGCCAGCGCGGGTTCACCTTGATCGAACTGATGATCGTGGTCGCCATCGTGGGCATCCTCAGCGCCATTGCCTATCCCAGCTACACCACCCATGTGCAGAAGACACGGCGCGTCGCCGCGGCCGGTTGCCTGATGGAAGTGGCGCAGTGGATGGAGCGCAACTACACCACCTGCCTGCGCTACGACCGCACGGGCACCGCGCCGGCCTGCGGCACCGCGGTGGCCGACGCGCAGCTGCCTGCGCTGAGCTGCCGTGCCGAACTGGGCGCCGCGTACACCATTCGTTTCACGCCCGCCGTGGCACCTGCAACCAATCCGGCGCAAAGCATCTACGCCCTGGAAGCGGTACCTGGCGCGGTACAGGCCGGCGATACCCGTTGCGCCACCCTCACGCTCACCCAGACGGGGGCCAAGGGCGTCACGGGCACGGACTCGGCAACGCCCAACACCTGCTGGCGGTGACGTTGGTCGAGAGCCCCGCAGGGGCATGGACGCGCGCCATTGCACAGGCGGGTGATGCCCTGTGCATCTCCAACCCCAACCCCCGCGTCGGTTGCACCCTCATCAACGCGGCCGGTGAGCTGATCGGCCAGGGCCACACCCAACAAGCCGGCGGGCCACACGCCGAAATCATGGCCTTGCGCGACGCCGACGCCAGAGGCCATTTGGTAGCGGGCGCCACCGCATATGTCACCCTGGAACCTTGTTCTCACCACGGCCGCACCCCGCCGTGTTGCGATGCCCTGATCAAAGCCAGGGTTGCCCGGGTGCTGGTGGCCACCACCGACCCGAATCCGCTGGTGGCCGGGCGCGGTCTGGCCCGATTGAAGGCAGCGGGTGTTGTAGTGGAATTGCTCGCACCCGACAGCGATGCAGCGATGGCTTCGCGTGAGCTCAACATCGGCTTCTTCAGCCGCATGGTGCGCGGCGTGCCGTGGGTCCGCATGAAGATGGCTGCCTCGCTCGATGGCACCAGCGCACTCCCCAACGGGCAAAGCCAATGGATCACGGGCGACGCCGCTCGCGCTGACGGGCACGCCTGGCGCGCTCGTGCCTGCGCGGTGCTCACCGGCATCGGCACGGTGTTGAGCGACGACCCCCGGCTCGATGCAAGGCTGCCGGGAATACCGCGCCAGCCCCATCTCGTGCTTGTGGACAGCGCGCTGGACACCCCCGTCTCGGCCCGGTTGTTCGAGCCCGCACACGGTGGTTTGCCGCGGCAGGTTTTCATTTACCACGCCGTACGCGACTCTGCCAGGCAAGCCGCCCTCGCCGAACGCGGCGCCATCCTGATTCACACGCCGGGCGCTGGAAACAAGGTGGATCTGTCCGCCCTGCTGCGCGAGCTGGCACGGCGCGAAGTGAACGAACTGCACCTCGAAGCTGGCCACAAGCTCAATGGTTCGTTCCTGCGGGAAGGTCTGGTGGACGAACTGCTGGTGTACCTCGCCCCCACGCTGCTGGGCCAAGGCGCCGGTTTGTCGAATTTCGGACCGCTGCAGCACATTCAGGACGGCCAGGCGCTGCACTTTTCGTCGGTGGAGCGCGTGGGCGAAGACTTGCGCATCGTCGCCCGGGTTCAAGGTAGGGACGCTTTCCTGCAAGGTCCAGCCAGCTGAAACTTGCTGATCCTGGCCCCGTGTACAGGCCAGTCAACAAGGTTTCGTGAAATGGAACACTACTGCAAACATAGTAGTAATTCCATTCATCTTTTCCCCTGATACAACCGTCGTTCTGTCACTTTCGTTTTCAACATGCCTGCTAGAGTGCCGGCATGTTCGAGTTCACCGTCCACCCTCTTGCCGGATCCAGGCACGCCGCCGGCTTCACGCTGATCGAGCTGCTGGTGACGATCGCCATGCTGGGTATCCTGGCAGCTCTGGCTGCGCCCGCGTTTGGCGACATTCTTCGCCGCCAGCGGGTGGAGTCGATGCGCGAAGAAATGGTCGCCTCGCTTGCGCTGGCCAGGGTGGAAGCGATCACGCGTGGGCAAAACGTGGTTCTGCTGCGTTCCACCCCTGCTCTCCAGGCGCTGACGCAAACTCAGGACCGGGAACAGTGAAAGACACTTCCCCGGTCTGGCCATCGATCCAACCTTCACCGTGCGCAGAAGAGGGATGCGCACTGCCCAACGGGGTTCTGCTGGGCACCAGCCGAGGCGCTCGCGAGGACTGGCGAGAGGTTCGCTGATGAAACAGTTCGCCACGCCAGCAGCTGGATTCACCGTCACAAGATTGACGATCGCGATCGCCTTGGTGGCGATGCTGGCGGCCGTGGCCTCCCCCAGCTACAAAGACTATGTGATGCGCAGCCACCGTGCCAACGCCCGCGCCGCGCTCCTTCAGGCGGCTCAATGGATGGAACGCACCGCCACGTCCCAGGGACGGTATCCACTCACCGCAGCCATCCCTGCTGGTGTGTTGTTGGTGGAAGGCGGCCACTACGCCATCAATGCGGTATCGAACAACGGACTGACTTACACCCTGACCGCCTTGCCGACCTCCCCTCAAGCAACAGATCGATGTGGTGCATACCGAATCAACGAAGCAGGTACTCGCCTCCAGGTCAAAACAGATCAGGTTGCCAACCCACTCGGCCCTCTGGAGTGCTGGAGCCACTAGGTGTGAAGTTCCAGCGAGTTGTATCGGGTGTTCGCCCGGATTGAGTCTGAAAGACTGGCAATCGCCAAACCACCAGACTTCAAGGAACTCAACCAGAGGATCACGCACAAGCATGCGCGACGCTTGTTCGCTCGTCGAATGGAGATGGTCAGACCACTACTGGCACCGCCAAAGCGGAAGCGGCGGTTTGCCTCCCCTGTCCAGACCCAGCTCCTCAAGAAACAACCTCTTGACTCTTGCCATCTTGACAGTGCTTCCAGGCACGGCTCGCATTCGCCACGGCGATTCCACCAAAACGGCTTCCTCCGTTAGGGCCCGCTGTCAGCGCAACTTCGATCTAGTGCCCTTGCATAAGAACAACCGTTTATTGCCTTGGGCAACAACACCTGTCGACATATTTCTTTCTTACTATTTTTAAACTCTAGACTGGGTGAATGCGTCGTCATTTCTCCAATCCGGGTGTCAAAAACATGCCCCCCAAACAACGGCACCGGCATGCGAACCGAGGGGTGACGCTGGTGGAGTTGATCGTCTGCGTCAGCATGCTGGCGATTCTGGTCGGGCTGGCGGCTCCATCCTTTTCCAACCTGCAATCCAACTGGCGGCGCGACAGTGCCATCCGCGATTTCATGGGCGACTTGCAACTGGCGCGCTCATCCGCCTTGCGCACATCGCGGCCCGTCGTCATGTGCGTGACAACCAACGGACTGGCCTGTGAGCTTGGCGCCAACACCAACGACTGGCGCCAAGGCTGGATGGTGTTTTCTGATCTCGACGGAAACAACGCCCGAAACAACAACGAGCCGTTGATCGTTCAGCGCGGCCCACTGATCGGGCTGCAACAGATGCAGTCCAACGTAGCGCTTGGTCGCATTGCACTCCGCTCCAACGGCATGCTCAACAGTGGCAACACCACGGTAACGGTAGTGGCCAACGGTGCCAATGGCCAGGCGCCCGCGGGCATCCGGATCAACGCCACGGGCCGGGCATTTCTCTTTTAACTCGAAGAAATACAAGCAATGAAGGCCAATCTTCGGGCTGCCACGAACCGCCAACGCGGTGCCAGCCTCATTGAAGTGCTGGTGGCACTCTTGATCATCTCCCTGGGGCTGATGAGCATGGCGCGGCTGAGCGCGACCACGATCGGCTTCAACAAGGGCGCCCAGGTTCGACTGGTTGCTCTGTCTCTCGCCAACCAATACGCAGAACGCGCAAGGCTGAACGTCTACGGTTACGACCTCGGCGGCTACGGAATAGCACTCAATGAAGTCACGCCCGTTCCGCCCCCAGTTGATGTGGATGCCAACGACATCACGGCAGCCACCAATGTCGCCCAAGGTGACAAGCGCGAGTTCATGGCGCGTGTCGCTTCCCATTTGCCGCAAGGGCTTGTGGTGGTCAACACAGCGAGCGTCCAGGCCTCGCGAGACATGGACATCTGGATCCTGTGGCAGGACGTCAACACCGAGCAGTCGGGCGGCCTTCTCACCGCGGGCGAATCGCAATGTCCGGCAGGGATAGACGGAAGCAGTTGCCTCTACATCAAGGTGCGTTTGTGAAGTCACTGCAATACACGTCTCGCTTTGCCTCGCATGGGATGACCCTGGTCGAACTGCTCGTCGCCATGACCATCGGCCTATTCCTGATCCTCACGGTGGTGTCTGTCTATGTCACCACATCTGCAAGCAGTCGCGTCAGCGTGTTGTCTGCTCAGATGAACGAGGATGCAGCCTTGGCTATCGAACTGCTGCAGGAGCAGATCAGGTTGACCGGCTACTCCAGCCAGGGAGCGGCGGGAGCTCGCAACTTCAGTGGTGTTCCTATCCGAGGGTGCGACGGAGGATTCACAAACGACACCGGCAACGGCCCCTTCAACCTGCTGGCATGCAACGCTGGCAATGGACCCGATGCGTTGGCAATTCGATACGAGGCCACACTCCTCAACAGCCAGCAAGTCGACGATCCGTTGCCAGTGCGTCCCGCCAATTGCACGTCCAATGGCATCACAGCCTCACACCTGGGCGCCGGAACGACCATCTCACTGGCCGACAACCGCTTCTACATCGCCAACGACGGGCTCAACGGCGGCACACCAACCCTCTTCTGCAGAGGCAGCAATGGCGTTGGCGGTTTCAGCGCCGCTGCAGCGTTGATCCCGAACATTGAGGATCTGCAATTCCGCTACGCCATCACACGAGCGCCAGTGGCGGGTCAGGCCATGCCGCACCAGGTCACTGCACACGTGGACGCCTCAGACGCAGCATTGGGAAACACCGAAGTCAACTGGTCCCGCGTGGCTGCGGTGCACGTTTGTCTGGTGGCTCGCTCAGCCCAGCCAGTGCCGCTGGGCGACAACCAAGCCGCCGATGTGGGGCGATTTGTCGATTGCAACGAAGTCGTTCAGCAACCTGTTGATCGATTCCTGCGCAAGTCTTACCGCAGCACGGTGTACTTGCGCAACGCGCGCCCCGCACTGCCAGGCGCGTTCGCATTGGACGGGGTCGCTCCCTTCAATCCGTATCGACATCTGGGCAATGCCAACTGAGTGCAAAGGGGGTCACACCCATGTTGTCCAAACACTTGAAACCATACTCCCCACGCGATCAAAACGGCGCCGTGTTGCCGGTAGCCCTGATCCTTCTCGTCGTATTGACTTTTGCAGGCCTGTCTGCGGCCAGACGGGCAACCACACACGATGTGATCGCCCAGAACCTTCGCTTGAATGAGGTGGCTCAGCAGAGCGCCGAATCAGCGTTGAGGCACTGCGAGGCGGTTGTCATGGATCTCGTGGACAACGCGGGCGCAAACTTCGCCGCGGATGCTGCCCGTGTCGGAACGGTCGAGATTCCTACCCCTGAGTCTCCCACTGCACTGTGGCAACAGCCCGCTAATTGGTCTGCAGCGAGCGTGAACCGGATTTCCGCTCCGATGGCTTTTACCGCTGAAGTTCGCGTCGAATCTCAGGGCATCCCGGCACCACAGTGCATCGCAGAGCCCATGACGAATGGCCGCTACCTCGTTACAGCGCGAGGCCACTCGGCGGACGCCACATTCGATGCTGGCGGCCGCTTGGCAACCGGCGCCGAGGTTTGGCTGCAATCCATCCTTTCCCCTCAGATCCCCGTTCAATCCGCAGGAGGCGGCAATGCGTGACATTCCACAACTCACCTTTCTTCCGTCACACCGCCTTGTGGTCGGCGTCGCTGCACTGATCATTTGCGTGAGCACTGCAGCGCAACCCACCCAGCGCCCTTTGCTGGTCAACACGTCGGGCGCCAAACCCAACCTGATGATCACGCTGGACAACTCAGCATCGATGAGCCTTCCTTATACAGACCGATACAACGTGAAATCTGGTAGCTCAAGAGATGCCTACTGGGCTGCTCACCGATCGGCTGAAGTCAACAGCCTGTACTACAACCCACGCACCACCTACCTCCCGCGCGTCGAGGCCAACGGTACACCCATGGTGCCCACCGACGGCATTGTCTTCATCTCCAATCAAGCCAGTGACGCATTTGCATACAGGGTGTTCGCCGATACCACCACGCCGCAGCCCAACTCGAGCTACGTCACCCAGCACGGCAGCTACGCCGACCTGCCAAGCTACCCCAACGGCTGGAACCAGGTTTCCCAGGAAACCGACGCTGGATACACGCCGCAACACGTCGCCTACACGGCAAGTGACATCAAACCCACCACGCCTGTTTTCTCCTACGCCATCTGTTCCGAAATTTCAAGCAATGCGTCCGATCAAAAGTGCACCACTTGGCGGTTTGTGGATGTGTCCTATGGATCGAATGCATCGATCGTCCTGCCCACAGACCACCGTCGCACAGAGTGCGGACTGACGAGCTGCACCACGGCGCAGGAGATTCGTAACATCCTCAATTGGTACCGGTACTACCTGTACCGAATGCCAGCCACCGCCACCGCCATTGGTCAGGCATTGAACGATCCCCGCCTCAACAATCGCATTCGCGTTGGCTATTTGCCCATCAATTACCTCCAGGAAGCACTCGCGCTCACCCCTGGGACGGACGTTACCCGGCCCCACGTTCTGCGCGGCGTCAGAACCTGGGTCGCGGGTTCCAACGACAACAAACAGGTTTACGACTGGCTCTACAAACAGATGCCCATGGGCGCCACGCCGCTGCACAACGCCGTCGAGAAGGTGGCGAGCTATCTGCAGGTGCCCGCTGAAGCCGAAGAGAATCCTTGGGCTGTGAATCCGAGCCTGCCCGCCAGTGCCGCCAACCCCGAGATGAGCTGCCGACGTTCATTCAACCTGGTCTTCTCGGACGGAGCATGGTCCTCCAAAAGTTCCACAATCGCGGGAAAGGACTTCGACAACACGCCGGGCCCCACCTTCGAACGCACAGGCAGCATGCCGCTGGCCACATTCAGCTACGCACCCAAAGGCCCGACCGAACGCAAGCTGTACACCCCTTACCCCAGCACCTTCGTCGGCGGCATGGCCGACCTGACAGCACAGTACTACTGGCACAAGGATCTGAGGGACAAGCTCGCCAATCAGGTACCTACCCGTGCCGGCCAGCCCGCTTTCTGGCAGAACATGACGACTTACACCGTGGGCTACCTGATCAAACCCTCGGGCATGCAGGTGGGTGCTACCTTTGGCCTTACGTTTGACCAGATCGAAGCATATCGAACAGCTTACCTTGTGGACGGTTATGACGCCGCAACCAAGCCCTCGTGGCCCAACAACATCGCCCTTCAGACCACGACTCTACGCATCAATGACTTCATCCAGGCGGGCTACACAGGGGGTGGTCGCGGATTCAGCGTCGAAACTGCCGAAGAGATCCGGGGCGTTTTTGACACCATCTTGTCCGACGTCCTCAACGCGGCTGGCTCGGACGCAGGCATCGAGCTGAGCAACACCGGCGTGGCCACCACCACGTTGGCCGGCACACTCAAATACGGCGTCGAGTTCCGCACGGTTGACAACTCCGGTGATGTATCAGCAAAGCTCTTGGACGCTCAGGGCAATGCGCTGCTCAACACCACCGATGCCAATGGCAACAGCTTGAATCCGGCGAGCAATGCATATTGGACAGCCAGCAAACAAATACCCAACCACGCAGACCGGCTCCTCTTCAGCATCAGCGATACGAGCGGCCCTTTCGAATTCAAGGGGAATTTCAGCGCGTTACCGGTCGACATTCAGACTGCCCTCAAGGTCGGCAAAGACATGGGCCGGATTCCCAACGACAGCCGATTCGTGGACTACCTGCGCGGCAAAGATCTCGTGACCGATGCGCAAGGCCGCCTGTTCCGTCCTCGCATGTCACCCATTGGTGCCGTGGTCAACGCGCCTCCCCTGCTGATAGGGGCAGACGACAACATGCGATACGACGTCGATGGTGCTGTTTCCGGACAGCAGCAGTACGCGGCCTACCGGGAACAAATCAGAACGTCGACGCCATCGTTGTTCGTAGCCACCAATGCCGGCGTGGTGCATGCGCTCTCTGCCGACAAGGGCAAAGAACTCGCCGCTTTCATGCCTCGCCGAAGCATGGCAAAACTGCTCGACCAGGCCAACGCCAATGCGGGTTTCACCTATACGCTTGACGGACCGCTGACCAGCAACGACATCTATTCGGGCTCCGATTGGAATCAGGTGGCACTCGGCACTGGCGGGCGAGGGACAAAGGTGGTCTACGGCCTGCGGTCGCCGCTCAAGGCTGACGGCAGCCGAACGCCCAGCCTCAATGACTTTCTGTGGGAGGTCGGCCCCGACACGATCGACGACACTTCTTTGGTGAGCGGCTACATGACAAACCCCGTGCGCAGTGGCCAGACCGACTCGGGTCATTGGGTTGCGGTGGTCAACAGCGGTCACTACAACGGTGAAAGTGGCGGCACGAAATCAGGTCTGGTCTTGCTCAATGCCATGACGGGCGCCGTGCTTCGGAACATTCCGCTTCCAGCCACCTTTTCTGCGGGCCGCGGTTTGAGCGGAGTGACGTTGGTACGCGATACGCGCAAGCGCATCGTGGCCGCCTATGCCGGCGACGCCAACGGCAACCTGTGGCGGTTTGACCTGCGCGGTGATCCCTCTGCCTGGAAGGTCTCCTACGGCAAACCCTTGTTCACAACCAAAAACAACCGGCCCATTTACGGAGCGCCAGCCTGGCAAGCCCATCCCAAAGGAGGCTTTATTGTGGTGATCGCCACGGGTATCGTGCTTGAGGACAGTGACCTGTCAGACACATCCCAGCGCGAGAGCATCTACGGCATCTGGGATCCAACCAGCCGAACTGGTCAGGAGAAGGTTGCATTCGACACGGTCCCGACGAGCGCACTGTTGGAGCAGCGTGTCATTCAATTGGAGACCAAGGTAGGGACCGAGAGCTTCTATTCCATCTCACGCGATCCCGTGGACTGGGAAAAGTACCAGGGGTGGACACTGACACTGGGCCATATACACAGAGGCGAGCGCGCAATTGACCAGATCCGGAATGTGGGTTCCAGCGTGCTCATCAATACCACCGTGCTCAACAGCAGCGGGTCCGACAACTCTGAAAGTTGCACACCTGACAACCTGCCCACCAACTACCTCTACCTTCTCAACGCCTTGGATGGAGCGGGGAAGCCGGCGTTTGACGTGGACCGGGATGGCAAGCTGGACATTCCAGCGATGCTCATGAGTGAGGCGGGCGGTTTCTCACGCAGCTTGGCGGTTGTGGACACCTCAAAAGGCTCGAGCATGATGAAAACCAAAGGAATCCAGAATCAAAATGGGGAGAGCGAATACGACCGGGTCGACTGCCAGAAGGCTGACGTTACCGTCACAGGTCTTCAAAATGGCATGCAAGCCGCTGGTGTTGAATGCGATGGCACCTCCAAACCCTGGAGCCGTCAACAGTACCAACTGACCCGGCCGCCGCTGTGATGAGATCCAAACGCTCAAGCGCGAGGGGCTTCACACTTGTCGAGGTCATGGTGGTCGTTGCCATCGTGGCCATTCTGGCAGCCCTCGCCTACCCGTCCTATCGAGAGTCCATCCGCGCATCCCAGCGCGCTGATGTGCAACGCGCGTTGGTGGAAGCAGCTCAGTTCATGCGCCGCTTTCACAGTTCTCGTGATACCTATGCAGGTGCGGCCTTGCCCGCAAATCTTCAGCGATCTCCTGCAAACGGTGGAGCTGCCTACAACATCCAGCTCGTGGAGGGCAACAATCTCGTGGTCGTCGCTACCGTAGCGCAATCCTTCACCTTGCGGGCCACCCGTGCCGGCATGATGGCCGCCGACCGGTGCGGCGACCTCGTGATTGCAGACACGGGCCAGCGCCAGATGTTGAATGCTGAGCAGGGTCAGAACATGCAGGGATGTTTCCGGGGCTCCTGAGCTGCCTTGGAACCCACGTCACCCGCCCGACAAACCCCGATAGCAAGACGACGACCCAAACCCTGCGAAAATAGCCGGATGTTTACCGGCATCATCACCGGCGTGGGGCGCATCGCCGCCCTCCACGACCTGGGCAGCTCTTTGAATCATGGCAAGCGACTCACCATCGAGGCACCCCCCGGGTACCTCGATGACGTCGGCTTGGGCGACAGCATTGCGCTCAACGGCGCGTGCATGACCGTGACCTCGCTGGATCTGCCCCAGCACCACTTCACCATCGATATTTCGGCTGAATCACTCGCCCGGACCACGGGGTTGGCACAGACGGGCTTTCGGATCAACCTTGAAAAAGCCTTGCGCGCCCACGACAGGCTAGGCGGGCACATCGTCTCTGGCCATGTGGACGGCGTCGGGCGCGTGACCCATTTCGCCGTGGTGGGTGAGAGTTGGGAACTGCGCGTGGTCGCTCCGCCCGAGCTCGGCAAATACCTGGCCTACAAGGGCTCCATCACCGTCAACGGCGTCAGCCTTACCGTGAATTCGGTCCACGACCGCGCCGACGGCTGCGAATTCAGCATCAACCTCATACCCCACACGGTGGAGAACACTTCGCTGGGCCAGTTGTATGACGGCAGCCCGGTCAACCTGGAAATCGACACCGTGGCGCGTTACGTCGAGCGCATGCTCAGCGCCGGTCAAATCACTCTCAAGGAATCCGCATGAACGCGCCTGAAACCCTGGCCCCGGTGGCCATATCGCCTGTGGAAGACATCGTGGCCGACATGCGCGCCGGTCGCATGGTGATCCTGGTTGACGAGGAAGACCGCGAAAACGAAGGTGACCTGGTGCTCGCCGCCGACCACGTCACCCCCGAAGCCATCAACTTCATGGCCCGCTTCGGCCGCGGCCTCATCTGCCTGACCATGCCCGCCGAGCGCCTACGCGAGCTAGACATCCCGATGATGGTGGCTCGCAACG
>JBBQKZ010000094.1:0-14265 GCA_038327405.1 Burkholderiales bacterium | reverse complement strand
CGGGTTGGCTTCGTAGAGCAGGCGCAGGCGGCCGGGTTTGCTGGTGTCCTTGGTGTCGCGCGGGTACATGAACACACCGCCGCGCATGAGGATGCGGTGCGCCTCGGCCACCATGCTGGCGATCCAGCGCATGTTGAAGTCCTTGCCACGCGGCCCGGTCTTGCCAGCCAGACATTCGTCCACATACCGTTTGACCGGCGCTTCCCAGAAGCGGCTGTTCGACGCGTTGATCGCGAACTCGTGCGTGTCGGGCGGGATCTGGATGTGCGGATGCGTGAGCTTGAATTCGCCGAGGTTGGGGTCGAGCGTGAAGCCATACACGCCACTGCCCACGGTGAGCATGAACATGGTGGTGGGGCCATAGAGCGCGTAGCCGGCGGCCACCTGCTGGGCGCCGGGCTGCAGGAAGTCCTGCACCGTGACGTCGCGGCCTTCGTCCAGCACGGCTGGCGGCGCGCGCAGCACGCTGAAGATGCTGCCCACCGACACGTTCACGTCGATGTTGCTCGACCCATCAAGCGGGTCGAACACCAGCAGGTACTTGCCGCGCGGGTACTCGCGCGGAATCGGATAAGGCTGCTCCATCTCTTCCGAGGCCATGCCTGCCAGGTGCCCGCCCCACTCGTTGGCGCGGATGAACATCTCGTTGCTGATCACGTCGAGCTTCTTCTGCGTCTCGCCCTGCACGTTGACGCTGCCGCCGCCGCCGTGGTTGCCGAGCATGTCGCCGAGCTCACCAAAGGCCACGCTGCGCGCAATGGCCTTGCAGGCCAGTGCCACATCAAGAATGAGCGCGTTGAAGTCACCGCTGGCGTGGGGGAAACGGCGCCGCTCCTCGATCAGGAACTGGGTCAGGGTGGAGCGTTTGGACAAGGGCATGGTGGCCGTCTCGTTGTTGTTGTTGTTGTCGTTGTGGTCGGTCGGGCTTCAACCCCGTGCGTGCCACTCGCGCAGCTGCGCCAGACCGATGGCACCCAGGTCGGGCACGACGCGCAGGGCGCCGCTGAAATCGTGGTGGGCGGTGAAGTCGTTGGGCGTGATGACCGTGCGCAACCCGGCCGCCGTGGCCGAGCGCAGACCGTTGGCCGAATCCTCGAAGGCCACGCACTGCGCAGCCGGCAGGCCCATGTCGGCGAGCACCTGCAGGTACACCTGCGGATGCGGCTTCTTGATGGGCGAGGACGACGCGTCGCCAACGGCGAGGAAGTGGCTGCGCCAGTCGGAGCCGATGGCGGTGCGCAGCAAGGCGGCGATGTTCACCGGCGAGGTGGTGGTGGCAATGGCCAGCTGCAGGCCCTGCGTGCGCGCTTCGTTCATGAGCGCGAGCACGCCCGGGCGAAGCTCCACCGCACCGGCGCGCACCGCCTGCTCGTAGTGCGCGGTCTTGATCTCGTGCAGCCGGTCAATGGTGGCCTGCAGGGCGCCGGCACCAAGCTCGGTCACGTCGGGCTGCACGCTGCGCCAGTGGTGCAGCATGCGTTCCTTGCCGCCGGAGATCTCCAGCAACCGGGTGTAGAGCGCCGTGTCCCAGTGCCAGCCCACGCCCTCCATGTCGAAAGCGTGGTTGAAGGCGGCCAGGTGCACGCTTTCCGTGTCCGCCAGCGTTCCGTCGACATCGAAGATCAGGGCTTTGAGCATGCGACCCACTGTAGGGATGGCGCTGAATAAGGTAAATTCACGATTCGTTGAACTTCGATTAAGCGAAAACTGAATGAAGAACGCCACCTTCCGCCAGCTGCGTGTGTTCAACGAGGTCGCACGCCACCTCAGCTTTGCCCGCGCGGCCGAGGTGCTGCACCTCACGCCGCCGGCCGTGACCATGCAGATCAAGGAGCTCGAAGGGCACGTGGGCTTGCCGCTGTTTGACCGGCGAGGCCGCCAGGTGTCGCTGACCACCGCGGGCGAATACATGCTGGTTTACGCCCGCAAGGTGCTGGCCACGCTGAAAGACGCCGAAGACGCCGCCGCGCGGCTGCAGCGCCTGGAGGTGGGCACGCTGACCATCGGCATGGTGAGCACGGCCAAGTATTTCCTGCCGCGCCTGCTGGCCGAGTTCCAGCGCGAGCACGAAGGCATCGAGATCAAGCTGGCGGTGGGCAACCGCGAACAGCTGGTGAAGATGCTGCACGGCAACGAGGTCGACATTGCCATCATGGGCCGCCCGCCCACCGAGCTGGCCACGCGCGCCGAGCCGTTCGCCGCCCACCCCCACGTGTTCGTGGCGCCCACCGACCACCCCCTGCTCAAGGTTGGCCACCCCACGGTGGATTCGCTCAAGGCCTACGGCTTCATCCTGCGCGAGCGAGGCTCCGGCACGCGCGCGGCGCTGGAGCAGTTTCTCGAACGCACCCACACCGAGCCGCGCGTGGTGATGGAAATGTCGAGCAACGAGACCATCAAGCAGGCGGTGATGGCCGGCATGGGCATCAGCTTCCTGTCGCTGCACACCATCGGCCTGGAGCTGGAACACCAGCTGATCGCCATTCTCGATGTGGAGGGCAGCCCGGTGGTGCGCGGCTGGAACGTGGTGCACACCTTGTCCAAACTGCTGTCGCCGGCGGCGGAGTCGTTCCGCTACTTCATGCTGGAACGCGCCGAGAGTTACCTGGCCGACGAGTACGGCCGCTTCATGCGCTTGGTCCCGGCAGGCTAGGCCAAACCGTATACTCCACCCCGTGCCGCAAGGCACATCCGCTAGGGGTGTTGCCCCGGGGTTCTGGCCCCGGGAGCGACTGAGAAAGTCCCTTTGAACCTGATTGAGGTAATCCTCGCGCAGGGAAGCAGGCCGATACCTTCCACCACCGCCGTCAGGCGCATCCGGTGGTTGCGGCCCAGCCCACCTGCCTCAACTTGCATGGAGCAATTGATGGCATCCGACCATTCGCATTCCGCACCGGCCAACCTGGCCCTCACCCCCGTGCCGCAGGGCGACCGGGTCTTCCATTTCCACGAACACGCCGCGCTCTGGTTCAGCCTGGGCACGGGCCTGCTCGTCATGCAGATCGGCGCCTACCTGGTGCCCGCCGTGGGCACACAAGACGCGCTCATCGCCATCGTGCTGGGCTCGCTCATCGGCGCCGGCCTGCTGGCGTGGACCGCGCGGCTGGGCTGCCAAACTGGCCTGGCCAGCGCCGGCCTCATGCACGCCACCTACGGCAGCGCCTTCGCCCGCCTGCCGGTGCTGCTCAACATCGCGCAGCTGATCGGCTGGACCACCTTCGAGCTGGTCATCATGCAGGAGGGCACGGTGGCCATCCTCAAACAAGCGTTGGGCAGCGCACCCGGCGGCCTGCTCGACGGCACGGGCGGCAAACTGCTGGCCACGCTGCTGTGGGGCGGTGTGCTGATTGCGCTCATGGCCGGCTCCATGCTCAAGCTGGTGCGCAAGTTCGTGAGCCGCTTCGGCCTGCCGCTGGTGATCGCCTCGCTGGCCTGGCTCACCTGGCAGTTCGGCACCCGCCTGCAGGCCCAGGGCTTCGAAGCTTTCTGGAACCGCCCGGGTGCGGGTGGCATGGGTCTGTTCTCGGCCATGGACCTCGTGATCGCCATGCCGGTCTCGTGGCTGCCGCTGGTGGCCGACTATGCGCGCCACGGCAAAAGAGCAGCCACCACGCTGGGCGGCACCTGGCTGGGCTACGCGCTGGCCAACATCTGGTGCTACGCGCTGGGTGTGCTGGTGGTGAGCACGGTGGAGCCGGGCACGAATCTGGTGGGTGCGCTGCTGCTCGCACAAGGTGGCCTGATTGCGCTCGGCCTGATCCTGCTCGACGAAATGGACAACGCCTACGGCGACGCGCACTCGGGCGCGGTCTCGGTGCACAGCCTGCAACCGCGCTGGACCATCAAGCGCGCCGGCCTGGCCTTTGCCGCCGTGTGCACGGTGCTCGCGCTGTTCCTGCCCATCCACGCGATCGAGCCCTTCCTGCTGCTGCTCAGCTCCGTGTTCGTGCCGCTGTACGGCGTGATCCTGGGGCGCCTGGGCAGTGGTGCGGTGGTGCCGAGCGTGACCGCGCGCACGGTGGACTGGAGCGCTGCGGCGGTGTGGGTGGCCGGCATTGCCTGTTATCACCTGCTCAAGCAGTACGCGCCCGACCTGGGCTCGGCCCTGCCCACCCTCGCCCTGACCTTCACGCTGGCCGCGCTCTCGCGGCCGCGCAACGCGGGTGGCCTCACCCCCGCCCGGGCCTGATGGTCAGGCCGCGCTGCGCTTCAGTCCCGTGCGCGTTTGACCTGCGCCACGGGCGCGAAGCCGTGGTTCAAAGGCCCGTGACCGGCACCCGTGTACACGTTGGCGCCCTGCGCAATGGCTTGCAGGATGTAGCTCCGCGCCAGCGCCACAGCCTGGTCCAGCGGTTCACCGAGTGCGAGGTGGGCGGCGATGGCCGACGACAGCGTGCAGCCCGTGCCGTGTGTGTTGCGGCTGGCGATGCGGGGCGAAGCCAGGCGCTGCACCGGCCCGGGGCCGGTGACCAGCAGGTCGGCCACCTCGGCGCCCGGCAGGTGCCCACCCTTGAGCAGCACCGCCGGTGCGCCCATGGCCAGCAGATCGCGCGCCGCAGTTTCGAGCTCGCTTGCCGACTCGATGTTGCGGCTGAGCAGCAAGGCGGCTTCGTCCAGGTTGGGCGTGATCACGGTGGCCAGCGGGAACAGCTCGTGCACCAGCACCTGCACGGTGGTGGGCGTGATGAGCGTATCGCCCGACGTGGCCACCATCACCGGGTCGAGCACGACCTGTTTCACACCGTAGTGCTTGAGCGCCCAGGCCACCGTGCGCACGATGTCGGGCGCGTGCAGCATGCCGATCTTCACCGCGTCCACACCGATGTCATCGAACACGGCGCACAGCTGGGCCTTGAGCATCTCGGGCGGCACGCCGTGGATGGCGCTCACGCCCAGCGTGTTCTGCGCGGTGAGTGCAGTGATGGCCGTCATGCCGTAGCAGCCCAGCGCCGCGAAGGTCTTCAGATCGGCCTGGATGCCGGCACCGCCACCGCTGTCGGAGCCGGCGATGGACAGGACGCGTGTGTAGCGTTGGGGTTCGTTGTGAGCTTGATGAGGCATGGCGCGCATTCTCGCAGTGCCCAAGGACATTGATGACGATCTCGAAAAATTCCACCGCAGTGGTCCTCGGCGCCGGCCTCATGGGCCGGTTGCTCGCTTGTGCGCTGGCACAGCGCGGCCACCGGGTCGAGGTGTTCGACGCCGGTGGACCGTTGGCCGAAAATGCCGCCGCGCGCGTGGCCGCGGCCATGCTCGCGCCGCTGGCCGAGTCGGCCGTGACCGAACTGCCCGTGGTGCGCATGGGCCAGCACGCGCTGACGCGTTGGCCCGAGTTGCTGGCCAAGCTGGCGCAGCCGGTCTTCTTTCAGCAAAGCGGCACGCTGGTGCTGTGGCACCGGCAAGATGCGGCCGAGGCCGAGCGTTTCTCGGGCCAGCTCACGCGCACCGCCGCCGCCCTGCCCTCGCTGCCGCACGCACAGCGCCTGAACGCGGTCGAGCTCACCGCACTCGAGCCCGCGCTCGAGCAGCGCTTTGCGCAGGGTCTGTACCTGCCCGGCGAAGGCCAGCTCGACAACCGCGAACTGCTCGCCGCGCTCGCGCACCAGATGCAGGCGCTCGGCGTCACCGTGAACTGGAACAGCCCGCGCACGCCCGCCGAGGTGGACCCGGGCCTGGGCGCCTGGCTGTTCGATTGCCGCGGCCTCGGTGCCCAGCCGCAATGGAGCGCGCTGCGCGGCGTGCGCGGCGAGGTGGCACGCGTGCACGCGCCGGGCGTGAGCCTGTCTCGCCCCACGCGGCTGCTGCACCCGCGCTACCCGCTGTACATCGCACCCAAGCCAGGCGGCATGTTCGTCATTGGCGCCACCGAAATCGAGTCCGACGACCTCTCGCCCGCGAGCGTGCGCTCCACGCTGGAGCTGCTGAGCGCGGCCTACACCGTGCACCCTGGTTTTGGTGAGGCGCGCATCATCGAGATGGCGGTGCAGCTGCGCCCCACCCTGCCCGACAACCTGCCCGAAATCCGCCTGAGCGGGCCGCGCCGCATGCAGATCAACGGCCTGTACCGCCACGGTTTCCTGATCGCCCCCGCCCTGCTGGATGCCGCCCTGCAGGCCATGGACAATGGCGCATTCGCGCTGGCCGAACAATGGGGCCTGTCGCTGCACCACGATGCCCGCTGAACCCACCATGAACGTTTTGATCAACCACGAAAACCACGAACTGCGCGACGGCGCCACGCTGGCCGATGCGCTTCGCGTGTGCGATCCGCCGGCGGTGTTCGCTGCCGCGGTCAACCTGCAGTTCGTGCCGCGCAGCGCCTACGCGCAGCAGGTGCTGACCGAGGGCGACCGCATTGAAATCATTGCCCCCATCACCGGCGGCTGAACCCGCCGACAAGACCATGGACATGACCAACCCGATCACCCACGACGACCCGCTGATCCTCTATGGCGAGGTGTTCCAGAGCCGCCTGATGCTCGGCACCTCGCGCTACCCCTCGCCCGCCACGCTGGAAGCGGCGGTCAAACGCGCGCAGCCCGCCATGCTCACCGCTTCGCTGCGCCGCCAGGGCGCGGTGCAGCCCGAGGCCGGTGCAGCCTTCTGGAAGCTGCTGCAGGACCTGGCCGTGCCGGTGCTGCCCAACACCGCAGGTTGCCACAGCGCGCAAGAGGTCATCACCACAGCGCAGATGGCGCGCGAGGTGTTCAACACGCCATGGATCAAGCTCGAACTCATCGGCGACGACTACAGCCTGCAGCCCGACACGCTCAACCTGGTGGACTGCGCGCGCCAGCTCATCAACGACGGCTTCAAGGTGCTGCCCTACTGCACCGAAGACCTCGTGCTGTGCCAGCGCCTGGTGGACGTGGGTTGCCAGGCCGTGATGCCCTGGGCCGCGCCCATCGGCACCGGCCGCGGCCCGGTCAACCCCTATGCCATGCGCCTGCTGCGCGAGCGCCTGAGCGTGCCGCTGATCGTGGACGCTGGCCTGGGCCTGCCCTCGCACGCCTGCACCGTGATGGAGTGGGGCTATGACGCCGTGCTGCTCAACACCGCGGTGGCGCTCGCGCAGTCGCCGGTGGACATGGCTGGCGCGTTTGCCGACGCGGTGCGCGCCGGCCGTGCGGCCTTTCGCTCGGGCGCCATGCAGCAGCAGGACAGCGCCCAACCCAGTACCCCGGTGCTCGGCACCCCTTTCTGGCACCACCCATGAATGTCGGCATGAACGTGATGGCGATGGCGCAGTCCATCGTGAAGGCCCACCAGCACACGCTGGCCTTGCCGCTGGTGCCCGGCGCAGAAGCCCTCAAGGGCGATGTCGACGACATGGTGTTTGCCGCTGCCCTGCAAGCCGCGCACCTGCTGGGTTTTGTGCCGGCCGACGCGCTGTGCCTGGCGCAGGCCTGGTCCAACCAGGCCATGCGGACGGGTGGGTTTCAACCAGAGCAGTGGCCCACCGAAGCGCCTGACTTCGGCATGGCGCCGTGGCCGCGCCAGAACGCCTTTGCGCCCTGCCCTCGCAAACTGGGTCTGTACGCGGTGCTGCCCGATGCTGCCTGGACCATCCGCATGGCCCGGGCGGGTGTGCCCACGGTGCAGCTGCGCTTCAAGTCGGGCGACCCATCGGCCGTGCGTGCCGAGGTCATGGACGCGGTCGCCGGTGTTCAGGGCACCGGCGCGCGCCTGTTCATCAACGACCACTGGCAGCTCGCCATCGAGGCGGGCGCCTATGGCGTGCACCTGGGCCAGGAAGACCTGCAGGCCATGACGCCCGCCAGCCTCAAGGCCATCAAGGACGCCGGCCTGCGCCTGGGCCTGAGCACCCATGGCTACGCCGAAATGATGATTGCCGACCAGCACAGCCCGAGTTACATCGCCCTGGGTGCGGTGTTCCCCACCACGCTCAAGCAGATGGCCACCGCGCCACAGGGCACAGGTCGCCTGGGCATGTACGCGAAACTGCTGCGTGACACCCCGTGCGTGGCCATCGGCGGCATCGACAAGGCGTCCCTGCCGGCCGTGCTGGCCAGCGGTGTGGGGTCGGTCGGTGTGGTGCGCGCGCTCATGGGCGCGGCGGATCCAGAGGCCGAAGTGGCCGCCTGGAAAGCGGCACTGCTTCAACCCTGACGGCGTCCGCGCTCCCAAACCTGGTTCATCAGCGGCTTCACGCTGAAGCCGTGCAGCACGATCGAGAGCGTCACCACGATGAGTGTGATTTGCATCAGCTGCAGCGCCAAGGGCTCGGGCAGTCCATGCTGGATCGCGTACATGAGGTAATAGAGCGAGCCGATGCCGCGCACGCCAAACCACGCGGTCATGCCGCGCACCGGGGCAATGGCGTGCGTGCCCAGCAGCCCGATGAAGACACTCAGCGGGCGCGCCACGAAGAACAGGAACAGCGCCAGCGCCACCGCCGCCCAGCTCCACGAATCGAGGTAGAGCGAGCCTCCCAGCAAGAGCACCAGCACAAGTTCAGACAGGCGCTCCGCGTGCTCCTTGAACACGAGCGAGCCCTCGCTCACGGTGGAGGCCGGCGCAGCCTCGGTCTTTGAAAGTTCTCCCTCCACCGACGGTTCGGCGGCGGCCTCGCTGCGGACCCGGCGCGCCAGCAGCACCTCGGTCTGGCGCAGCGCCACTGCGCCAAAGAACACAGCCAGAAATCCCCACGCGTTCGCCCATTCGCTCAGGCCGTACACCACGCCGATGAGTCCCAGGCCCAGGAAATCATCGAGCAATTCGTGGCGTTGCGGCGCACCGCGCAGCCACCAGCTCATGCGCGCCAGCAACACGCCGCACAACACACCGATGGCAATGCCGGCCGACGTGGCCCACAGCACATCCACCAGCACCCACTGCACGCCGTTGTCACCCAGATTGTGAAGGCCGAGCAGCCCCAACCCCAGCATCACGAACGGGAAGGCCGAACCGTCGTTGAGGCCAGCCTCGCAGGTCAACGTGAAGCGCAACTGGTCGCGGTCACCGGGGTGGCGGCTTTGCACCTCGGTGGCCAGCACCGGGTCGGTGGGCGCCACGATGGCGCCCAGCAGCACCGCCGCACCCAGCGGCAGGCCGAGGGCCCACACGCCGAACCCAGCCACCATCCCGACGGTGACCACCATCGAAACGCTGGCCAGAAGCAGCGGCGCGCGCCACTGGCGAAAGCGGAACGGCACCGGCATCTTCACCCCGGCGGCAAACAGCGAGATCAGCACCGCGACCTCGGTCAGCACTTCGAGCAAAGCCGACTGCTTCAAGGGATTGAAGTCGAAGACGCCGAGCACGGTGGGGCCCATCACCAGGCCGACCGCGAGGTAGAGCATGGCGGGCGTGACGGGCAGGCGCTTGAGCAGCGTGGGTGTGACACCCACGATGAGCAGCAGCGCGCCCACGAACAGAAACCATTGGGCAGTGGTCATGAAGAACAGGGAGGCCGCCGCACCCCGGACGGGAAGCGGCGGCCATGATCAGGAAACCACGAGCTTACGGGATGCCCGGGGGCTGCGATTTCAGCGCGCCTTGATCTGGCCGCTCTCGTCCGACAGCACGATCTCGACGCGGCGGTTCATCTGGCGGCCGGCGGCCGACGCGTTGCTGCCCACGGGGTGCGCTTCGCCGTAGCCGCGTGCGGTGACGCGGGTGGATGCAAAGCCCTGGCTCAAGAGTGCCACACGCACCGCGTCGGCACGCTCGGTGGACAAGGTCTGGTTGTAGGCGTCGGCACCGGTGCTGTCGGTGAACCCTTCCACCAGCACGGTGCGCTGCGGGTCGGCCTTGAGCACTTCAGCGAGCTGGCCAACCATGCGCATTCCGTTGGGCCGCAGTGCAGAGCGGTCCACGTCGAACAGCACATCGCCCAGCGTGATCACCAGGCCGCGCGGGGTCTGTTTGGCATTGAGCTCGGCCATGCGGGCTTCGAGCAGGCGGGTACGTTCCTGCGCCATCGCGGCCTGGCGCTGGGCTTCAGCCGTGTCGGTGCGGGCGGCGCTGGCACTGCGCTGGGCTTCTGCGGCAGCACGTTGTGCCTCGGCGGCTGCGCGCTGGGCCGCGTCGGCCTCCTGCGTGCGGGCCTGCAGCTGGGCGCTGGCGCGCGCAGCACCGGCGTTCTCCACACTGAGCTCGGCGGTCTTGAATCTCACGGTTTCACGCACGATGGCGGCGCGCTGCGACGCCACGTAGGCGAGATGGTTCACCTGGGCCAGGTCTTCGCGGTTGGTGGCGGCCGTGTTGGCCGCGTTCAAAGCGTCGGCGGCCTGGCGCAGTTCGGTGGGTGCCTGGTTCTGCGAGCGTGGGTCGGCCTGCACAGTGCGGAAGTCTTCGCGCGCCTGGTCCAGGCGCACGTTGGTCGGGGGTGTGGTGCTGCAACCGGCCACAACGGCCAGGGCGGTGAGCGACAGAGCGAAACGGTGGATCGTGTTCATGGACATTCCTGTTGTTGTTTTCATTGGGCGCGGTTGATTTCCTGGCGCAGCACGCGACCGCCTTCACGCAGTTCGCCGGCCGCCTTGTCGGCGCGGGCGCTGCGGGCTTTCGCTTCGGCCAGGCGGGCATCGACCTGCACCTCGTTCGACAGCAGCAGCGCGCGGTCGTACTGCTCCTGCGTCATGGCGGTGTCGGCCATGGCCTGTTTCTGAAGGGCGATGTTGAGGTCGGCGGGGGCCAGTTCGGCGGCGCCGGCGCGGGTGGCCGCTTCGATGGCAGCACGCGAGAGCGCGATCTCTTGCGTGGGGGCAGGAATTTTGGTGGCGCAAGCCATCAGCGACAGCGTGAGCGCGGTGATCGCCGTGAGGCCGAGCAGGCGCACCATCTGCTGGCGGGAAGGGGCCGTCAAGGGCCGTGCGTGGGATGTGAATGCGTTGTTCATCGAAGCGTCTTTCTGGTCGGCAGGGCCGGGTTGGCCGCTGACCCAAGCTTGAAGCCACGACCTGCGCGCGTCGGTGCTGTGGCGCACAGACCCTGCCGGGTGCAGCGCATAAAAACAACCCGGGCCGATGGCACATCCGTGTTCATTCGCACCCTCCGAACCAAAGGACATCACATGAACTGGGACACCATTCAAGGCAACTGGAAACAACTCCCCGGCCGCGCCAAGCAGCTGTGGGGCAAGCTCACGGACGACGACCTGGCGCTGGTGGCCGGCCACCGCGACCAGCTCGCCGGCAAGATCCAGGAGCGCTACGGCATTGCCAAGGACGAAGCCGAAGAGCAGCTGAAGGCTTGGGAGAAAAGCTCCGACGACTCGTGGCTGAACGCCTCCAGCAACGCCAACGACCAGAGCAAGCACCAGCGCTGATGGGTGAACGGCTCCTGCGCAGCAGGAGCTTCAGACCGCTTGCAGCTCCGGCAGCAAGCGGTCGTACTCCCGCTTCACCACCTGGTAACACTCGCAGGAGCGCGCTTCCAGCCGGGGTCGGTCCAGCACGGAAATGCGCCCACGCGAATAGCGGATGAGGCCGGCGGCCTGCAGCTTGAGTGCCGCTTCGGTGACTCCCTCGCGGCGCACACCCAGCATGTTGGAAATCAGTTCCTGCGTCATCACCAGATGATGGTCGGGCAGTCGGTCCAGGCTGAGCAGCAGCCCGCGGCAGAGTTGCTGGTCCAGCGTGTGGTGGCGGTTGCACACGGCGGTCTGGCTCATCTGCGTGATCAGGGTCTGCGTGTAGCGCAACATCAGGTACATCACAGGTCCCGCACGCGAAAACTCGGCGTGGATGGCATCGGCAGGCAGCCGGTAGCCCATACCGGCGCTCTGCACCACCGCGCGGCTCGGTGTGGAGCCAGCGCCCATGAAGATGGGCACGCCCACCACACCTTCACAACCAACCACTGCGATCTCCGCAGAGGCGCCATTGTTCAGCACGGACAGCAGGGACACGATGCCGCTGGTGGGAAAGTACAAGTGGGTCAACACCTCACCGGACTCGCACAGCACCTTGCCCAGCGGAAATCCGACCAGTTCGAGCTGAGGTTCCCAGCGTTGCCATTCGCCCTCGGTCAGCTGGGCCAGCAGGCGGTTCTGGCGAGGATTGTCGGGTGGGGTCAAGCGGCACTTCTCCGGGACGGTACTCGTCGCGGGAAGCGGCTAAACCAGGATGATCAGGTTGCGCAGCATACGCAGCGGACTGCGTTCGGTCTGTCTGGAACCGAACATACAGGGGCGCCCTGTCGAACAACGTCGGGGGCGCACAGACCCCGGGCGCCACAGCCCTTGCCGTCGTCTCTGGTTGCGCGACACCCGCGACCGAATCTTCGGGTCCCGGGTTGGTCGATCGACAACAGGAGACAACATGGCATTTCCCACCGCCTTGAGCACGGAAGCGGCGCACACAGGGCGCGTCATCGGCGACCTGCATGGCGGTCGCCCGACACGTTCCACCAACGCGGTCTCATGGGGTGCAGTCGCGGCCGGCGCGGCGGCTGCAGCAGCGCTGTCGCTGATCCTGCTCTTCCTCGGCGTGGGCCTGGGCCTGTCGTCGCTGGCCACCGCTGCCCTGCTCACTTCGGTGATCGGATCCATCGTGGGTGGCGGCGTGCAGGCCGGGGCTTCGGTGGCCAGCGGAGCCACCGTGGTGGACACCGCCCTCACCAACCTGAACAACGACCGGGAGCTCGCGGAGATCGGCCGCATCCTGATGTTCCACAACCTGTCCGAGCCCCTGCCGGAGGACGACGTGCGCCACATGGGTCAGCTCGTTGCCCAACGCACCGGCTTGTCACAAAAAGACGCCCAGAAACGTGTGACCGACACCTACGCCCGCGCACAGTCGCAGCTGCGGGAAGCCGACACCTACGCACGCGCCGCCGCCGATGCAGCGCGCAAGGCCTCCAGCAGCGCCGCGCTGTGGCTCTTTCTGGGCATCCCGATCCCGATCATCATCCTGATCGCGCTGTTCACCTGACCCACCCTCACGCCCAACCCAACCCAACCAGGAACCACCATGATCCCGAACGCATCCGCCACCCCTCACGTGCCCGACACATCCCTGCTGTCCGACAGCGAAAAAATAGCCCCGCTGGCCGCCTTTGCGGTCGGCGCCCTGTTGGGCCGCATCACGCGCTGACCACACCGACGAGCACGAAAAAGGCCGGGGGTGCAGCGCTGCACCCCCGGCCTTTTTGCGATCCGGCACGCCGTGCCGGATCTTGTTTGCGCAGCCTCAGGCCAGCGTGCGCACCGAGGGCTCGCGTGCCCACTCGCGCGTGCAGGCCGCATCCACGAAAGCCTTCGCGTCGTCGGCACCCAGCACACCGGCATCGGCCTTCACGCCAGCGGCCTTCAGCACGGCTTGTGCGCCAGCATCGGCCGCGATCGCCTTGAGGTGGCCGAAGGCGTCGCGCACAAAGTCCACCGCCGCTGCTTCGCGGGCCATGGCCTTGCCGGCGGCGTCCGAGAGCACCAGCGCCACCGCATCGAACAACACCGACGGTGTGCCGGCCAGTTGGCCGTCGACCGCGAGTTTCTTGTGGTTGGCCAGCGTGACACCGCCCACCTTGGGTCCCACGATCTTCACGCGAGCGCCCGCGGCCACCACGGCCTTTTTCAGCGCGGCAATGACCGCGCCGTCCGAGCCGTCGGCCACCAGGATGGCGACACAGCGACCGGCCAGCGTCTCTTTGGCGTTCTCGATGATGCTCAGCGCCGCCGAGGCCGGCAGGTCCAGCACCGGCTGGGCCGGGGTGGCGGGCGTGGGCAACTTCTCCAGCCCCAGGCCATCGGCCACGCGCCGGCCCAGGGCCTCGTCGATCACCAGCAGATGGCCCACCATGGCTTCGCGCACGTGCGAATGCTCCACCTTGGACAGCTCGAACACCAGTGCCGACGCGATGTGCGCCTGTTCGGGCACGGTCTGGCTGATCCAGAACTGGCGCGCCTGGCTGTAGTGGTCGGCAAAGCTGGCGGCGCGAACGCGGCCCCGCTCGCCGCCTTCGTCCAACGCCACGCTCACAAAACCCCTGGCGCGGTCGGCACGCGGTGCGTCGGGCGACAGCGTGTTGGGCTCGTAGGCCACGCGCCCGCATGGCTGCGTCATCTGCATGTGGCCGTCGCGCTGCTGGTTGGCGAACGGGCACTTGGGCGCGTTGACCGGGATCTGCGCGAAGTTGGCCGAGCCCAGGCGCGAGAGCTGCGTGTCCAGGTACGAAAACAGGCGACCCTGCAACAGCGGGTTGTTGGAGAAGTCGATGCCGGGCACCAGGTGCGAGGGGCAGAACGCCACCTGCTCGGTCTCGGCAAAGAAGTTCGCAGGCCAGCGGTCGAGCACGAGG
>JBBQKZ010000093.1:0-14574 GCA_038327405.1 Burkholderiales bacterium | reverse complement strand
GGCTGCTGTACCTGGGACTGATCTTCCTGTTCATGGTGATGTATGCGCCCGGTGGTGTGGCCAGCCTGATCATGATGAACGTGCGCGTGGCCGCCTACGGTTTGCTCAAGCGCGTGCTCGGAAGCTACGCGCTGCTGGCCTTGTTCGGCCTGGTCATGTTTGCCGGCGCCGGCGCCATGATCGAAATGATGTACCACCTGCAGCTCAACGCCGGGCAAGACACCTTGCTGCGCTTCTTCGGCGTGGACCTCGATGCGAAGAGCGCGATCAGCTGGGTTGGGTCCGTCGTGGTGCTTGTGATCGGCTTCGTCTTCTTCGAGTGGGCGCGTCGGCGGTTCATGCTGCAGTGGCACGACATCCAGGTGACGATTGAAAAACGCATTCAACAGCGGGAGGCTGCATGAGCACGGCGGCAAACACACCGGCGCTGGAACTGCGCGACCTGCGCAAGAGCTTCGGCAAGACCGACATCATCCGCGGTGTGAACCTGGTGGTGAACCCGGGTGAGCGCGTGGCCATCATTGGCCCCAACGGAGCAGGCAAGTCCACCCTGTTCAACCTGATCTCCGGCCGCTTCGAGCCCAGCAGCGGTGACGTGATGCTGGGCGGCCACCGTATCAACGGCTTGAAGCCGTTCGAGATCAACCGCCTGGGTCTCTCACGCAGCTTCCAGATCACCAACATTTTCCCCAAGCTCAGCGTGTTCGAGAACCTGCGCTGCGGCGTGCTCTGGAGCCTGGGCTACAAGTACACCTTCCTGAAGTTCCTCGCCAACCTCAAGGACGCCAACGACCGGGCCGAAGAGCTCATGCGCATGATCCACCTGGAGCGCAAGCACGACACGCTGGCCATGAACCTGACCTACGCAGAACAGCGGGCCCTGGAGATCGGCATCACCATTGCCGGGGGTGCGCAGGTGATCCTGCTGGACGAACCCACGGCCGGCATGAGCAAGAGCGAAACCAGCCGCTTCATCGACCTGATCCGCGAGGTGACGGTGGGCAAGACGCTGCTGACCGTGGAACACGACATGGGCGTGGTGTTCGGCCTGGCCGATCGCATCGCGGTGGTGGTCTACGGCGAGGTGATCGCTTTCGACACACCCGAAGCCGTGCGCGCCAACCCGAGCGTGCAGGAGGCTTATCTGGGCTCGGTGCTCGCAGATCAACAAGCGGCAGGCCACTGAGGACACACCATGCTTGAGATACAAGACCTTCACGCCTACTACGGCAAGAGCCACGTGTTGCACGGGGTGCAGTTTTCGGTCGGCAAAGGCGAGATCGTGGCCCTGCTCGGGCGCAACGGATCGGGCCGCTCCACCACCGCCAAGGCCATCATGGGCCTGGTCGAAGCCACTGGCAGCGTGGCGTGGCAGGGCAAGCCCATTCTGGGCAAGAAGCCGTTCGAGATCGCCCATCTGGGCATTGGCCATGTGCCGGAAAACCGCGACATCTTCCCCAAGCTCACTGTGCACCAGAACCTGCTGCTCGGCCAGAAGGGCAAGGGCATCGGCGCGCGCTGGAGCTTCGACGACATGTACGCCATGTTCCCGCGCCTGAAAGAGCGTGAGCACACCGAAGCAGGCGTGCTCTCGGGCGGTGAGCAACAGATGCTCACGCTGTGCCGCACCCTCATGGGCGACCCCGACCTGATCATCATCGACGAGCCCACCGAAGGCCTCGCACCCAAGATCGTGGAGCTGGTGGCCGAGTACCTGCAGACGCTGAAAAGCCGTGGCGTGTCGGTGCTGTTGATCGAGCAGAAGCTCACCATTGCGCTGAGCATTTCTGATCGGGTGCTGGTCATGGGGCATGGCAGCATCGTGTTCCAGGGCACGCCCGAGACCTTGCGTGCCGACGCGCAAATCCGCAAGGAATGGCTTGAGGTCTGATCGCCGGGGTCCCTGACTCACTGGCGACAAGAGGCCCTTGCGGCAGCGCAGCAAGTTTCTAGAATCGAACGATCGTTCTTTTTCAGGAAGAGCGTCACAGTCAACGCCCCCCGGGCACCCGTTTTCCGCCAACAACGAAGGAGATTCCATGACCGCTGAGTACCAGGTCCACGGCGATGTGGCCGTCATCACCATGAACAACCCGCCGGTCAACGGTCTGGGGCTCTCCACGCGCCAGGGCATTGCCGCCGGGCTGGAGAAGGCGCAAGGCGATCCGGCCGTGAAGGCCATCGTGCTCTCCGGCGCGGGCAAGGCGTTTTCGGGCGGTGCCGACATCCGCGAATTCGGCTCGCCCAAGGCGTTGGCCGAACCCAACCTGCTCTCCGTCATCCTGGCGGTGGAAAACGCGTCCAAGCCGGTGGTGGCCGCCATGCACAGCGTGGCCATGGGCGGTGGCCTGGAGCTGGCGCTGGGTTGCCACTACCGCATTGCCGCTCCCGGCACCAGCGTGGCGCTGCCTGAAGTGAAGCTGGGCCTCATCCCCGGCGCCGGTGGCACGCAGCGACTGCCCCGCGCCCTGGGCGTGGAGGCCGCGCTCAACATGATCGTGAGTGGAGAGCCGGTGAAGAGCGAGATGCTCGCCATGCTGCCAGGACAGAAGCTGTTCGACAAGATGGCCGCATCGGCAGAAAGCCTGGCCGAGGAAGCCCTGGCGCTGGCGCGCGAGATGGCCGCCAAGCACGCCGATGGCAGCGCGCTGCCCAAGGTGCGCAACCTGCCTTGCAAGCACCCGCTGGGCGACGCCTATTTCGGCTTTGCGCGCAACATGGTCAAGGGCATGTCGAAAAACTTCCCCGCACCCGCCAAGTGCGTGGACGCGGTGGAAGCCGCCACCAAGAAAAAGTTCGACGACGGCATGGTGTTCGAGCGCGACATCTTCATCAACCTCATGTGGACGCCCGAGTGCCGCGCCCTGCGCCACCTGTTCACCGCCGAGCGCGCCGCCAGCAAGATTCCGGATGTGCCGGAAGACACGCCCAAGCGCGAAATCGCGTCGGTGGCCGTCATCGGTGCCGGCACCATGGGTGGCGGCATCGCCATGAACTTCTTGAACGCCGGCATCCCGGTGAAGATGCTGGAGATGAAGCAGGAAGCGCTGGACCGCGGTCTGGCCACCATCCGCAAGAACTACGAAGCCCAGGTGAAGAAGGGCAAGCTCAAGCAGGACAAGTACGAGCAGCGCATGGCGCTCCTGAGCACCACGCTGAGCTACGACGATCTGGGCGCAGCCGATCTCGTGATCGAGGCCGTGTTCGAGGAGATCGGCGTCAAGGAAGCCGTGTTCAAGGAACTCGACCGCGTGATGAAGCCTGGTGCGATCCTGGCTTCAAACACCTCGACGCTGGACGTGAACAAGATTGCCTCGTTCACCAAGCGTCCGCAGGACGTGGTGGGCCTGCATTTCTTCAGCCCGGCCAATGTGATGAAGCTGCTGGAAGTGGTGCGCGGTGAGAAGACCGCCAAGGACGTGATGGCCACCGTGATGACCACGGCCAAGAAGATCAAGAAGACTGCCGTGGTCTCCGGCGTGTGCGACGGCTTCATCGGCAACCGCATGATCGAACAGTACGGCCGTCAGGGCGGTTTTCTGCTCGACGAAGGCTGCACGCCCGAGCAGGTGGACAAGGCGATGGAGAAGTTCGGCATGGCCATGGGCCCGTTCCGCATGGGTGATCTGGCCGGCAACGACATTGGCTGGGCGATCCGCAAGCGCCGCTACCAGGAAAAGCCGGACATGAAGTACAGCAAGACCGCCGACTTGCTGTGCGAGAAGGGCCGCTACGGCCAGAAGACCGGCGCCGGCTGGTACGACTACGTGCCGGGCAAGCGCGACGCGATCCCGAACGCCGAGGTGGTGAAGATGATCGAGGACCACCGCGCCTCGCTCGGCATCACGCCGCGCAAGATCTCCGACGAAGAGATCGTGCAACGCCTGGTGTATTCGCTGGTGAACGAAGCCGCGCACATTTTGGAAGAGGGCATTGCCAACAAGGCCAGCGACATCGACGTGGTCTACATCTTCGGCTACGGCTTCCCCGCGCACCGCGGCGGCCCGATGATTTACGCCGACACCGTGGGCCTGTTCAACGTGGTGCAGAGCATGAAGCGCTTCGCCAAGAACCCGCTGGACGATGCGAAATTCTGGGAGCCAGCCCCGCTGCTGGCTCGCCTGGTCGCCGAAGGCAAGACCTTCAACTGAAGTACAAGATGCCCCCCTGCGCCGCTTCGCGTCTTCCCCCCGCAGGGGGGACGCTCCCTATGGCCCGGCAAAGCCGGTTCCATGGAAGCTCTGAGCAGGCCCCCTTTTCTCCGGACAACATTTAGGAATTCATCATGACCAACGCCGTCATCGTTTCCACCGCCCGCACACCCCTGGCCAAGAGCTGGAAGGGCGCTTTCAACATGACCCACGGAGCCACCCTGGGCGGCCACGCGGTGCAGCACGCCGTCCAGCGCGCCGGCATCGAAGCCGCTGAAGTGGACGACGTCATCATGGGTTGCGCCAACCCCGAGGGCGCCACCGGCGCCAACATCGCACGCCAGATCGCCTTGCGCGCCGGCCTGCCCATCACCACCTCGGGCATGACGGTCAACCGCTTCTGCTCGTCCGGCCTTCAGACCATCGCCATGGCCGCGCAACGCATCATCGCGGGTGAGGGCGACGTGTATGTGGCCGGCGGTGTGGAAAGCATCTCCTGCGTGCAGCAGGAAATGAACACCCACATGCTGGCCGATCCATGGCTGGTGAAGAACAAGCCCGAGATCTACTGGAACATGCTGCAGACCGCCGAGCAGGTGGCCAAGCGCTACGGCATCGGCCGCGACGCGATGGACGAGTACGGTGCTGCCAGCCAGCAGCGCGCTGCGGCCGCGCTGGAAGCCGGCCTGTTCAAGGCCGAGATCGCCCCCATCACAGTGACCGCCGGCGTGGCCGACAAGGTCATGGGCCTCACCACCAAACAGGTGACGGTGGAGAACGACGAAGGCATCCGCGCCGGCACCACGTTCGAAGGCATCCACGGCCTGCGCTCTGCACTGCCGGGTGGCCTGGTCTCGGCCGGTAACGCCAGCCAGTTCAGCGACGGCGGCGGCGCCTGCGTGCTGATGAACGAGACGATGGCCGAGAAGCGCGGTCTCACGCCTCTGGGCCGTTTCCTCGGCTTCGCGGTGGCCGGCTGTGAGCCCGACGAGATGGGCATCGGCCCGGTGTTCGCCATCCCCAAGGTGCTCGCGCGCCTGGGCCTGAAGGTGAGCGACATCGACCTGTGGGAACTCAATGAAGCCTTCGCGGTGCAGGTGATCTACTGCCGCGACAAGCTGGGCATTCCGGGCGACCGCTTGAACGTCAACGGCGGCGCCATTGCGGTCGGCCACCCTTACGGCGTGTCGGGCCAGCGCCTGACGGGCCACGCGCTGATCGAAGGTAAGCGCCGTGGCGCCAAGCGCGTCTGCGTGACGATGTGCATTGGCGGCGGCATGGGTGCCGCTGGTGTATTTGAAGTGTTGTGACGCCGCGCGCTGCGCGGTCGCACAACACCCCCCCGCGCCGCTTCGCGTCACCCCCCGGAGGGGGGCAATGCCTGCGGACCGGCGGAGCCGGTTCCACGGCATTCCGGGTTGAGGCAAACGCTCCGGAGCCAAACCTGTTCATGTCCGATTGATGGAGCAAATATGAGCCTACGCCCCACCGTCGACTTCCTGCTGCACGACTGGCTGCACGTCGAGACGCTGCAGGAGCGTGAGCGCTTCGCGGACCACAGCCGCGAAACGTTTGACGCGGTGCTCGACACCTGCGAGCGCATCGCGCGGGAGAAGTACGCACCCTTCAACCGCCTGGTGGACACGCAGGAGCCGCATTTCGACGGTGAGCGCGTGATCCTGCCGCAGGCCACGCACGATGCCCAGAAGGCCTACGCCAGCTCGGGCATGCTGAGTGCCGCGCAAGACTACGAAATCGGCGGCATGCAGTTGCCGTACACCGTGGAGGCCGCGGCCAATGCGTTTTTTGCCATGGCCTCGGTCAGCATCGGCAGCGGCATGCTCACCACCGGCAACGCCAACCTGCTCATGGTGCACGGCACGCCAATGCAGAAGCAGGTGTTTGCGCTCAACGAGTTTTCGGGCCGCTTCTCGGGAACCATGTGTTTGTCGGAACCGCAGGCCGGATCCAGCCTGAGCGACGTGTCGACCCGCGCCGTGCCCGATGGCGCCGATTTCGCGGACGACCCGCTGGGCCCACGCTACCGCCTCAAGGGCAACAAGATGTGGATCTCGGCCGGCGAACACGAGCTGACCGACAACATCATCCACCTGGTGCTGGCCAAGATCCCGGACGAGAACGGCAAGCTCGTGCCCGGCACGCGGGGCATCTCGCTGTTCATCGTGCCCAAGAAGATGGTGAACACCGCTGGTGAGTTGACTGGCGAGCGCAACGACGTGGCGCTGGCCGGGCTCAACCACAAGTGCGGCTGGCGCGGCACCACCAACACCTTGCTCAATTTCGGCGAGGGCAAGTACCCGGTCGGCGGCGAGGCGGGCGCCGTGGGTTACCTCGTGGGCCAGGCCGGCAAGGGCCTGCACTGCATGTTCCACATGATGAACGAAGCCCGCATCGGCGTGGGCATGGCCGCGACCATGCTGGGTATGGCGGGCTATCTGGCCAGCCTGGATTACGCGAAGAACCGCCCGCAGGGCCGCCCCATGGGGCCGGCCGGTAAAGATCCGGCGCAGCCGCCGGTGCGCATCATCGAACACGCCGATGTGAAGCGCATGCTGCTGGCGCAAAAGTCGTATTGCGAAGGCGCGCTTGCGCTGGAGCTGTACTGCGCACGCCTGGTGGACGAACAACACACGGCCGAAGCTGCTGCGGCCGACGACGCACGCCTGTTGCTGGAGGTGCTCACGCCCATCGCCAAGAGCTGGCCGAGCGAGTGGTGCCTGGAAGCGAACTCGCTCGCCATCCAGATCCACGGCGGCTACGGCTACACGCGCGACTTTCCGGTGGAGCAGTACTGGCGCGACAACCGCCTGAACATGATCCACGAGGGCACGCACGGCATTCAGGCCATGGACCTGCTGGGTCGCAAGGTGCTCATGGAAGGCGGCAAGGGCCTGAGCCTGCTGGCTGGACGCATCAACGACACGATTCAGCGAGCCATGCAGGTGCCCGAGTTCGCGGCCCACGCCAACGCACTGGGCCAGGCACTCTCGCAGCTGGGCGCCGCCACCAAGGCCGCGTGGTCCACCGGTGAGCCCACCGACGCACTCGCCAACGCCGTGCCCTACCTGCAGGCCTTTGGCCACACGGTGCTGGCCTGGGTCTGGCTGGACGTGGCGCTGGCCGCGCAGGCCGCCCCCGAGTCGAATTCCCGCACCGGTCGCCTGGCCGCCATGCGCTTCTTCTTTCACTACGAGCTGCCGAAAATCGGTGCCTGGCTGCAGGTGGTGAGCAGCCGCGACCAGACCTGTGCGGCGCTGCCGGAAGAGGCGTTTTGATGTTGCACCACATCGTCATGTGGAAGATCAAGGACCTGGGCGCCGAAGGCGACAAGGCCGCCAACATCGCCCAGGCCAGGGCTTTGCTGGAAGCCTGTGCGAACCTGGTGCCCGGTATCGAACGCTTTGACGTGGCCACGGCTCAGCCGGGTCTGGAGGGCACCTGCGATCTGGTGCTCAACAGCAGCTTCACCGACCGCGCAGCGTTGGCGACGTACCAGACACACCCGTCACATGCAGCGCTCAAACCGTTCATGCGCAAGGTGGTTCAAGAGCGCTGGTGCATGGACCACGAGACCTGACCGACAGGCGGTTGCAGCGGGTGTCGATTGACCGGATGTGCAGGCATCCATGGAGCAGGAAGCGCAGGGTTGCGCTTCCACCCACCGTGCCGCACCATCTCGCGGCGCATCAGGAGCTTCACATGGAATACATGATCGTCTTCAAGGAACCCCAGTCCGATTTCGACCGCCGCCACGACGACGCCTATTGGGGTGCCTGGGGCGCCTACATCGCTGCGTTGCAACAGTCCGGCATCAGCAAGGGCGGCAACGGCCTGCAGCCACCACACACCGCGACGCAGGTGCGGGTGCGCAACGGCCAACGACATGTGCAGGACGGACCGTACCCCGACACCAAGGAACACCTGGGCGGCTACTTCGTGATTGAGGTGCCCTCCCTCGATCAGGCACTGGAATGGGCCGCGCGCGCTCCGTGTGCCAGCACTGGCAGCGTGGAAGTGCGCCCCGTGCTCCCGCCCATGCAGGCACCGGGCGCATGAGCCCTGCGGCGACCGAGGCGGCTGCGCTCGCAGCGCGCGACGCTTACGGTCGCCTTGTCGCCCACCTTGCATGGCGCTGGAACGACCTGGCCGCCGCCGAAGATGCTCTCGGCGCTGCCTTGCTCAAGGCGCTGGAGCGGTGGCCACTCGACGGCGTACCGACGCAACCAGAGGGCTGGTTGCTCACCGTGGCGAGGCGTGAACTGCTGCAGTCGGTGCGCCACCAGGGTGTGGTGCAGCGCTTGGCCGACGATCCTCTTGTCCGTGAGCTTTTGCCTCATGAAGGCGACGCGGCACCTGAACCTTTTGTGCAGGCGAATCCGATCCCTGACAACCGCCTGCGCCTCATGCTGGTCTGTGCCCATCCGGCCATCGATCGCTCGGTGCGAACGCCCCTCATGCTGCAGGCTGTGCTCGGACTCGACGCACATCGGATGGCCGCGGCGTTTCTGGTGTCGCCCTCGGCCATGGCGCAGCGCCTGGTACGCGCCAAGCAGAAGATCGCCAAGGCAGGAATCCGGTTTGAAGAACCCGATCCGTCCGACCTGCCACTGCGCACGCATGCGTTGCTGGAGGCGGTGTACGCCGCCTATGGACTCGCCTGGGAGCGCCTGGGCGCACGGGGTGGTGAGCCGCCCCTGGGTGCCGAACTGGCTGGCGAGGCGCTGTATCTTGCCGAGCTGTGCGTGGAATTGCTGCCGAGCGACGCGGAGGCACGTGGTCTGTGGGCGCTGATGCTGTTCTGCGAATCGCGCCGAGATGCGCGCTTCGTGGTTCAGCAGGACGGCGAAGAACGATTTGTGCCCCTGCATGAGCAGGACACGTCGCGCTGGGATCATGCGCTGATCGCCCGCGCCAATGCGCTGCTGCGAGAGGCCGCGGCATTCGGTCAGCTCGGGCCCTACCAGCTGGAGGCCGCGATCCAGTCAGCCCACGCCCAACGGGCCTTCACCGGGCGTGTGCCCTGGGGCGGCATCACCCAGCTGTACGACGGCCTGTTGCAGATCGCGCCCACATTGGGTGCGCGGATCGGTCATGCCGTGGCACTCGGCACCGCACATGGCGCCGAGCCCGGGTTGGCCGCGCTGGACACTTTGCCCGAGCCAGACGTGCGCAATCACGCACCCTGGTGGGTGGCGCGCGCCCACCTGCTGGAGCAGCAGCGCCACTGGGTTGAGGCCGCCGATGCGCTGCGCCACGGCATGGGCCTGACCGTCGACCCACGACTGCGAGCGCACCTTTGGCTCAAGCTGCAGGCACTGCAGGCCGCGCCGGTGACAGACACGCCAGCTTGATGCGCCCACAATGCCACACAACAATTTTCTCCAACATCCAGAGGACGACAACATGACCCGTACCATCCACCAGCTTTTCGACCTCAAGGGCAAGACCGCCCTCATCACCGGCGGCTCGCGCGGCCTGGGCCTGCAGATGGCGCACGCGCTCGGCGAAGCCGGTGCCCGCGTGGTGGTCAGCTCACGCAAGGCTGAAGACCTGGAAACAGCCACTGCCGAATTGCAGGCTGCCGGCATCGACGCGCACTGGATCGCAGCCGACTGCTCGAAGGAAGATGACATCCAGCGCCTGGCCGATGAAAGCCTGCAACACCTGGGCAACATCGACATCCTGATCAACAACGCGGGTGCCGCCTGGGGCGCCCCCGCCGAAGACCACCCCGTGGACGCTTGGGACAAGGTGATGAACCTCAACGTGCGCAGCTACTTCATCCTGAGCCAGATCGTGGCCAAGCGCAGCATGATTGCTCGCAGAAGCGGCAGCATCATCAACACCGCGTCCATCGCTGGCCTGGGCGGCAACCCGCGCGAGATGAAGACGATTGCTTACAACACCTCCAAGGGTGCCGTCATCAACTTCACCCGGGCACTGGCCGCCGAGTGGGGCGCGCACGGTATCCGCGTCAACGCCATCTGCCCCGGCTTTTTCCCCAGCAGGATGACCATGGGCACGCTCAAGGCCATGGGCGAAGAGCGCCTGGCCGCGCACGCGCCGCTGGGGCGCCTGGGAGACGACGAAGATTTGAAAGGCCTCACGCTGCTGTACGCGAGCGACGCCGGCAAACACATCACGGGTCAGTGGCTGGCGGTGGATGGTGGCGTGAGCGTCATCACGGGTGGATGACCAGCACATGAAGTTTTCTGTCCGCATCCCCTTCGTCGAGCTGCTCGGCTTCGAATTGCACACATTCGAAGGCGGCGAAGCGGAAATCGCTTTCAACCCGACGCCGGACCACCTCAATTCCTTTGACGTGGTGCACGGGGGTGCGAGCATGACCTTGCTGGACGTGGTGATGGCGCACGCCGCGCGCTCGGTGGAAGCCGACATGGGTGTGGTCACCATCGAGATGAAGACCAGCTTCATGCGCGCCGCCAAGGGACCGCTGGTGGCCAAGGGCCGGCTGCTGCACCGCACCGCCACCATGGCCTTCACCGAAGGCAGTATTTTTGACGCGGCGGGCAAGCTCTGCGCGCACGCCACCGGTACCTTCAAGTTCGTGGCCCGGCTGCCCGTCGGCCCCGGCAGCACACAGGCTTTCAACCGCATCTCGACCGACTGAATCCACCGACCGATTTCCACAGGAGACACACATGCCCACCAACCACCAGATCGTGCTCGACAACCGCCCGCAAGGCGAAGCCACCGTCGACAACTTCAAGCTCGTCACCACCGAGACTGCGTCCCTCAAAGACGGCCATGTGCTGGTGCGCCACCACTTCCTGAGCCTGGACCCGTACATGCGCGGGCGCATGAACGACAGCAAAAGCTACGCCGCTTCGCAGGCGCTCGGCGAGGTCATGATCGGCGGCACCGTGGGTGAGGTGGTCGAGTCCATGCACCCCAAGTTCAAGGCCGGCGACCAGGTCGTGGGCATGGGTGGCTGGCAGGAATACAGCGTGGTCGACGCCAACCAGGTCGGCGCCCTGCGCAAGGTCGACACCACCCACGTGCCGCTGTCCTACTACCTCGGCGCGGTCGGCATGCCGGGTGTGACCGCCTGGTACGGCCTGGTGAAGCTCATCAACCCCAAGGCGGGTGACACGGTGGTGGTGAGCGCGGCCACCGGTGCGGTGGGCAGTGCCTTCGGCGCGCTGGCCAAGGCGCGTGGCTGCCGCGCGGTGGGCATTGCCGGTGGTCCGGACAAGTGCAAGTACGCGGTGGAAGAGCTCGGCTTTGACGCCTGCATCGACTACAAGCTGCACAAGGATGCGTACTCGCTGGCCAAGGCGCTCAAGGACGTGTGCCCCAAGGGTATCGACGGCTACTTTGAAAACGTGGGTGGCATGGTGCTTGATGCGGTGCTGTTGCGCATGAACGCGTTTGGCCGCATCGCCGTGTGCGGAATGATCGCTGGCTACGACGGTGCACCCCTGCCGCTGGCCAACCCCGCGCTGATCCTGGTGAACCGCCTGAAAATCGAAGGTTTCATCGTCAGCGAGCACATGGAAGTCTGGCCCGAAGCCCTCACCGAACTCGGCACCCTGGTGGCCACCGGCAAGCTGCGCCCGCGCGAAACCGTGGCGCAGGGTCTGGCAGCCGCGCCCGAGGCCTTCATGGGTTTGCTCAAGGGCAAAAACTTCGGCAAGCAGCTCGTCAAGTTGGTCTGACGCGAACGCAGCCATGGACACGGCCAGCCAGCGAGGTGAGGAGTTCCGGCAGGACTTGCGCGCCCCCGGGGCGCGCAACGTGGAGGCCCGGCGGCTGTTGACCTCCGCCGAGCTGGCCCCGCTGACCACGTTGTCCGTTCCCCGCACCTGGCTGGCCTTGACGCAGACCTTCGGCCTGATAGCAGCCGCCATGGCGCTGGCAGTGGCCACCTGGCCGAGTCCCTGGATGCTGCTCAGCGTGGTGTTGATCGGCATTGCGCAGCACGCGATCTTCATCCTGGTTCATGAGGCGGCGCACTACCGCCTGTTTGCCGCGCGCTGGGCCAACGATGGCCTCGGCCGGCTGATGGGCATGGCTGCGGGGCTGTCCATGTGCACCTACCGCGTCACGCACCGGTTGCACCACAACAACCTCTACACCGAGGAAGACCCCGACACCGCCATCCACGGCGGCTACCCGCGCGGCCGTGTCTATCTGCTCAAGAAGCTCGGGCAAGACTTGCTGGGCCTCAACGCGTGGAAGACCTACGCCTATTTCTTCGGCGCACCCGCGATCAACGAGGACACGAAGCGCGAGATCCGCCCCCTGGACGACACATCGCCGAGCTTGCGCGCCGCCGCCCGGCAAGACCGCTGGTTTGTCGTCGGCTTTCATCTGGTGGCACCGCTGATCGCATGGGTGCTGGGTGGGTCAACTGGTCTGTGGATGTACGCGGCGCTCTGGCTGCTGCCGCTGGTGACGGTGCTGCAACCCATCCTGCGTTTGCGCGCCATTTGTGAACACGGGGCCGTGAGCGACCTGTCGTCACCGCTGACGGCCGCGCGCTGCAACCGCACCTGGGGTGGCGCGCTCAACTGGCTGGGCCGCCTGGTGTTGTTCCCGCATCACGTGAACCACCACCTGGAGCACCACCTGTACCCCGCCGTGCCGCACTACCACCTGCCGCGCCTGCACCAGCTGCTGAAGGAAAAGGGCGCGCTGGACGCCGCCGAGGTGCGCGACCTGGCCGACACCTGGACGTTGATCTTTGCTGCGAGGAGGCCCCGCCATGAATCCCACGCATGAGGTGTTCAACCAGCCTGCGCCGCTGGTGAATGTGAACCTGTTCGCCATCAACCGGGCCATGCAGGCGGCGCTGGCTTTCAACGCGCCTGCGCTGGACACGGCGCCGCTGCATGCTTTGGGTGCCATCGTGGGCAGCGCCGAGATGCAGGTGCATGCCCGGCTGGCCAATGTGCACACGCCGCAGCTCAAGACGCACAACCGGTTTGGGCAACGCATCGACCAGGTGGAGTTCCACCCGGGTTACCACGCGCTGATGGCCGAGGCGGTGGGTGCTGGGTTGCATGGCACAGCGTTCTCGCCGGCGCAGCAGGCCACCGGCCACGCGCACCAGCTGCGCGCCGCCGGCTTCATGCTCTTCACCGAGCTCGAGCCCTCCATCCTCTGCCCCATCTCCATGAGCTACGCGGTGGCCCCCGCGCTCAAGGATAACCCTGCGATCTACCAAGACTGGGCACCCGGCCTCACCAGCCGCGCCTACGACCCGGCGCTCAAGCTCTGGCGCGACAAGGCCGGCCTGACCATGGGCATGGGCATGACCGAGAAGCAGGGCGGCTCGGACGTTCGCGCCAACACCACGCGCGCCGAACCCGCCGGATCGGACGCCTGGGGCCAGCGCTTCAGCGTCACGGGCCACAAGTGGTTTTTCTCCGCACCCATGTGCGACGCCTTCCTGATCCTGGCGCAAACCGCCAGCGGTCTGAGCTGTCTCTTTTTGCCGCGCGTGTTACCCGACGGTTCGATGAACCAGCTCTTCATCCAGCGCCTGAAAGACAAGCTGGGCAACAAGGCCAACGCGAGTTCCGAGGTGGAGTTCGCCGGCGCCAGCGCCTGGCTGGTGGGCGAGGAGGGCCGGGGCATTCCGCAGATCCTGTCCATGGGCACCATGACACGGCTGGACTGCGCGCTCGGCACCAGCGGCCTCATGCGCCAGGCGCTGAGCATCGCGCTCAACCACACGGCCCAGCGCAAGGCCTTCGGCAAAACGCTCATCGACCAGCCGCTGATGAAGAACGTGCTGGCCGACCTGGCGCTCGAATCGGAAGCCGCGACCGCCTTGGCCCTGCGCCTGACGCGCAGCTTCGACCGCACCGGCGACACCCACGAACAGGTGATGAACCGACTGCTCACACCCGTTGCCAAGTTCTGGATCTGCAAGCGCGGCAGCCACTTCGCCCAGGAGGCCATGGAGTGCCTGGGCGGCAATGGTTATGTGGAGGAGGGCGGCGAGGGTGTCATGGCGCGCATCTACCGCGAGATGCCGCTCAACAGCATCTGGGAAGGCGCCGGCAACATCATGGCCATCGACCTGCTGCGCGCCTTGCGCAAGGCCGACGCGGCGGCCGCGCTGGCGGACGAACTCGCACCCGCCAAAGGCATGCACCCTGCGCTGGACCGGCTCGCCGCGCAACTGCCCATTCGCGTGGAAGAAATGGCCAGCGAGATGGAAGCGCGCCGCCTCGCGCAAGACGTGGCGCTGGCCGTGCAGGCCGCGCTCCTGGCCCAGACCGCACCCGCCGCCGTGTTCAGCGCCTTTTGCGATTCGCGCATCGGCGGCGAGTGGGGCCACAGCTTCGGCTCGCTGGGCGCCGGTGTGGACTTCGACGCCATACTCGAACGCGCAAGACCTTCATGACCGCTCATGCTCCCGTTCGGGCTG
>JBBQKZ010000092.1:0-14640 GCA_038327405.1 Burkholderiales bacterium | reverse complement strand
TTCGGAGATGTCGACCGCGGATTCCGTCTGCACGTAGCGCAGTTCCTCGATCTTGGTTTCGAGATCGGCAATGGGCTGCTCGAAATCGAGAAAGTTCTTTTTGGCCAAGGTGGACTCCTGTGGTCTTGTGGTGCGGGGCGCGGTGCCCGACATGCATCAGGACACCGGGCCAGGGCCCGGCTGTTTCGGGCTTCTGCTTCAACGACGTGTTCGGGATCAGTAGGCGACCGGGACCGGGTCGAGAGAGCGCCAAATATACCAAGTCGCCACGCTGCTGTAGGGTGCCCACGATGTGGCCACTTCGCGGATTTCGCTGCGGCTCACCGGTTCCCCCGAAAAGTAGCAACGGCTGATGCCGTTTTGCAGACCAATGTCGTCCAGCGGTAGTACGTTGGGACGCATCAGGTGGAAGATGAGAAACATTTCAGCCGTCCAGCGGCCAATGCCCCGAATGGCGACCAGCTCCGTGATGATGGCCTCGTCGTCCATCTCGGCCCAGTCTTTCACATGCACCTGGTTGTTGGCGAAATGCAGTGCCAGGTCCACCAGGTACTCGACCTTGCGCGCTGACAGGCCGGCGGCACGCATGTCGTCCACCTTGAGCTTGAGCACCTGCGCAGGCACCATTTTTTTGGGCAACACGGCAAACCGGTCCCAGACCGATTGGGCGGCCTTCACCGAAATCTGCTGACCCACGATGCTGCGCGCGAGCGTGACGAAGGCATCACCCCGCGACTGCAGGCTCACACCGCCGTGCTGCGGAATGAGTTTCTTCATCACGCGGTCGCGCTTCATGAGGTGACGGCAGGCCTCCAGCCAGTAGTCGGGGGCGTCAGGTCCCACATCGGGCAACACGGAGCTGACCATCAGGCGCGTTCCCAGGTGGTGCCGGTGGGGCTGTCCTTCAGAACGATGCCCTGCTCCAGCAAGGCCTTGCGGATGCGGTCGGCCTCGGTGAAGTCTTTGGCCTGTTTGGCGGCCACGCGCGCGGCAATCTGCGCGGCAATGGCCGCATCGTCCAGCCCCCCCGATGCGCAGGCCCCGCTCTGCAGGTAGGTCGCCGGATCGGCTTGCAACAGGCCCAGCGTGCCACCGAGCGCCTTCAACAGACCCGCCACCTCGGGGTCCTTGCTGCGGTTGACTTCACCGGCCAACTCGAACAGCACCGCCACCGCTTCGGGCGTCCCGAAGTCCTCGTCCATCGCGGCGCGGAAACGCTGTGCGTGCGGCTGGCTCCAGTCGATCTGGGCAACAGGTGCAGCCGGCACCAGCGACAACGCGGTGTACAGCCTTTTGAGCGAGCCCCGCGCGTCGTCCAGGTGCACATCGCTGTAGTTCAGCGCGCTGCGGTAGTGCGCGCGCAGGATGAAAAACCGCACCGTTTCCGGGTCGTACTTGGCCAACACCTCGCGGATGGTGAAGAAGTTGCCCAGGCTCTTGGACATCTTTTCGTTGTCCACCCGCACGAAACCGTTGTGCACCCAGAAGCGCGCCAGCGGTTTGCCGGTGGCGCCTTCGCTCTGGGCGATTTCGTTTTCGTGATGGGGAAACTGCAGGTCGGCGCCGCCACCGTGGATGTCGAAGGTCTCACCCAGCGTGGCGCAACTCATGGCCGAGCATTCGATGTGCCAGCCCGGGCGGCCTGCACCGTAGGCGCTGGCCCATTGCGCTTCGGCGGGCTCCTCGGGTTTGGCCGATTTCCACAGCACGAAGTCCAGCGGGTCGTTCTTGTCGCTGGCCACCGCCACGCGCTCACCGGCGCGCAGATCGTCGAGCGACTTGCCCGAGAGCATGCCGTAGCCTTCGAACTTGCGCACCGCGTAGTTCACGTCGCCGTTGTCGGCCTGGTAGGCCAGGCCCTTTTGCTGCAAGGTGTCGATCAGCGAGAGCATCTGCGGCACGTAATCGGTGGCGCGCGGCTCCAGGGTCGGCGGCTCGATGCCGAGCACGGCGATGTCCTGGTGCATGGCGGCGGTCATCTCATCGGTGAGTGCCCGCAGCGTGATGCCACGCTCCACAGCCCGCTTGATGATCTTGTCGTCGATGTCGGTGATGTTGCGAACGTAGGTGACGCGGTAGCCGCTCACCTTGAGCCAGCGCTGCACCACGTCGAACGCCATCATCATGCGGGCGTGGCCGATGTGGCACAGGTCGTAGATCGTCATGCCGCAGACGTACATGCGCACATGACCGGGTTCGATCGGCTGGAAGTTTTCCAGGCGGCGCGTGAGCGTGTTGTGGATTTTCAGGGTCATGTCGGGAAAGCAGGCACGGATCAGCGCCGCGAAACGGGGTGGACAACCTGACGCGGCAGCTGGTGCGGCCGACCTGTGTCACGCAGGCCACGCGGTGTGCTGCGGGCGGTCTGGATCGGCCATGAGAAACAGACCCCTCAGATACAATGCGCCAGTATATCCAGCCCGATGCTGCCTGCGTTGCACCGTCGGGCCTTCGATCAACGTGCCGCTCGATCTAGCCGTCTTCCGGTGCCCCAGATTCGCTCTTCGAGGTCCCATGTCCCACCCTGTGAAACTTCCAGCCACCATCCGTGGCAACACTTCCTTTGTGGTTCGCGCCGGTATGGGTTCGCGCCTGCGCTGCATGGCCGTCGCTGCGGTGATGGCCCTGGGCACCTCGCTGGCCTGGGCGCAAACCGAGGATTACGCCGAAGTGAACCGGCTGCTGCGCAGTGGCCAGCTGGCCGAAGCGCTGGCCAAGGCCGACCAGTACCTGGTGGGCAAGGCACGCGATCCGCAGATGCGCTTCCTCCGAGGCGTGATCCTCACCGAAAGCGGCAAGACACAAGACGCCATCGCCACCTTCAGCAAGCTCACCGAAGACTATCCCGAGCTGCCAGAGCCCTACAACAACCTCGCCGTGCTCTATGCCGGCCAGAGCCAGTTCGACAAGGCGCGCGCTGCCTTGGAAATGGCCATCCGCACCAACCCGAGCTACGCCACCGCGCACGAGAACCTGGGTGACGTGTATGCCAAGCTCGCCAGCCAGGCCTACAGCAAGGCCTTGCAGCTCGACGGCACCAACCCCGCCGTGGCACCCAAGCTCAGCCTGATCCGCAACCTGTTTGCCGCCGACACCCGCTCGGGTGCTGCGGCTTCTGTGGCCGCCGCTCCAGCTGCAGCCAAACCGGCCAGCCCGGCGCCTGTGGCACCTGTTGCGCCCGTGGCCTCTCTCACCAAACCCGCTGCGCCAGCTGCTGCTCCCGCTCCCGCCGCGCCCGCGGTGGCCGCCGATGCCCAGCGTGAAGTGGAAGCCGCGGTGCGCACCTGGGCCGGCGCCTGGTCGTCCAAGGACATGAACAACTACCTCGGCGCCTATGCGAGCAGCTTTGCGCCGCCCGGCGGCCAGGCGCGCAAGGCCTGGGAGTCGGACCGCCGCGCCCGCATCGAGCCCCGCAGCCGCATCGGGGTGGACGTGAGCAATCTGGAGGTCACGGTGGATGGCGACAAGGCCACGGCCCGCTTCCGCCAGGACTACACATCCGACACCCTCAACGTCACCAGCCGCAAGACGCTCGACATGGTCAAGAGCGGCAACCGCTGGCTGATCGTGCGCGAATCCACGGGCTCTTGATGGCGGGACGGCGCATGGGCCAGCGCGGTCATGCCGGTGTGCCCCCGGGTGCACCCGGTGCCGGAGCGGGCATGAACCGGCGCGCAGTCTGGGTGATGGCTGCCCTGGTGGTCGCTGCGCTGCTCGCCATGTGGGGCAACAACGCACGGCAGGATGCCAGCCTGACCGGCGACTTCGCGCCGCGCGGCTCGCTCGATGCGGCAGAGCCTTCACTTCTCAACCAGGCCATGGCCCGCGTACAAGATGCGGCTCGGAGCCAGGTGCCCGTCAGTCCCTCGGGGCTGGAGACCAACAGCCTCACCCCCGCCCGCTTCGAAGCGGTCAAGCCCATGCTCGGCCAGGCCGAAGCGCGTCTGATCGGGATCTACCAGCTCATCAGCCAGGGTCGGCATCGCGAAGCACTCACACAAGTCGAGAAACTGGCGAAGGATCACCCCAACTTTCAGCTCGCCCACCTGTTGCACGGTGATCTGCTGAGCCTGCAGGCGCGCCCGGTGCGCCAGCTGGGTGATGTACCCGACACCAAGGCCCTGGCCGCCAGCCAGCAACTGGCCAGCCTGCGCGAAGAATCGCGCCGCCGTCTGCTGGCGCTCACCGAGCGGCCGCCCGAAGGCAGCATCCCCACCCAGTTCCTCACGCTGGCACCACAAAGCCGCCACGCCATCGCCATCGATGCGTCGCGCTCGCGCCTGTACCTGTTTGAAAACCTGAACCCGGCGCGCTCCGGCGCCTCCGGCGAACGCGAGCCCAGGTTGAACCTGGTGGGTGACTTCTACATCTCGGTGGGCCTCTTGGGCATTGAAAAGTCGGTCGAAGGCGACAAGCGCACCCCGCTGGGCGTGTACTACATCACCAGCACCCTCAACCCGGCCGATCTGCCCGATCTGTACGGCGTGGGCGCCCTGCCCATCAACTACCCCAACCCGCTGGACGTGCAGCGCGGCAAAACCGGCAGCGGCATCTGGCTGCACGGCACGCCGAGCGACCAGTTCGTGCGCGCGCCGCAAGCGTCCGACGGTTGTGTGGTGCTGTCCAACCCCGATCTGGAGCGCCTGCTGCGCACGGTGCAGATCCGCACCACGCCGGTGGTGATTGCACCCCAACTGCAGTGGGTGCAACCCGACGCGTTGAGCAGCGACCGCCAGCAGTTCGAGAGCGTGCTAGAAGCCTGGCGCCGCAGCCGCAGCGACGGCAATCTGACCGAACTCAAGGGGTTTTACTCCAGCCGTTTCTCGAACCAGGGTCGCGATCTGGCTCAATGGTGGCCCCGCGTGGAGAGCGAGTTGCGCAGCACCGGCCCGCGTGAGCTGGCGATCAAGGACCTGTCGGTCCTGCGCTGGAACGACACCGACGACACCCGCGTCGTCACCTTCGGCGAAGTCGCCGCAGGCCAGACCCGCGGCGTGACCAAACGCCAGTACTGGATCCGCGAAAACGATCGCTGGACCATCTTTTTCGAAGGAACCATCGGATGAACGCACACATTGAACAACCGCTGCGACGTGGCGTGCTCGCCGCCTTCGCTGTGGCCGTGTCCCTGGCCTGGTTGCCCGCGTCGGCACAAAACGCCGCGCCCCGTGTGAAGCTCACCACCTCCATGGGTGACATCGTGCTGGAACTCTACCCAGACAAGGCGCCCAAGACGGTCGAGAACTTCCTGCAGTACGTACAGGACAAGCACTACGACGGCACGGTGTTCCACCGCGTGATCAGCAACTTCATGGTGCAAGGTGGCGGCTTCGACGCCAGCTACAAACAAAAACCCACCCGAGCGCCCGTGGCCCACGAAGGCCAGGCAGCCTTGCAGCGCGGCGGCCCGCGCAACACGGTCGGTACCGTGGCCATGGCGCGCACCAACGACCCACAATCCGCCTCGTCGCAGTTCTTCATCAACGTCAAGGACAACGCCTTCCTGGACCCAACCGTCATTCCCCCGGGCGACCCGGTCCCGCGATTCGAATACAACGGTCAGGTTTACGAGAACGTGCCGCGCGCCAACCTCGTCAACGCTGCGCAGCTCTACGGCTACACCGTGTTCGGCAAGGTCGTCGCAGGCATGGACGTGGTCAACAAGATCAAGGAAACACCGACCGGCGCCGGCGGACCGTTTCCCACCGACGTGCCCAAAACCCCCATCACCATCCTCAAAGCCACCCTGGAGAAATAAACATGGCCAACCCCCAAGTCGAACTGCACATCACCGGTCACGGTGTCATCACGATCGAGCTCGACGCTGAAAAAGCCCCGCTGTCGGCCGCCAACTTCCTGTCGTACGTGAACAAGGGTCACTACAACAACACCGTGTTCCACCGCGTCATCCCCGGCTTCATGGTGCAAGGTGGCGGGTTTGAACCCGGCATGACCCAGAAGCCCACCGATGCACCGATCGCCAATGAAGCCTCCAACGGTCTCAAGAACGACACCTACACCCTGGCCATGGCCCGCACCAGCGACCCGCACTCGGCCACCGCACAGTTCTTCATCAACGTGTCGAACAACGGCTTCCTGAACCACACCGCGCCCAGCGCACAGGGCTGGGGCTATGCCGTGTTCGGCAAGGTGGTCTCAGGCGCCGAGATCGTGAAGAAAATAGAAGGCCTGCCCACGGGCCGCAAGGGCTTCCACGACGACGTCCCGAAAGACGACGTGATCATCGAAAAAGCCGTCGCGCTGTGATCCCGGGGGCTCGGCCCCTGGCAGCTCCTGCTTTGATGTCCGCCCCTTCCCCCGACCGCCTCGACCCATTGCGCGCACCCGCGCACTGGCAGGCGGTCGAATTCATTTCAGACCTGCATCTGCAACCCGGCGAGCCACGGACCTTCGAGGTATGGCGCGCTTTCCTGCAGCGTCCCGCGTCCGAAAGGGCCAACGCCCTCTTCATCCTGGGCGATTTGTTCGAGGTCTGGGTGGGTGACGACGTGCTGGACGCCAGCACCTCACCCGATCAGGCTTTCTGGCGCGCGTGCGCCGATGCGCTCAAGGCGTTCAGCCTGCAGACCCCGGTGTATTTCATGGCAGGCAATCGCGACTTCCTGTTGGGCGCGCAAGGCCTCAAAGCTTGCGGCATGCAGGGCTTGATTGACCCAACCAGGTTCGACTTTCTCGGCCAGCACTGGCTGCTCAGCCACGGCGACGCACTGTGTCTGGCCGACACCGACTACATGCGCTTTCGCGAGCAGGTGCGTCAGCCGGCATGGCAGCGCGAGTTCCTGGCGCGCCCCTTGAGCGAACGCACAACCATCGCCCGCGATCTGCGCGAGCAGAGCGAAGCGCGCAAACGCAGCACCGCCCGCGACCCCAGCCTGTGGGCCGACGTCGACGCAGCTGCGGCGCGTGCCGCACTTCAGGCCGCAGGTGCCCACACCCTTGTTCACGGCCACACCCACCGCCCTGCCTTGCATGCGCTAGGCGATGGCCTTCAACGCGTGGTGCTGAGCGATTGGGACGCTGGTGCCAACCCACCACGTGCGGAGGTGCTGCGGCTCGACACCCAAGGCCTGCGCCGCATCCCCTTGCCATTGTCATGATTGATCTGCTGCAACGCCTGCTGCCGCGCTCGCTGCGCCAGCCCACGCCGGTGCCCGACGCACTGTGGCAATCCACGCTCGCCGCCCATCCGTTCCTGTCGGCACTCGACAGCACCGAACAAGAGCGCCTGCGCCAGCTGTGCACCCACTTCCTGGTCGAGAAGGAGTTCCACGGCGCCAACGGACTCGCGCTCACCGATGCCATGGCGCTGGCGATTGCCGCACAGGCTTGCCTGCCGCTGCTGCACATGCACGGCACCTCGGGTGAAGCGGTGCGCGATCCGCTCAAACTGCTCGACTGGTACGGCGATTTTGTCGGCATCGTGGTGCAACCCGGCGCCGTGGTGGCGCGGCGCAAGACCACCGACATCGCGGGCGTGGTGCACCACTTTGATGAGGTGCTGGCCGGTGAAGCCATGGACCGAGGCCCGCTCATGCTGAGCTGGGAAGAAGTCGCGCACGCCAGCGTGGCGGCCGAGAGCGGCAGCAACGTCGTGATCCACGAGTTCGTGCACAAGATGGACATGCGCGGCATCTCGCTGGGCGAGCACCCTGACGGCGCGCCGCCCTTGCCCAAAGGCTTTCTGGGCACACGCAGCGCCTCAGACGCACGCAAGCTGTGGCGCGACACGATGCAGACCGCGTTCGATGCTTTCCGCGAAGCAGTTGCCATGGCCGAGCGCTTCGGCGCCGAACGCCCCTGGCTCGACGACTACGCGGCCAAGGACCCCGCCGAGTTTTTTGCCGTGACCTGCGAGGCGTACTTCGTGAGCCGCCCCCGGTTCGAGCAGGAATTTCCGGCGCTGGTGGCGCTGTACGACGGCTTTTTCAGACCTGCGTCCGCGCCATGAAAAAGGCCCGTGCAGACGCTGTCTGCACGGGCCTTGAATCCCACTGAGGTGGAGGTTCAGCGCTTGAGCAAGACCTTCAACACGGTCTGAAGCCTGCGCGCCGCCGAGGTATCAAATGGCGACGCCAGCACACCCGCCACATCCTCCACCCAGGTGTCAACCGGTGCTGCCGCATGGCGGCGCGTGAGCAACTGCAGCTGCAACATGCGGCGCTCGCTCAGGTGCTCGGCCGGCGTGGGCACTTCGGCCGCCATCTCCAGGCGCAGCAAGGTCTCGCCCGGCAACGCAGCGGCCGGCTTGGACAAGGCGGCCGACCAGGCGCTGCGGTTGGCCGCGTTCACGCGTGAACCCAGGGCTTGCGCGGTGGGCATATGCTCGATGTCGCGCTGCTCCCAGGCGGTCATGAGCTGGGTGAGCACCTCGCCGTGGGCCTGCGCAGCGAGCTTGCGCAGGCTGGCTTCGGCCGCCTCAATGGCCTGGCGCTGGGCACGGAACGCTGCATCTCCCAGGCGCGGGCCGCGCTGTTCGCGTTCGTCACGCCACGGCGCTGCTGCGCCTGGCCCTCGGGCATCGCGGGGGCCGCGTGAATCGGGGCGACCTGCGCCACCACCGTCGCGGCGTCCATCGGGGCGGGCACCGCGCGCATCGCGGCCAGCCGGTTCGGCCTTCTTCATGCCGGGACGGTCGTCGCCACGCATGGCCACCAGCTTCTTGGGCGGTGCGGCGGGTTTGGCAGGCGCCACGGGCTCGGCGGGAGCGGCCACGTCGCCAGCTTCGGCGTCGCTGGGTGCAACGGATTCTTCAGTCGTTTCGGCAACGGGTTCTTCCGACGCCGCGGCAGGCTCGTCGGGCGCGGCCCTTTCGGCAACCACACCGGCAACTGGGGCGGGCTCAACAGCAGCCGGCCGACCGGTCAACGCCGATTCAAGTTCCTGCATGGCAGCGCGGATGCGCTGTGCATCACCGCTGGCGCTCGCCTGCTCCAGCGAACGCGACGCATCGAGCACGCGTTGGTCGTGCGCGCTGAGTGAGGTCGCTGCCTTCTCACGCTCGGTGGTCTTGCGGTTGAACGCTTCGTCGATGGGCTGGCGGAACGCCTCCCAGAGTTTCTGTTCGTGCTTGCGCTCCAGCGGAACCGCATGGGCTTCGGCCTGCCAGCGTTGCTGCAAGGCTTTCACTGCATCGATGCGCAGCATGGGTGCGGCACCCAGCGCGGTGGCTTCTTCGATCAAGGCCTTGCGGCGCGCTGTGCTCTCGGCCTGCGCCGTTTCCAGCTCGGCGTGGGCCGCGTGCATGGCGTCTTTCCACTGCGGCTGCATTTCGGCAAACGCCTTTTCGCTCATGTGGCCGGCTTCGCGCCAGCGCTCGGAGAACGTGTGCAGCGCGCGCACCTGGGCTTTCCAGTCGGTGTTGCCGGCGTGGACTTCGGTCCAGGCCTTCAGCTCGGCAATGATGGCCAGGCGCTGGGTCTTGTGCGCGTCGGCCTGCTGGCGCACCTGTACCAGCCAGGCTTCCACGAGTTTGTGGGCTTCGGTGCAGGCTTCGTCGAAGCGCTTCCACAAGGCGTGGTTGGGCTGGCCGCCCTGGTCGGTGGTTTTCCACTGGTCTCGCAGGCCGCGCAGGGTTTCCTGCATCTTGCGGCCGCCCAGGCGCTGGCCTTCGGGCGCTTGCAGCAGGGCTTCAGCCTTGGCCACGAGTTCTTCACGCAGCTGGTCGGCGCGCCAACGCTGCCAGCCTTCGAGTTCGCCGGCCTGGCTCAGCGCCGCGTGGGCGCGCGTGTCGAGCGCCGCACTCACAAAACGGCCGTTGGACTTGAGGATCGCACGCACGTCCGCCGCGGCTTTGGGTGTGGCCTTGCCATGGCCTTCGGCGAGTTCGCGTTCCAGCACGTCGAGCGCGTTGCCGAGTTCGGTGGTCACGCGGGCGCGACGCTCCTGCTGGGCTTGCGTGTCCACCGCGGGCTTCTCCGTCACGGCGGCGGCTTCGCCACCACGCGCCACGCGCAGTTCATCGGCCCACACGGGCACGGCGGGCAGCGGAGCTTGAGCATCGGCATCAGCGGCCACGGCCTGGGCCAATGCGGCTTCAAACGCGTCCCACACCAGTTGCAGTTGCTTCCGCGAGGCGTCCAGCATGGGCGGGAACTTCACGTCCACGCTGGCCCACTGCGGGTCTTGCGCCAAGCCACTGGCCTGCTCCTGCCACTCAGCCACATCGGTCTGCAGCGTCTGCGCGCTGTGCTGCGCTTCGCGCCAGGGTTTGGTGGACAGCACTTCGATGCGCTGCGCGATCAACACAGCGGCCTCGCGCTCCACCTGCACCCGGTGTTGCAAATCTTCGATCGACTTGACGCGCTCGGCCAGCGACTGGCGCAGCGTGGCCAACGGCTCACGCGACAGCGGCGCGCCCGCACGGGCTGCGTCGCGCTGCCAGGCCAGGGCATCGGCCAGGTTCAGGCGCGAATGGTCCAGCAAAGCCTGCGCCTTCTGCGCCCATTCCACGGCCATCTGCTCCTGCGTCTTCAGGCGCTTCTGCTCGTCGAGCTTTTCCTTCAGCGGTTTGGCTGCGCCGCGGTCGCGGTTGGACAGGTCTTTGTAGACCTCGTTCATCTGCTCCAGCCCGGGCTCGGTGGCCAGCCACTCGCGGATGCGCGCAGCGCGTTCGCCCGAGGTGGGGGCAGAGAACGCGCCACCGGTCACGGCGTCCAGGGGATGGGCCGCGGAGGCGGACTTGGAAGGGGTGGGCGTGTTCACGGCAGTTGGAGAGGCTTGAGGGGAAGAAGACTTGCGCAGGGAAAACAGCGACATGGAAACGTCAGTTCAATCAGGACAGAGGCCACGTCAGAGCGGCGCGGCAAACGCGTATTGTCGCCGCTGTTCGTCCCGGCGCCACCACCCGCGCCCGATGGGGCCCTGGCAGGAGGTCTGATCAGCGGGGCGCCAGCCGCAGTTCGGCTTGCGGGCGCCAGTCTTCGCCTTGGCGGCTCAGCAGCGGCGCACCCAAGAACATGCGGTCTTCGGGCAGCGAACGGCTGGCCAGAAAGTCCTTCACCGCTTGCCCACGCGCCACCGCCAGATCGCGCAGCGCATCGGGCGTGACCGGTATCGAGGCCAGCAGCAAGGCTTCCATGTCTGCCTGCGGGATGTCCTTGGCGATGCCGATCAGGTTGCGCGGTTTGGGGATGTCGGCGCGTCGGTACACCTCTTTGAGCAGCGCGGGGTATTCCTCGGCCGACACCGCCAGCTTCTCGGGAATCGGCTGGCCGTCTCGCGCGAGCACGCGGCGCTTCTCGGCCCGCACACGTTCGTCAAGCCGACTGCGCTGGTAGCCGCTGCGCTCGGCCTCCAGGTCGCTGTGCCCAACCACCGTGATCTGCAGCGCCGGCCGATCGGCCAGTGCCTTGGCCACGGCTTCCAGCCGCGTCTGGTTTTCGGACGCCAGCACCGCACTGCCCGGCGCAAACTCCACCTGGCTGGGCGACTCGGCACCGCCACCGAACGCGCTGGCGATCAGCGAGAACGGCGCCGTGATCGCCTTGCCGATGAGGTTGAAGATGAGCTTGAAGATGATGGGCGCCAGGCGAAACTGCGGGTCGTTGATGGAGCCGCTCACCGGCAGGTTGATGTCGATCACGCCGTTGCGGTCGGCCAGCAGCGCCACCGCCAGCTTCACCGGCAGGTTAGGCGCTTCGCTGCCGGCCACACGGTCGCCAAAGCTGAGCTGGTTGAGCACGATCTGGTTGCTGGCCACGAGCTGACCGTCGGGGTCGATCTTGTAGGCCACGTCCACACTGAGCTTGCCGCGATCGATGCCGTAGCCGGCGTACTTCACCGTGTAGGGCGAGAGCGGGGGCAACTCCAGGTTGCGCACACGGCCCTGGATGTCGAGCGCGAGGGGCTGCGCCAGCGGGTTGAGCTGACCATCAATCTCCAGCGCAGCCGTGCCCTCGGCACGCCCACGCAGCGACAAAGCCGCCAGCTCGGGCGCGGCACCTGCAGGCTTCGCGTTGGAGAACGCGCCGAGGCTCCCGGTGAGTTCGCTCAGGTTGGCGGTGTAGTTGGGCTTGATGAAGCGGTCGGAAAACAGCACCCGGCCATTGACCAGGCTGATCGGGCCCAGGCGGATGTCGGTCGTGGGGCCGCTGGTGGCCACCGTGGCTGGTGGTGGCACCGGGTCGGTGCCAGGTGCCTCGCCGGGCTGCTTAACCAAACCCTGCAGGTTGATCTTGCCGGTGTCGTCGATGATCACGCGGGCGAAGTAGTCGCTGAGCACGGTCTCGCGCACCGCCACTGTGGTGGCTTGCCCAGGTGTCATGTTGAGCTGCAGGCCACGCACCTGCAGCGACTTCCAGGCCAGCAGGTCCTCGGCGGGCGACAAGGTGTTGGCGCTGAGGTCGTCCAGCGCGGCATCGCCGTCCAGGCTCAGCGCCAAGGCACTGCCCGGCAGGCCCAGCTGAATGCGGCCTCGGTAGCTCGCGTCGGCACGCAGCAATTCCAGGTTGAGCCGGTCGGCAACGTACGGCGCCAGCGCATGCACCGGCAGTCGCTCGATCTGGGCACGGGCGTCCAGTCGCAAGCCCGCTCCGCCCGATGCGCCGGGTGCCGGCAACCGCAAGGCGCCGACGAGCGCCATCTGGCCAGGGGCCACCTGGCTGGCAGAGCCAGCGCCCACGCGTGCCTTGACCAACAAGGCCATGTCTTTCTGCTCGGCATCCATCGGCCGAAGGCCCTTGAGGTCCAGTTGCAGCTGGGTGATGGCCAGCGTGACCGGCTGGCCGGGCACGCGGTCCACGAACCCGATGGAGCCATCGATGAGTTGCAGCGCGTCCAACCCCACGCGCCAGGGCTCCGACGTTGCAGGTGACGCCGGTGTTGACGCGGCCACCAGCCAGGGCTCAAACATCCACGCGCCGTCGGCCTCGCGTTGCACCCGCATCTGGGGTTGGGTGAGCGTCAGCTTGCCCACGTCGGCACTGCGCTGGGCCAGATCCACGCGCAGGTCTTCCACCAGCAAGCGCTTCAGACCGGCCAGCGGTTGCCGGGGCGGCCCGAGCTTGAGCCCGTTCACGTCAACGTGGCCGGCCAGCACTTGAAGCGCCATGGGCCGGTCGCCCTGCGCAGCCTGCCATTCGATCCGACCGCCTGCGTTGAGCCGTCCTTCCAGGGCGGGCTTGAGCGCGCTACTTATATATGCAGCGAAACGCTCCAGCGGAATGTCACCCAGAGAGGCCTCGGCTTGCACAGTCACATCGGTGGCCGTGCCCTGGATCCCGATGGCGGTCTGGTCGAGCTGGGCCGACACCTCGAACGGCATGGGAGCGCTCACCGGCCAGCTCAAACCGCTGGTTTGCACGCGCAACGCGGACAGCACCATGTCGGCGGCCGGCTTGACGGCATCGTCGCGCCACTGAACGAGGCCACCGTCCATATCGAAGCGGGCCAGCCGGATGTGCCACGGCTCGGCTTGGGCAGCAGGCGCCTGAGCAGCGACCGGCTTTTCGGCCGCTGCGGGAAAGAATCCGTTGGCCAGGCGGGCCAGGTTGAGCTGCCCCTGGGCGTCGCGCGACAGATTCATGCGTGGCGCCTTCAACTCGATGGAAGCCAGATCGATTCGCCGCGCCAACGGCTCGACGCGGTTGAGCTTCACGCCCAGACGCTCCCACGACAACACGCCCGCCGACGCACCGCCCACCGCACGTTCAACCAGATTCAGGCCCGAAAGCGCAACCTCGCCCGACAACCACACCTGAGGTGCCTCGCGCTGCACAAAGTCGAGGGTCACATCCACCGTCAGCACCCCGGCTTCCGGCTTGATGGGCCAGGCGGTGGGCCAATACGGAAAGTAAGGCGTGAGATCGAGCGCGGGAATCACCAGCCGTGCGTCGGTCTCACGGTCAACCGCGAACGGTGTGGTGGCGGCACGCGTGTCGAACGCACTCCCGTTGAGCACGAAGGCCAGGCGCGGCTCGGTGACCACCTCTCGGCGCGAGGCGAGGCTGCTGAGAAACGGCACGCTCAATACCAGGGCCCTCAGGTGGTGCGTGACGCCCACGGTGTCGTCCACCAGGGTGATTTCACCGCCGGCGAGTGCGAGGTTGAACAACGCAAACCGGGCAGGTTCACCCGGGGCGTCGGGCGCAGATGCATTGAAGCGCTGCAGGATGTCATCCACGTCGTAGCGCCCATCGCCCAGATGGCGCAAGGCCAGGCGCGGTTGCTCGATCTTCAAGGCATCGATCACGGGCGCCATCCGCAAGATCGATTGCAGTTCGGCATTCACATACACACGCGCCACGGAGAACTGCTCACCATCGCCTGCCGCAGTGGCGATGCGAAAGCCCTCCACCGCCAGCTCCAGCGACCAAGGTCGAAAGTCCACCCGCTGAACCGTCACGTTGCGGCCAAGCGCCTCGGCGGCCTGCTTTTCCAGCTGCCATTTCAGGAGCATCGGCACCGCCAGCCATGTGACCAGCCACAACAACAACATGGCCACAACACCCCAGGACAGGCGTCTGATCCACGGGTTGGACAGGGGATTGAAACGTCGGTTGCTCATGTGGGTGATGCGTGGACGACAGGCAGCGCGCCAGTGTCTCCGAACTCGTGGCCGGTTGCATCGCATCGGCCAGGGGAGCCCCAAGAACAAGAAACCCCGGCAAACAAGGTTTGCCG
>JBBQKZ010000091.1:0-15275 GCA_038327405.1 Burkholderiales bacterium | reverse complement strand
GCCGCCGGTGGACAAGGCGTTGGGCTGGCTGATCACCGGCGTGGAGCTGATGCTCACCGAGAGGTTGCCGTGCGAGACGGCACAGGCACCCAGGCTCACGGCCTGGTTCATGACGATGGAGCCGGTGCGCGAATTGATGATGACGCGGGCCATGGGAATGGCGGCGTCCAGCCGGATCTCTTCGACCTTGGCGAGAAAGCCGACGCGCTCGCCCGGATTGGCCGGGGCGCGCAGGCGCACCACGCGGCCGTCGACCGCGCTGGCCACACCCGCACCCATGACGCGGTTGATCGCGTCGGTCACGCGGCTGGCGGTCTGGAAGTCGCTCGAATTCAAACCCAGGTCGATGGTTTCGCCCAGGGCAAACGGTGTGGCCACCGCACGCTCCACCTGCGCGCCACCGGGCACGCGGCCCGCGCTGAGGTGGTTGATCTGCACCTTGCTGCCGCCGGCCGAAGCGCCCGCGCCACCCACCAGCAGGTTGCCCTGGGCGAGTGCGTAGATTTCACCGTCGGCGCCCTTCAGCGGCGTGGTGATGAGCGTGCCACCGCGCAGCGATTTTGAGTTGCCGATGGACGACACGGTCACGTCGATGGCCTGGCCGGGTTGGGCAAAGGCGGGCAACTGCGCGGTGACCAGCACGGCCGCCACGTTTTTCAGCTGCATGTTGCCGCCGGGCGGCAAGGACAGGCCGAGCTGCTGCAGGTAGTTGTTCATGCTCTGCGCGGTGTAGGGCATCTGCGTGGTCTGGTCGCCCGTTCCGTCCAGCCCCACCACCAGACCGTAGCCGGTGAGGTGGTTGCTGCGCACGCCCTGCACCGCCGCGATCTCCTTGATGCGGATGGACTGGGCAGCCGCCGGCAGCGCACTGGTCAGGAAGACCAGGGCCAAAGCCAGCAAACGCAAGGGGGAGAGAGATGACTTCACCGCAAATTCCTCAGTGGGCAGAACGAGACCCATGATGCGCAGACTTCAGAACGGGATAACGCTCAAAAAGAACCGTGCCAACCAGCCAATTGCCATCGCTTCGCCCTGCGCGCCGCGCCCGCGCGACTCCACGCGCACGTTGGCCATCTGGGTCGAGGCCACGGTGTTGCCGGGCCGGATCAGCTTGGGGTCCACCGTGCCGGAGAAGCGCAGCACGTCCACGTTCTGGTTCACGCCGATCTGTTTTTCGCCCACCACCACCAGGTGACCGTTGGGCAGCACCTCTTGCACGGTGGTGGTGATGGAGCCCGAGAAGTTGTTGTTGTTGAGGTTCTTGCCGTCGCCGGCGAAGCTGTTCTCCGACTGCGCACCCAGCGTGAGCTTGTCCAGCAAAGGCGCCTTGAGGAACGGGAAGCCCGAGACGCTGCCAGAGATGTCGCCGCTGCGGTCGATCGAAGCCGACGAGGTCTGGCTGGCGTTCAGGCGCTCGGTGATCTGCACCGTGAGCGTGTCGCCAGGCAGGCGGGCGCGTGGGTCTTCAAACGCAGGACGGTAGTTGGCGGCGCGGAACAGGCTGCCGCTGGGCACGGTGCTCATGGTGTCCACCGGGTTGGCCGTGGGCGCCACCTGGGTGTAACGCACAGGTTTGACCGGCTCCAGGTCCACCTTGGAACTCATGGTTTCGCAGCCGCTGGCGAGCACGGCCAGGGTCAGCGCGATGGCGAGACGCAACATGGGGATTCCTCCGATGACGATCACAGCTGACTGAGGCGTTGCAGCATCTGGTCAGAGGTTTGGATGGCCTTGGAATTCATCTCGTAGGCGCGCTGGGTCTGGATCATGGTCACCAGCTCCTGCACCACGTTGACGTTGGAGGTCTCCACCATGCCCTGCAGCACCGTGCCCAGACCGGCCGATCCAGGTGCACCGGTGATGGGGTTGCCCGAGGCCAGGCTCTCGGCGTAGAGGTTCTGCCCCAGCGGCTCCAGGCCGGCCGAGTTGATGAAGTTGGCCAGCTCGATGTTGCCCACCTGCTGCGGCACGGGGTTGCCCGGCAGCTTGGCGGTGACCACACCGTCGCTGGAGACCGTGATGCTTTGCGACTCGGCCGGCAGCGTGATGCCGGCGGTGAGCGGGTAACCGCTGGAGGTGACCATGCGGCCCTGCGCGTCAAGCTGCAGGCTGCCGTCGCGGGTGTAACCGGTGGTGCCGTCGGGCATCTGCACCTGGAAGAAACCGCCGCCGTTCACAGCCAGGTCCAGCGCGTTGCCCGACTGCTGCAGGCTGCCCTGCGTGAAGTTGCGCGAGGTGGCGACGGTACGCACACCCAGGCCCACCTGCAGACCGGTGGGCAGCTCGGCCTGCTCGGCGGTGTTGGCGCCCACCTGGCGCAGGTTCTGGTACATCAGGTCTTCAAACACGGCGGTCGCGCGCTTGAATCCGTTGGTGGACACGTTGGCCAGGTTGTTTGAAATCACGTCCAGCTGCGTCTGTTGCGCCTGCATGCCGGTCTTGGAAATCATCAGTGAATTGATCATGGTGTGCTCCGCAAAGTTAAGTGGGTCAGCCGTTCATGCTGAGGAGTTGGCTGGCGGTCTTGTCGTTGGTTTCGCCGTTCTGCAGCATGCGCATCTGCACCTCGAACTGGCGGGCCACGGCGATCATTCCGACCATGGCTTCCATCGGGTTCACGTTGGAGCCTTCGAGCGCACCGTCCTGCAGGCGGGCCACGTCGCTGGCGGGCAACGGGTCGCCCTGCGGGCCGCGGAACAGGCCGTCTTCGCCGCGTTTGAGGCGGTTGTCTGCATCGGGCTCCACCATCTTGAGCTTGCCCACCTGCTGCGAAGGCTGGTTGCCCACGCGGGTGCTCACGGTGCCGTCGGCGGCAATGTCCACCCGGGCACCTTCGGGAATCACGATCGGCCCTCCGTCGCCCAACATGGGCAGGCCCTGGCTGTTGACCAGCGAGCCCTCGGCGTTGACCTCGAGCGAGCCGGCGCGGGTGTAGGCCTCGGTGCCGTCGAGCCCCTGCACCGCAAAGTAGGCGTTGCCGCGCGCGGTCACGTCCAGGTTGCGGCCGGTGGAGGTGATGGCGCCCGGCGTGTCGGAATGACCCGCCGTGGCCTCCAGGGCAAACACGCGGGTGCTGGCGCCGTCGCCGCGCACCGGCACGGCGCGGAAGGTGGAAAGCTCGGCGCGAAAGCCCGGCGTGGACACATTGGCCAGGTTGTTGGCCAGCACCTGCTGCCGATGCTGCGCGGCGTTGGCGCCGGTCATCGCGGTGTAGATCAAACGGTCCATGCGGGGCTCCTTCGTTCAGTTCAGGGCTGGCTCAGCGCATGTTCAGCAAGGTGCTCAGGACCTGGTCTTGCGTCTTGATGGTCTGGGCGTTGGCCTGGTAAGCACGCTGCGCGGTCATCATGTTCACCAGCTCGGCCGTGAGGTCGACGTTGGAGTCTTCCAGCGCGCCGGAACGCAGCACGCCGAAGTTGCCTGCACCGGGCTCGCCACGCAGCGGATCGCCCGAGGCGAAGGTGGACTGCCAGATGCCGTTGCTGCCGGGCGCCAGGCCCTGGGCGTTGCGGAAATTCACCAGGGCGATCTGGCCGGCGGCACGCGATTCGCCGTTGGAATAGCGGCCGGTGACCACACCGTTCTCGTCGATCTTCAGGCTGGTGAGTTCGCCCGGGCGGTAGCCGTCCTGGTCGAGGTTGGTCACGGCGAACGAGGTGCCGAACTGCGTGACATCGGTGAGGTCCAGCGAGGCATTGAACGTGCCGTTGGCCGAGGTCAGCGCGACCGTCGGTGCGGGGGTGATGGAGGCCGGGTTGAGCGTGCCGTCGGCGTTGAAGTTGAGCGTGAACGACGGGCTGGCGGTGGTGGGTGCGGTGCCGTCGCCGCTGGTGTAGACCGTCCAGGTGTTGGCTGCGGTCTTGCGGAAGGCCATGGCCACCGGCACTTCCACGCCTTGGGCGTCGAACGCCACCAGCGAGGTGCCGTAAGTGGCCAGCGGGGTGTTGGGGGTCACGGCGTTCCACACCTCGGCGCGCGTGTCGAGGTTGAATTCGGCGGTGATGGCGGTGGTCTGCTGGGCCGGAATCGGGCCGCCGGTGGGCAACCGCAGCGGCTGCGTGTTGAAGCTCAGGCGGTTGCCGTCGGCATCGGTGGGGTAGCCCATGAGGTTGCTGCCGTCGTTGGTGACAACGTTGCCTTCTCGGTCGAGCTTGAACATGCCGGCGCGGGTGTAGGCGGCCGAGCCGTTGGGCTGGGTGAGCTCGAAGAAACCGTTGCCGTTGATGGCCACGTCGAGTTCGTTGCCGGTGACGCTGATGTTGCCCTGCGTGAAGCTCTGCGCCACCGCGGCCACCGCCACGCCGATGCCGGTGGCCGTGCCGCCAGAGGCGTTGACCGAGCTGGCATAGACTTCGGCGAACTCGGCGCGTGAACTCTTCATGCCCACGGTGTTGGAGTTGGCGATGTTGTGCCCGATCACGTCGAGGTTGCGGCTGGCGGCGTTGAGGCCGGAGAGTCCTTGCTGGAATGCCATGGTGTTGTCCTTGAGGGTGTTGGAGGCGGGTTACAGGAAGGTGGCGACCTGGTCGTAGCCCAGGCTGCTGCCGTCCTGCAGTTGCAGGTTCATGGCGCCGTTGGCGAAGCCCACGGAGGTCACGGTCTGGCGGGTGTAGGTGGTGGCCTTGACGGGTTGGCCACCGTCGGCGGCGTTCACCCGGAAGCTGGCCACCTGGGTGGGGTCGATGCCGGTGCCGTCCCAGTTGAACGAGTGCTGGCCAGCGGTGAGCGCGCCGAAGTCCAGCGTGTCGAGCACCTGGCCGTTCTTGCCCATCACGTCGACCGTCACGCTGCTGGCGCTGGCATCCAGGCGCATCGCGCCTTTGCCGATGACGCCGTCGAAGCCGAGCTTGTTGCCCTCGACCAGCGCCTCACGGCCGATCAGCGAGGTGCCTTGCAGCGCCTGCATGGAGCCGAACTGCGCCGCCATGCCCTTGAGCGTGGCGTTGAGTTCCTGGATGCCGCTGACCGTGTTGATCTGCGCCATCTGGGTCGTCATCTGCGCGTTGTCCATCGGGTTCATCGGATCCTGGTTGTTGAGCTGCGCGACCAGCAGCTTGAGGAAGCGGTCTTGCGACGCTTCCGGGTCCATGTTGTTCTTCGCAGCGCTGCCCGTGGTGCTGCCCACGGTGGTGCCGAGGTTGGAGGTGTCGATGGGTGTGGCGAACATGGTGTGTGCTTTCTTTATTGACCCATCTGCAGCGTCTTGAGCAGCAGCGACTTCGCTGTGTTCATGACCTCGACGTTGTTCTGGTACGAGCGCGAGGCCGAGATCATGTTGACCATCTCTTCCACCGGGTTCACGTTGGAATGGTTCACATAACCTTCGGCATCGGCGCTGGGGTGGGTGGGATTGAGTTCACGGCGCCCGGGTGCCTGGCTCTCGGTGATGTCCTTGACCTTCACGCCAGCGTTGCCCGAGCCACCCATGGGCACGGTCTGGAACTGGATGTGCCGCGCCTTGTAGGTCTTGCCGTCCGGCCCGGCCACGGCATCGGCGTTGGCCAGGTTGCTGGCCACCACGTTGAGGCGCTGGGACTGCGCGCTGACCGCACTGCCCGAGACATTGAAGATGGAGAACATCGACATGACCGATTCCTTTCAACTCATTGGCCGGTGATGGCACTGAGCATGGTTTTCACGTTGGAATTGATGAAACGCAGCGTGGACTCGTAGCGCACGCTGTTGTCCACGAAGCTGGCGCGCTCGCGGTCGAGGTCGACCGAGTTGCCGTCCTGGCTGGCCTGGGTCTGCACTGTGTAGGCCAGCCTGGGGTCCTGGGCGCTGTGGGTGCCGAGCGTCATGTGACCGGCGCTGGTGAGGCTCACGTCGGCGCGCGCTGTACCACCCGAGACGTTCTTGAGGGCAGCGGCAAAGTCGAAGTCGCGGGCGATGTAGCCGGGCGTGTCGGCGTTGGCGATGTTGCTGGCAATGACCTGCTGGCGCTGCGAGCGCAGCAGCAGGGCGTTGGCATGGAAGTCCAGCCGGGCGGTCATCTGTTCAAGCATGTTCACCTCGAGGCAAGGGTTTCAGGGCGGGTGACGGGCCTTCCTCAGAGGGCACGGACACCGGGGCGTTGGACGAATTATGGAAATCTTGAGGGTCTTCAATGGCCGGAACAAAGACACCGAAAGCGGCCTTTTCCCGGCTTTCCCGTCGCCGGCAGCGGCCTACAGTGCATGCCATGCCCAAGCAACTGCCACCCTTTCTGTCGCTCCTGAAGGCCCGCCTCGTCACCCTGGCGGCCCTGCTGCTGTGGGGCGTGGGCGCGCAGGCCAGCGAGTCGGCCGCGCTGGAGAAGATGGCGCACGACTTCCTCACCCCCGCGCTGGCCGCGGCCCTGCCCCAGACCGGCGCCTCTCCCCTGAGGGCCGAGGTGGTGATGGGTTCGCTCGACGCACGCCTGAAGCTCGCCCCCTGCAACGAAGTCCAGCCCCACCTGCCTCCGGGCGGGCGGCTCTGGGGTCGCAGCCGCATCGGTCTGCGCTGTGTCGACGGCCCCACGCGCTGGAACGTGTATGTGCCGGTCACGGTGAAGGCCTGGGGCCCGGCCTGGGTGCTCAAGCGCGCCGTGTCGGCGGGCGACACCCTGGTTCAAGAAGATGCCGAAATCGCCGAAATCGATTGGGCGGAGCAGCGCTCCGGCGTGCTGGCCCTGCCCGAGCGCTGGGTCGGCCAGCTGGCGGCGTTTGCGCTCACGCCCGGCCTGGCGCTGCGCGAGAACATGGTGCGCGCACCACAGGCCTTCGCGCCCGGCAGCCAGGTGCGGGTGAGCGGGCAAGGTGGCGGCTTCAGCATTTCGGCCACTGGTCAGGCGCTCACCGCCGGCATGGTGGGTGAGACCGCCCGCGTGAAACTGCCCGGTGGGCGTGTGGTCACCGGCGTGGTGCGTGACGCGCAGACGGTCGAGCTGGCGCTGTGAAGCCAACCCGGGGGCACAAACGGTTGAAAATTTGTGACCAATGCCACACCGGATTCACTCAAGTTCTCGAAACGGGGGCCGATACAGTCAGGACATGGCCCTGACTTCGGGGTTTGGAGAGTGACATGAAAGTCGATTCATCACCAGATTCGTACATTGGTTCTGTGGCCGGCGGCCCCCAGAAGACCACCGCGCCTGCGGCGGCCGAGGCGGGTGCGTCAGCCGCAGCAGCCAGCGCAGCCAACAAGCCCCAGGCCGGCGTGACCGTGACACTCTCGTCGTCCACCACCGAAGCCCGCGCGGCCTCGGGCGGCAGCGAGGTGTTCAACGCCGGCAAGGTCGAGTCCATGAAGCAGGCGATCGCCAGCGGCACGTTCCAGATCAACGCCGAAGCCATCGCCGACAAGATGCTGTCCAACGCGGCCGAGATGCTCGGCCCGCGCAGCTGACCCTTCACCCAACACCCGGGCCCACCATGAGCACCCTCTCGACCAACTACCACCCCTGGATCGGCTCGTTGCAGGTGGAGCTCGATGCCCTGGAGGCCGCCCTGCTGCGCGGAGATGCGCCCGCGGTGGAGCTGGCCAGTGCGGCCATGCAGAAGGTGCTGTTGCAAGCCCCGCCCGTGATCGCACTGGGCGAGCCGGGCAGCGACCAACAGCAGGCCTTGCTGTCGGCGGCCGAGCGTTTCGCCCGCCTGCGCCAGGCCGTGCTGCGCGCCAACGCCCAGAGCCAGCGCGCCGTGACCAGCCTGCTGCCTCAGCACGCGCTGCAACCCACCTACGGTCGCCAGGTCGGTGCGTCGTCCATGGGCGGCGCGGGCCGGGGCTATCTCTCGGCCTGAGCCGCAGCGCCTGCGCTCCCGAACAACCGGCCCTGGCCGGTTTTTTTGCGTCTGCCGCCGGCACAGCGGCCCGGGTCGCGTGGCAGGCTCATCCGCTGAGCGGCGTTGCGGAACAGAATGCGATTCATTATCATTCGCTCAGATTCACGGAACCCCCGCACCATGATTGTTTGCATCTGCCGCCGCATCAGCGACAAGACCATTGCCCAGTGCGCCCGCTCGGGCATGGGCTTTGACGACATCCAGCTCGAACTCGGCTTGGCCACACAGTGCGGCCAGTGCGAGGGCTGCGCGCGTGCGCTGTGGACGGAATGTTCACCGCAGCAAGCGGTGGCACACATTTCGCGCGAAGCGGCACCACACCAGGCGATGACCGCCTGAGACCGAGAGTTGCAGACAACAAAAAACCGGCCGAGGCCGGTTTTTTGTTGTCTGGGCGAGGGCCTCAGCCCTTCTTGGCGCCGAAGCGGTGCTCGATCTCGCCCACGATGCCGCGGCGGAACATGAGCACGCACACCACGAAGGTCACGCCCATGATGATGGAAACCATGGAGCCCAGGCCCGAGAGGTAGTTCTGCATGGTCACGATGATGGCCGCGCCCACGGTGGGGCCGAGGATGGTGCCCATGCCGCCGAGCAGCGTCATCAACACCACCTCGCCCGACATCTGCCAGCCCACGTCGGTCAGGGTGGCGATGCCGAAAGCGATGGACTTGGTGGCACCGGCCAGGCCGGCGATGGTGCCCGAGAGCACAAAGGCCACCAGCTTGTAGCGATCCACGTTGTAGCCCAGCGAGAGCGCACGGGGTTCGTTCTCGCGCACCGACTTGAGCACCTGCCCGAACGGAGAATGGATGATGCGGTAGATGAGTGCAAACGCCGCCGTGAAAATGGCCGCCACGAGGTAGTACATCGCGGTGTCGCTGCTCATGTCGATCAGGCCGAACAGCTTGCCTCGCGGAATGCTCTGGATGCCGTCTTCCGCGTAGGTGAACGGTGCCTGCACGCAGATGAAATAGATCATTTGCGCCAGCGCGAGCGTGACCATGGCGAAGTAGATGCCCTGCCGGCGCACCGCCAGCCAGCCGGTGACCAAGCCGATAAAGGCAGCGCTCAGCGTGCCGGACAGGATCGCCAGCTCGGGCGTGAGCCCCCAGACCTTCGCCGCGTGGCCGGCCACGTAGGCCGCAAAGCCGAAGAACATGGCGTGGCCGAACGACAGCAGCCCGGTGAAGCCGATCAGCAGGTTGAACGCGGAAGCGAACAGCGCGAAGCACAGCACCTTCATGAGGAAGATGGGGTAGCCCACGAAGGGCGCGACCAGCAGTGCCAGAAACAGCACCACATAAATGTTGCGAGTGGCTTTGGACATTATTTCTCCCGGCCGAACAGACCTGCCGGACGGATCATGAGGACGATGACCATGATGATGAAAACCACGGTGGAGGAGATCTCGGCGTAGAAGACCTTGGTGAGGCCCTCGATGAGGCCGAGCGCCAGACCGGTGAGGATGGAGCCCAGGATGGAGCCCATGCCACCGATCACGACCACGGCGAACACCACGATGATGATGTTGGAGCCCATGAGCGGGCTGACCTGGTAGATGGGTGCGGCCATCACCCCGGCCAGTCCGGCCAGGCCCACGCCGAAGGCGTAGGTGAGAGTCACCATCAGAGGCACGTTGATGCCGAAGGCGCGAACCATGTTGGGGTTCTCGGTGCCGGCGCGCAGGTAGGCGCCCAGCTTGGTTTTCTCGATCACGTACCAGGTGAACAGGCACAGGAAGATGGAGACGAACACCACCCACGCGCGGTACTTGGGGAGGAACATGAAGCCCAGGTCGAAACCGCCGCGGAAAATCTCGGGCAGCTCGTAGGGCTGGCCTGAAGAGCCGTAGAACTCGCGGAACGCACCTTCAAAGATCAGGGCAAGACCGAAAGTGAGCAGGAGACCGTAGAGATGGTCCAGTTGCTGCAGGCGGCGCAGCATGGTCATCTCGATCAGGGCACCGATGGCGCCCACTGCAATGGGCGCAAGCAGCAGCGCGAACCAGTAGTTCACGCCCGCGTAATTGAGCAACATCCAGGCAAAGAAGGCGCCCACCATGTAGAGGGCACCGTGCGCGAAGTTGACGATGTTGAGCATGCCGAAGATCACGGCCAGGCCCAGCGAGAGGATCGCGTAAAACGAGCCATTGACCAGTCCCAGCATGAGTTGCCCCATGAAGGCCGCAGTCGGCACACCAAATATTTCAGTCATTGCAGTCCGGTGAAAAGGGGCGGGCCGTGAATCACGGCCCGCCCGGTCGGCTCAGTTCAACTCAGTGAAAGCTCACTTCTTCACGCCAGGGCACTGGCTCTGTGCCAGCGGCAGGAAGGCATCGTCACCCTTGATGGTGCCTTTGAGGTTGTAGTAATCCCACGCGCCTTTGGATTCCGAAGGCTTCTTGACCTGGAACAGGTACATGTCGTGAACCATGCGGCCGTCTTCGCGGAGCTTGCCGCCCTTGGCGAACATGTCGTTGATGGGCATTTCGCGCATCTTGGCCATCACCGCAGCGGTGTCGTCGGTGCCGGCAGCCTTCACCGCATTGAGGTAATGCATGGTCGACGAGTAGACCGACGCGTGGTTGGAGTTGGGCTTGCGGCCGTTCATCACCTTGCTGTACTTGTCGGCCCAGGCGCGGGTTTCGGGGTTCAGGTCCCAGTACCAGGCTTCGGTGAGGTACAGGCCTTGTGCCGTGGGCAGGCCAATGGCGTGCACGTCGGTGATCAGCATCAGCAGGGCGGCCAGGCTCTGCTTCTTGGTCAGACCGAACTCGGCTGCGGCCTTGATGCTGCTGACGGTGTCGCCACCGGCATTGGCTAGACCGACCACTTTGGCACCGGAGGTTTGTGCCTGCAGCAGGAAGGACGAAAAGTCACCGGTGGACAGCGGATGGCGCACCGCACCCATCACCTTGCCGCCGGCGGCCTTCACCACATCACTGGTGTCCTTTTCCAGCGAATGGCCGAAGGCGTAGTCGGCGGTCAGGAAGTACCAGCTGTCGCCGCCGTCCTTCACGATGGCCTTGCCCACCACGTTGGACAGGGCAATGGTGTCCATCAGGTAATGGATGCCGGTGGCGGGTGCGCAGTCGGCGTTGGTCAGGCGGGCCGAAGCGGCGCCAGTGGTGATGGTGATCTTGTTCTTTTCCTTGCCCAGCGCCTGCACGGCCAGGGCCACGGCGGAGTTCAGGTTTTCCACCGAGATGTCGACGCCGTCGCGGTCGAACCAGCCCTGGGCCACGTTCTTGGCAATATCGGGCTTGTTCTGGTGGTCGGCGCTGACCACTTCGATCGGCTTGCCGAACATGGTGCCGCCGAAGTCGGCCACGGCCATCTTGGCAGCTGCCACGGCGCCGGGGCCGCCGTAGTCGGCGTACAGGCCCGACATGTCGGTGAGCACACCGATCTTCACGGCATCACCCGTGAGCTTGCCCTGTTGGGCCACAGCGAAAGAGGCACCACCGGCCAGCACGGTGGCGATGGCAGTGGTGATGGCGGTCGAAATCAGTTTGCGTTTCATGGAGAGGTCTCCTCTTGGTGGACAGGCGTCAGACGCCCAGATACTCATTGAGCATGTCGGACTTGCTCTCGAGCTCGTTCTTGTTGACCGTGGCCACGATCTGGCCGTGTTCGATCACGTAATGGCGGTCGGCCAGCGGTGCGGCAAACCGGAAATTCTGTTCGACCATGACGATGGTCAGGCCCTTGGCCTTGAGCGCGCGGATCACGCGGCCCAGGGTCTGCACGATCACCGGGGCGAGGCCTTCGGTGATCTCGTCAAGCAACAGGATGCGTGCACCCGAGCGCAGGATGCGCGCCATGGCCAGCATCTGCTGTTCGCCGCCCGAGAGGCGCGTGCCCTGGCTGTTGCGGCGCTCCTGCAGGTTGGGGAACATGGCGTAGATCTCTTCCACGCTCATGCCGCCCTCGCCCACCTTGGGCGGCAGCATCAGGTTTTCTTCGCAGCTCAGCGACGAGAAGATGCCGCGCTCTTCCGGGCAGTAACCCAGGCCCAGGCGTGCGATCTTGTTGGTCGGCATCTGGATGGTTTCCACGCCGTCGATCTGGATCGAGCCGGTGCGCTTGCCCACCAGACCGAGAATGGACTTGACGGTGGTGGTACGGCCCGCGCCGTTGCGCCCCAGCAGAGTGACCAGTTCACCTTCGCGGATCTCGAAGTTGATGCCGTGCAGCACATGCGATTCGCCGTACCAGGTGTTGAGGTCGGCAACTTTCAGCAGTACTTTGCTCATACTTCTTCCACCGTGCCAACGTAGGCTTCGAGCACGCGTGGATCTTTCGACACCGTCTCGTAGGGGCCCTCGGCCAGTACCGAACCTCGCGCCAGCACCGTGATGGTGTCCGACAGGTTGGCGATCACGTTCATGTTGTGCTCCACCATGAGCACGGTGCGGTTGGCCGCCACCTTGCGGATGAGCTCCACCACCCGGCCCACGTCTTCGTGTCCCATGCCCTGGGTGGGTTCGTCCAGCAGCATCAATTCGGGGTCGAGCGCCAGCGTGGTGGCGATCTCGAGCGCGCGCTTGCGGCCGTAGGGCAGTTCAACGGTCTGGGTCTGCGCAAAGCTGCCCAGATCGACCTGTTCCAGCAACGCCATGGCTTCGTCGTTGAGTGCGTAGAGGCTGGACTCGGGCTTCCAGAAATGGAAGCTGGTGCCCAGCTTGCGCTGCAAGCCGATGCGCACGTTCTCAAGCACCGTGAGGTGGGGAAACACCGCAGAGATCTGGAACGACCTCACCATGCCGGTGCGCGCCACCTCGGCCGCCTTGCGGTTGGTGATGTCTTCGCCCTTGTAGAAGATGTTGCCGGAGGTCACGGGCAAGAACTTCGTCAAGAGGTTGAACATCGTTGTCTTGCCGGCTCCGTTGGGGCCGATCAGCGCGTGGATGGAGCCCCGCCTGACCTTGAGGTTGACCTTGTCAACCGCCACAAAGCCCTTGAACTCGCGGGTGAGGTCCCGCGTTTCGAGTATGTAGTCCGTGCTCATGAATGTCGATCACCATCAAAAAACCCGCAGGCTGAGGGCCGGCGGGCCTGTTGGAAATCCGTGCTCCTGTGTCTTGCGTTGTCGGCGCTGCGCGCCACCGTGCACCGCTGTTTGCCTGAACCTATTGTTAGCTAACTAACGAATTTCGCAACCTAGGGAATCCACCCGTGTTCAGCCACCCGAAGCGCAACCCACCCGCGTCAAAGCGTGGGTGGGTGCTGGTGTGGCGCTATGGATTCAGTTGACGCGGCCGATCTGTTGCACCACCTTGAGCATGATGCCGGCGTCGTCCTTGACGAAACGGTCGAACTCGGGCGCGTCCTGGAACTGGAACGAGGTGCCGGCGGTCGTCATGACCTGGATGGTGCGTTCGTCCCGCGTGGCGGCGCGGGCGGCTTCGCGCAGCTTCGCCACCACGTCGGGCGGGGTGCCGGCCGGCACGAAGATGCCCGACCACTGCGAGTAGGTGATCGGCACGCCGAGTTCCTTGAAGCTCGGCACGTCGGGCAGCAAGGCCAGGCGGCCTTCACCCCAGTGCGCGAGCGCGCGCATCTTGCCGGCCTTGATCTGGCCCGCCACACTGGCCGGGCCGCTGGCCACCGCGTCGATCTGGCCACTGAGCAGGCCCAGCAGCGCCGGGCCGGCGCCGGTGTAAGGCACGTGCAGCATGAAGGTGGACGTGGCCGACTTCAACTGCTCCATCGGCACGTGCATGGTGCCGTAGTTCCCCGATGAGCCGAACGAAATGCGGCTGGGGTTGGCCTTGGCGTAGGCGATGAACTCGGCGTAGGTCTTCCAGGGGCTGTCTGCGCGCACCACCAGCACGGTCGGGTCGGCCGTGATGCGGGCGATCGGCAGCAGCTGGTTCAGCTCGAACATGGGCGCGCGGTTCAGGATCTTGTCCGCCTCGGGCAGCACCACCACCGACGACAGGGCCATCAGCATGGTGTAGCCGTCGGGCGCGGCCTTGGCCACTTGCGCCATGCCGATGCCGCCACCGGCGCCACCGCGGTTGACCACCACCACCGTCTGGTTGAGGTGTTTGCCCATGGCTTCAGCCACCGGGCGGCCCACAGTGTCGGCAACACCCCCGGGCGGGAACGGCACCACCATGGTGATCGGCTTGGTCGGGTACGCCGTTTGTGCCACGGCGGCACAGGCGCCAGCCACGGTGGCGGCGGCCAGGCAGAGGCTTCTGAGATGTCGGTTCATGCGGTGGGTCTCCAGTTGTTGTGAGGGTTCAGACGAAGGCGTTCTGCAGCGTGCCGATGCCGTCGATCTCGATGCGCACCACGTCGCCCTGCTTCAGGAACACCGGGGGCTTGAGGCCCATGCCCACGCCGGCCGGTGTGCCGGTGGCGATCACGTCGCCGGGGTAGAGCGTGATGCCGCGCGAGATGGTCTCGATCAGCGTGGGAATGTCGAAGATCAGGTCCTCGGTGCGGCCGTCCTGTCGCAAGGTGTCGTTGACCCAGCAGCGCACGCGGGTGTGCTGGCCGTCCAGCTCGTCGGCCGTGACGATCCATGGACCCATGGGGCAGAAGGTGTCGAAGCTCTTGCCCATGTCCCACTGCTGGTGGCGCATCTGCACGTCGCGCGCGGTTACGTCGTTGACGATGGTGTAGCCGTACACGTGCTTCATGGCATCACTGCGCGTGATGTTCTTGCCACCCACACCGATGACCACAGCCAGCTCGGCCTCGTAGTCGATCTGCTTCGACACCGCTGCGCCGGGCAACACCACATCGTCGCCGTTGGCGATCACGCACTCGGGCACCTTGGTGAACACGATGGGCCAGGTGGCCGGGTTGGCGTTGTTGTCCTTGAACACCGAGGTCTGCAGCTCCTTGGCGTGCTCGTGGTAGTTGCGGCCCACGCACCACAGGTTGCGGCGGGGCAGCGGCAGCGGCGCCTCCAGCCGCACCGCACTCAGGGAAATGGCCTCACCCGCCAATGCCGGCAGTGCAGTGCCCTGGGCTGTGGCTTCAATCAGCGGCAAGGCGCCGCGCGCCGCGTGTGCACCTTCCAGCGCAAAAGGGGTGACGCTCTGGCCATCGGCCGACACCTGACCCACCCGCCGCTGACCTTCATGACCAAACGTCGCAATGCGCACACAGACTCCTTTGATGAAATACCAAGAGATACCAATAAGTACCAGAAGGGGCCGATGTTAGACCAGCCTGCAGACCCTCCACAGCGGGTTTTCACTGAGGACAAAGGTATCGAAGCTTCATTCTGAGATTGGTCTGCTTTGGTATATTTATGGTCACCATGAGCATCTCGACCTCCCTGCGCGAAACCATCCTGACCCAGCTTCAGGCCGGGCACTGGAAGGCCGGCGACCGCCTGCCCACCGAACGTGAACTGGCCGAGGGCTACCGCGTGAGCCGCACCACCGTGCGCAAGGCGCTGGCCGACCTGAAGCAGCAGGGCCTGATCGAGCAGACCGTGGGCAGC
>JBBQKZ010000090.1:0-15392 GCA_038327405.1 Burkholderiales bacterium | reverse complement strand
GGTCTCTATTCTCCGATGGGCCTCCGCTGGTCAGGTCGTGGATTGCGCTTCGTCACCGGTGAACCAGTGAGCGCGTGCCAGCATGATCAGCGCGGTGGCCTCTTCAGACGTCTGTGCGGTGATGTCGGTGAGCTCGTCGGTGGCCAGATCGGCCAGCTCGTCGCGGGTGTGGATGCCAGCGTCTGCCAGTTTGGCAATCAGCTCCGGGGTCACGCCTTCGAGGTCGCGCAGGTCTTGCGAAACTTCTTCGACGCTTTCTTCCCGGGCGATTTCCATGGTCAGCAAGGCATCCTTGGCGCGGGTGCGCAGCTCATTGACCGTGTCCTCGTCAAAAGACTCGATCTCCAGCATTTCCTGCAGCGGCACATAGGCCACCTCTTCGAGGCTGGTGAAGCCTTCCTCGATCAGGATGTCGGCGATTTCCTGGTCCACGTCGAGCTTGGCCATGAAGATCTTGCGGATGCCGTCGGCCTCTTCGGCCTGCTTCTGGGCCGACTCGTCGGCCGTCATGATGTTGATGCGCCAGCCGGTCAGCTCGGACGCCAGTCGAACGTTCTGGCCACCGCGGCCGATGGCGATGGCGAGGTTTTCCTCGTCCACCACCACGTCCATGGCATGACGCTCTTCGTCCACCACGATGGATACCACGTTGGCGGGAGCCAGCGCGCCAATGACGAATTGCGCCGGGTCTTCCGACCACAGCACGATGTCCACGCGTTCGCCGGCGAGCTCGTTGGTCACACCGTTGACGCGCGATCCACGAACACCGACACAGGTGCCGATGGGGTCGATGCGGCGGTCGTTGGTGTGCACCGCGATCTTGGCGCGCGAACCTGAGTCGCGGGCGCAGGTCTTGATCTCCAGCAAGCCCTGTTCGATCTCGGGCACTTCCTGGCGGAAGAGCTCGATCATGAATTCGGGGGCCGAGCGCGACAGCAGGATGGGTGCGCCGCGCAGCGTCAGGTCCACATCCATGATCATGGCGCGCACACGGTCGCCGGTGCGGAAGTTTTCCTTCGGAATCATCTCGCCGCGCTTGAGACGGCCTTCAACACGGCCGCTCTCCACGATGAGATCACCCTTGTCCATGCGCTTGACGGTGCCCACGAAGATCTTGTCGCCGCGCGACATGAAGTCGTTGAGCAGCATCTCGCGCTCGGCGTCGCGGATCTTCTGCAGGATCACCTGTTTGGCAGCCATGGCACCAATGCGGCCGATCGGCACGCTCTCCACTGATTTTTCGATGAAGTCGCCTTCTTCGATATCCGAGAGTTCGTCGCGAGCGTCGGTCAGCAGCTCTTCAGCGTCGGGATTCTGCAAGCCTGCCTCATCGGGCACAACCAGCCAGCGGCGGAAGGTCTCATAGGCACCGGTGTCCGGATCCATGGCCACGCGGATGTCCACGTCGCCCTTGTAGAGTTTTTTGGTGGCCGAGGCCAGCGCCAGTTCCACGGCGCCCAACACGACGTCGCGCTCGACGTTCTTTTCGCGCGAGATCGCATCGATCAGCATCAACATTTCGCGGTTCATTTCACTCGCCCACCTTTCCGAATTGCACAATCTGGGTCACTTGCTGGGTCACTTTGATTTCCCTCATTCATCACTGTCTGAAGCGTTGGCTCCGGGGGCCTGACGGCCCTTGAAATTCACGATCGGCGCCAAACGCGCCTGCTGGATGTCGTCCAGCGCAAAGGTCATGGCCTGCATCGGCACGGGAGCGCGGTTCTTGCTGACCCGCGCGCCGGGCTTGGGTTCGGGCGCATCGCTCCAGACCACCTGCCATTGCATACCGTCGTCGGCACGCTCCAGCGTGCCCCTGAATTTCTTGCGGTTTGCCGCCACGTCGGTCCCTGTGGCGCCGATCGGCGCCTTCAAGGTGAGGTCAATCACATGACCCTCAAACCGCACGTAATCGATCTCGCGTTTGAGCGGCCGGTCAATACCCGGCGAACTCACTTCGAGGCGGCGGTATTCGAGGCCCTCGACCTCCAGCAGGTATTGCAGCTGACGCGTGATTTTTTCGCAATCTTCGACCGTGACAAAACGCTCCGGCGCCACTGGCTGACCTTCAACGGGGGCTTGCCACGGAAAGTCGATCGTCACCCGCAGCAAGCCGCTGCCCGAGCGCTCCAACTCCACCAGGTCAAAACCCAGTCCGGTGACGGTCTGCTCTACGATCTCTTGCCAAGCCATGCTGATGGTGTCTGCCCAGGGTGCGCCGGGCCTTTAACCCTGTGGATTACCCCAGGGTCAAAAGCGTTCGGCCAAAAAAAATGGGCCGGTAGTTACCCGCCCATTTGGTCGTGAAGCTCGCATTGTAACGCCTGCAACCACCGATTGGCAACCCGATCAACAGTTCAATGCTGAACAGCGTTCAAATGCCCAGCACCCATTGAATGAGGTTCTTGGCCAGAAACCCCAGCATGCCGAACGACAGCACCAGAAACAGCACGAAGGTGCCGAACTTGCCGGCCTTGGATTCGCGGGCCAGGTTGAACACGATGAAGAGCATGTAGAGGATGAAGGCCCCGACGCCGAACGTCAGGCCGAACTGGGCGATCTGGCCCTCGGTGTAGCCAAACAGGGTGTTGCCCATGGCTCAGCGCTCCGCCCGGCGGGCGGTCAAGTCGCGGTAGGCGTGCCAGCTGGCGTGGGCCAGCACGGGAATCAAGACGATCAATCCGAGCAGGGCGGTGAGCATGCCCAGACCCACCAGCAGAGCGATCACCACCGCCCACAACGCCATCGGCCCCGGATGGCTGGCGACGGCGCGCCAGCTCTCGGCCACCGCCTCCATCACCGAAGCCTGGGTGTCGACCAGCATGGGTAGCGCCACCACGGTGGAAGCAAACACAGGTGCTGCCAGCAAGGCGCCCAGCAACAACCAGGCTTCAAACAGGCCGATCTGGCGCACCAGCACCACGTGGCGCAAGAAGTCCATCGGCTTGAGGATGGGCACCGGCGATCCCCAGGTAATCAGGCCGGCCGAGGTGAGCACCCAGCCGGTGCCGGCCAGGCCCAGCAGCAGGCCGAACTTCACCATCCGGCTGTCGCCAGAACGCCAGAGTTGCACCACCTCACCCAAACCAGCGCTGCGCTGACGGCTGACCTGGTAAAGACCGGTGGCCAGGATCGGCGCGACGATGAGGAAACCCGAGAAAGCGCCGGCCAACAGCCAGAACTGGTCACGCGCAGCCCAAAGCAGCAGCCAGCCAAACCCGGTAAGCAGCAGCCCGTGAACCAGACCGGGCACCGGGTTGCGTCGCAGGTCGGCCCATCCCAGGGTCAGCCAGCGCCAAGGCGACTGAAGCGAGACGGGGCGCGTTGAGGAGAGTGATGAATCTGTCATGGGCGATGGTTATACGCCGCCCATGTCTGCAGCGGCCTGACGCAGGTCAAGCCTTGACGCGCCTCAGGCGGCGGCCTGCACCAGCGTGCGTGTGTAGGGATGTTCAGGCGCGCGCAACACCTGCTCCACCGGGCCGCTCTCGACCACGGCGCCGTCCTTCATCACGATGACGTGGTGCGCCATGGCCTGGATGACATCCACGTCGTGCGTGATCAGCAAATAGCTCAAGCCACGCTCGCGCTGCAGGCGCTGAAGCAAGGCCAGCACCTGTTTCTGCACCGTCACATCCAGCGCGCTGGTGGGCTCGTCGAGCACCAGCAGTTGCGGGTCGATGATGAGCGCGCGCGCAATCGCCAGGCGCTGGCGCTGGCCGCCCGAGAACTCGTGCGGGTAGCGCTGCAGCCAGTCGCCACCGCGCCGGGGGTCGTCCACGAGCCCGACATCGGCCAATGCTGTGACGACGCGTTCGCGGCGTTGCGCGACGGAAAGCCCGGGTTGGTGAACGAGCAGCCCCTCGCCCACAATCTGCTCGATGGTCATGCGCGGCGAGAGCGATGAAAACGGGTCCTGGAACACGACCTGCACGCGCTGGCGCAGCGCCCTGCCCTGGCCGTTCTTCAAGGCATGCGTCCAGTCGGAACCGGTCACCTGCAAGCTGCCCTGGTGGGGCAACAAGCCCAGTGCAGCCAGGGCCAGCGTTGACTTGCCCGAACCCGATTCGCCGATCACGCCCAGCGTCTGACCCGGCGCCAGATCCAGATTGGCACCCTGCACGGCGACAAACTCGCCCTTTTTGAACCAGCCGCGCAGGCCGGGCAGTGGCACGGGATAGATCACGCGCATACCGCGCGCTTGCAGCACCGGCGCGGCGTCGGGTGCAGGCGGCACGGCGGGCACCACGTCGCGCTCGGGTTTGCTGGCGAGCAGCATCTGTGTGTAGGGGTGCTGAGGCGCGGCAAACACCTCGGCCACCACGCCCTGTTCCACCAGATGGCCCTGCTCCATCACGGCCACGCGGTCGGCAAAGCGTCGCACCAGATTGAGGTCGTGCGTGATCAGCAGCACCGCCATGCCGTGCTGGCGTTGCAGGTCGGCCAGCAGGTCGAGGATCTGGCCGCGCAAACTCACATCGAGTGCGGTGGTGGGCTCGTCGGCCAGCAGCAGCTTCGGGCTACTGGCCAGCGCCATGGCGATCATGGCGCGCTGGCGCTGGCCGCCGCTGAGCTGGTGCGGGAAGGCGTTGGCACGGCGCGCGGGTTCAGGAATGCCGGTGGAAGCCAGCAGCTCGATGGTGGACGCGAGTGCCTGGCGCGGCGTGAGGCCCTTCTTGAGTTGCAACACCTCGCCGATCTGGTCGCCCACGGTGTACAGCGGGTTGAGCGCGGTCATGGGCTCTTGAAAAATGATCGCCACCTCGTCGCCGCGCACACCGCGCAACTGGTGCTCGGTCATCTGCAGCAGGTCGCGGCCGTTGAGCAGCGCCGAGCCGCTCACGTCGGCGTTGTGCACCAGGCGCAGCAGCGACAGCGCCGACACCGTCTTGCCCGAACCGGATTCGCCCACCAACGCCAGCTTCTCGCCGGCCTTGATGGCGAAGTCGATACCGTGCACGACTTCCTGAGCGCCGAAAGAAACGCGCAGGTCTTTCACCTCGAGGAGCACGGGGGCCATCATTTGTCCACCTTCCGTGGGTCCAATGCATCGCGCAGCGCATCACCCATGAAGGTGAGCAGCAGCAGCGTGATCACCAGCACCGCGAAGGTGGATAGCGAAATCCACCAGGCGTCGATGTTGTTCTTGCCCTGGCTCAGCAGTTCACCCAGCGACGGTGTGCCGGGCGGCACACCCAGGCCCAGGAAGTCGAGTGAGGTCAATGCCAGGATGGCCGCGCTCATGCGGAACGGCAGAAACGTGACCACCGGTGTCAGGCTGTTGGGCAGCACATGGCGCCAGATGATCTGCCAGTTGGACAGACCCAGGGCACGTGCGGCGCGCACGTAGTCCAGCTGGCGGTTGCGCAGGAACTCGGCGCGCACGTAGTCGGACAGGCCCATCCAGCCGAACAGACTGAGCAGGATCAGCAACAGGCTGATGCTGGGGGCGAACACGGCCGAGAAGATGATGAGCAAATACAGCTCGGGCATGGAGCCCCAGATTTCGATGAAGCGCTGAAAGGCCAGATCGGTCTTCCCGCCGAAGAAGCCCTGGACGGCACCGGTGACCACACCCAGCAGCACGCCGATGACGGTGAGCGCCAGCGCGAACAACACGCTCACACGAAAGCCGTAAATCAGCTGGGCCAGCAGATCGCGGCCGCGGTCGTCGGTGCCGAACAGGTTGTCGCGTGAAGGCCCTGACGGATTCGGGTACTTCGCGAAATAGTTCAGCGTCTGCGGACCATAGGGATTGGGTGCGTAGATGGCCCAGTTGTCGCCTTTGGTGAGTTGCTCTCGTATGAACGGGTCGAGGTAGTCGGTGGTGGTGTCGAAGTCGCCGCCGAACACCGTTTCTGCATGGTCCTTGACCATGGGGAAATAGGTGGTGCCCTCGTAGCGCACGACCAAGGGCCGGTCGTTCGACAGCACTTCGGCAAACAGGCTGCCGACCACCAGCACGCAGAACAACACGAGGCTCCAGTAGCCCAGACGGTTGCGCTTGAAGCGGCGCCACGCTCGCGCACTCGGGGACAACGAGGGCGTCACGGCTTCAGTCGAATTTGACACGCGGGTCCACCCAGACGTAGCAGAGGTCGGAGATCAGCTTGGTCACCAGGCCAATCAGCGTGAAGAAGAACAAGGTGCCGAGCACGACGGGGTAGTCGCGCCGGATCACGCTCTCGTAGCTCAACAGGCCCAGGCCGTCGAGCGAGAACAGGGTCTCGATCAGCAGCGATCCCGCAAAGAAGGCACCGATGAAGGCAGAAGGAAAGCCCGTGACGATGGGGATCAGCGCGTTGCGAAACACGTGTTTCCACAACACCTGCCGCTCGCTCAGCCCTTTGGCGCGCGCGGTCATCACGTATTGCTTGCGAATCTCTTCCAGAAACGCGTTCTTGGTCAGCATGGCCGTGACCGCGAAACTGCCCAGCACCATGGCCGTGACCGGCAAGGTGATGTGCCAGAGGTAGTCGACGATGCGCGCGCCCCAGCTGAGCTCTTCCCAGTTGGACGAGGTGAGGCCGCGCAGCGGGAACCACTGCAACTGCCCGCCAAAGATCACCAGCAGCGCCACACCCAGCACGAAGCCCGGAATGGCGTAGCCGATGAGCACGAGCAAGGTGGTGACCAGATCGAAGCGCGAACCGGCACGCACCGCTTTGGCCACGCCCAGCGGAACGGCCACGCCGTAGCTGATGAGGAAGGTCCACAAACCCAGCGTGATCGAGACCGGCAGCTTCTCCATGATGAGTTCGGACACCGCCTTGTTCTGGAAGAAGCTGGTGCCCAGATCGAAGCGCGCGAACTGGGCCACCATCTGGAAGAAGCGCTCGTGCGCCGGTTTGTCGAAGCCGTACAGCGCCTTGATCTGCTCGATGCGCTTGGGGTCTACACCTTGCGCGCCACGGTACACCGAGCCACCTTCGGCACCGGCCGCGCCGGCCCCTGCACGGGCTTCGGCCAGGTACTGGTCTACCGGGCCGCCCGGCACGAACTGGATCACCACAAAGGTCAGCAACAACACCCCGAACAGCGTCGGGATCATGAGCAGGATGCGTTTGAGGATGTAGACCCACATGGTGTGTCAGTTGCTCCGCGGTGGGCCAGACCACCAAGTGTCGATGGCCCAGACTTCGCCGCTGGCATACGGTGGCATTTTTTCTGGCCTTGCCAGCCGCCACGCGTTGTAAGCCATGCGGTGCGTCGTGGCCGACCACTGAGGAATCAGCACATGGCTGTGGGTGATGGCACGGTCCAGCGCGCGGCAGGCGGCCAGAAACTCGGGCTGCGTGGGTGCTTCGATCATGCGTTCGATCAAGGCATCCACCGCCGGGCTGGCGATGCCGGTGTGGTTGCCGGAATCTTCGGTCTTGGCAGCCTGGCTGCCAAACAGGTCGGCGTACTCGGCTCCCGGATTGTTGGTACCCCCGTAGGCCAGCGACACGATGTCGAAGTCAAAACTTCGCAGTCGCTGCTGGTACAGCGCAAAGTCCACCGGGCGGAACTTGAGCTCGACACCCAACTTGGTGAGGTTGCGGATCCAGGGTGTGACCACGCGCGCGCCGGTCTCGTTGCTGTCGAGGTACTCGATCGTCATGGGCTTGCCCTGCGCGTTGCGCAACTGGCCGCCTTGCACCGACCAGCCCGCCTCGCGCAGCAAGGCCTGGGCACGCTTGAGGTTGCCACGCAGGGAATTCTCGCCATCGGTGCGCGGTGCCGCGTAAACCGGGCCGAACACCGCCGGGGGCAACTGCTTGCGCCAGGGCTCCAGCAAGGCCAACTCCTCAGCCGAAGGCGTGCCCTGCGGCGAACAATCGGTGTTGCCGAACAGGCCCTGCACACGCTGGTAGGCGTTGTAGAACATCTGTCGGTTCATCCACTCGTAGTCCATCGCCAGGCCCAGCGCCTCGCGCACGCGAATGTCGTCCAGCGGCGGGCGGCGCGTGTTGAGCACATAGCTCTGAAAGCCCGTGGGCAGGCGGTGGGTGAACTCGCCCTTGACGAGTTCGCCGGTATCGAATTTCTTGCCGTTGACGCGCCGCGCCCAGTCCCCCGCTGAGAAGAAACGCATGAGATCGAACTCGCCCGCCTTCAGCGCTTCGAGCCGCGCGGTGTTGTCCTTGTAGATCTTGACCAGGATCCGGTCGAAGTTGGCGGTGCCGCGTCGCACCGGCAGATCACGTGCCCAGTAGGCAGGGTCGCGCAGGTAGGTGATGTCTTTGCCGAACTGCACCGGGCCGATCTTGTAAGGCCCGCTGCCGATGGGGATGTCGGTCACCACCTGGTCAAACGTTTTGCGTTGACCGGTCTTGGGGTCGATGGCATCACCCCACGCACGGCTGAACACCGGCAGGCCACCCACGGTGAGTGGCAGTTCGCGGTTGGGCTTTTTGAAGCGGTAGCGCACGACTCGTTCGCCCAGCACATCCAGCCCGGCCACGTCCTGAAGGATGGTCTTGAAGGCTGGCGAGGTGTGTGGCCCCATGAATGTGTCGAAGCTGTGTTTCACATCGGCGGCCAGCACCGGATCGCCGTTGTGAAAGCGCGCGGTGTCGCGCAGCTTGAAGGTGACGGACAGACCGTCGGGCGCCGTGCTCACGTCTTCAGCCAACAGGCCGTAGGCCGCACCGTTCTCGTCCAGCGCGCCGGCGAGCAGCGAATCGAACATCAGGTCCGACAGGTAGGCGGGGGCGGCTCCGCGCAGGGTGAACGGGTTGTATTTGTCGAAGGTGGACAGACGCAGATTGCTGACCAGGCGCAGTTCACCGCCCTTGGGTGCGGTTGGATTGACGTAGTCGAAGTGGGTGAAGCCGTCGGGGTACTTGAGCTGGCCCCACAGCGCATAGCCATGGGCCGCCCATCCCAGGGGACTCCAGAGCACCAGCAACACGGCCAGACACCTTGCGACGAGTCGGTGGCTGGGGCGGTCGCTGGAGAAGTGCATGCGACAATTCTGAAGGATTTTTCATTGGAGACAGAAACATGGGTTTTCTCAGCGGCAAGAAATTGCTGATCACGGGCGTGCTGTCCAACCGGTCCATTGCCTACGGCATCGCCAGGGCCTGCCACCAGCAGGGCGCCGAGCTCGCCTTCAGCTATGTCGGCGAGCGCTTCAAGGAACGCATCACCGAGTTCGCAGCCGACTTCGACTCCAAACTCATCTTTGACTGCGACGTGGGAGACGACGCCCAGATCGACAAACTCTTTGCAGACCTCGCCCAGGTGTGGCCCAAGTTCGACGGCTTCGTGCACAGCATCGGCTTCGCGCCGCGCGAAGCCATCGCCGGTGACTTCCTCGATGGCCTCACGCGCGAGAATTTCCGCATCGCGCACGACATCAGCGCCTACAGCTTCCCGGCCATGGCCAAGGCCGCGCTGCCCATGCTCAACGAGAAGTCGGCCTTGCTCACCCTTACCTACCTCGGCGCCCTGCGCGCCGTGCCCAACTACAACACCATGGGTCTGGCCAAAGCCAGCCTGGAAGCCTCGGTGCGCTACCTGGCCGAGTCGCTGGGCCCCAAGGGCATGCGCGTCAACGGCATCAGCGCCGGCCCCATCAAGACCCTGGCCGCCAGTGGCATCAAGGACTTCGGCAAGTTGCTGGGCATGGTGGCCAGCGCCTCGCCTATTCGCCGCAACGTGACCATTGAAGACGTGGGCAACGTGGCCGCTTTTCTGCTGAGCGACCTGGCCGGCGGCGTGACCGCCGAGATCACCTACGTGGACGGTGGCTACAGCCACACCACGGGTGTGAGCCGCGACAGCGACGCACTGAGCTGATACCTGCGGGCGTCGAGGTCGTCTTGAAGCGGCGCGAACTGCTCGGGTGGCTGGGGCTCGTCGCGCTGGGCCTGCCCGGCCACTCGGGGGCCGGCGACGCACCCGCCCTGATGCTCGCCAACGTGTACCGGCCGGGTGTGCCGTTGCGCGACTACTGGCTGAGCGAAAAGTACGACGGACTTCGAGGCTACTGGAATGGCCGGCAGCTGCTGACACGAGGAGGTGAAGTGGTCGCAGCCCCCGCCTGGTTCACCGCGGGTTGGCCCGCCGAGCCCATGGACGGCGAACTCTGGGTCGGTCGCGGGCGATTTGAAGAAGCCCTCTCCACGGTGCGCACGCAGACCCCCATGGATGACGCCTGGCGACGCGTGCGTTTCATGGTCTTTGACCTGCCCGCGCACCCTGGTCGCTTCACCGAACGCATTCAGGACTACCAGGCGCTGGTGCGACAAATCAACCTGCCCTGGGTGCAGGCGGTCGGGCAAGAGCGCGTGGTCAGCCACACCGAGCTGATGGCGCGGCTGGACCGTTTGGTGAGAGACGGCGGCGAGGGCTTGATGTTGCACCGGGGCGGTTCGCTGTACCGCGCCGAGCGCAACGACGACCTGTTGAAGGTAAAGACCCACGAAGACGCCGAGGCCCGTGTGCTGCAACACCTGCCCGGCCAAGGCCGGCACATGGGCCGCATGGGCGCCTTGCTGGTGGAGACACCCGAGGGAATTCGTTTCCGCCTGGGCACCGGCTTCACCGATGCGCAGCGCGATCACCCGCCGGTCGTGGGCGAGTGGGTCACCTACCGCTTTCGCGGCGTGAACGAGAGTGGCGTGCCGCGCTTCGCCAGCTTCGTGCGGCTGCGCCCAGACGCCCAACGCTGATCTGGATCAGGCCTTCACGCAGTCGGCGAAGTAACGCTTCTTGCCGTCGTCGCCCACCATCTCCACGAGACCGTGGATGTCGGTCTCGAAGCCCGGGCATTGGGCATTGAACTCGCGCGCGAACTTGAGGTAATCGACGATCTTCTTGTTGAACACCTCGCCCGGAATCAGCAGCGGGATGCCTGGTGGGTACGGCGTGACCAGGCTGGTGGTGATGCGGCCTTCGAGCTCGTCAATCGGCACACGCTCGGTGGTGCGCTGCGCGATGTGCGCAAAGGCATCGGTCGGCTTCATGGCTGGCGTGAGGTCGCTCAGGTACATCTCGGTGGTCAGGCGCGCGATGTCGTAGCGGGCGTAGAGCTCGTGCACGTGCTGGCACAGGTCGCGAAGGCCCATCTGCTCGTAGCGCGGGTGCTTCTGGCAGAACTCCGGCAGGATGCGCCACATCGGCTGGTTCTTGGCGTAGTCGTCCTTGAACTGCTGCAGTGCCGTCAGCAGCGTATTCCAGCGGCCCTTGGTGATGCCGATCGTGAACATGATGAAGAAGCTGTAGAGGCCGGTCTTCTCCACCACCACGCCGTGCTCGGCGAGGAACTTGGTGACGATGGACGCCGGGATGCCTTCGGGCTCGAAGCGGCCGTCCAGGTTCAGGCCCGGCGTGACGATGGTTGCCTTGATCGGGTCCAGCATGTTGAAGCCTGGCGCCATATCGCCAAAGCCGTGCCATTCCTTGGCCGTGGCCTGCGAGCCCGCCGGGTCTTGGTTGAGCACCCAGTCGGTCGCCTCGCCCATGCCCTCCTCGGCCAGGTCGTCGGGACCCCAGACCTTGAACCACCAGTCGTCGTCGCCAAACTCGGCGTCGATCTTGCGCATGGCGCGGCGGAAATCAAGCGCTTCGAAAATGCTCTCTTCCACCAGCGCCTTGCCACCGGGCGGCTCCATCATGGCCGCGGCCACGTCGCAGCTGGCGATGATGGCGTACTGCGGGCTGGTGCTGGTGTGCATCAGGTAGGCCTCGTTGAAGAGGTGGCGATCGAGCTTGACGTGCTGCGAATCCTGCACCAGCACATGGCTGGCCTGGCTGATGCCGGCGAGCAGCTTGTGGATCGACTGCGTGGCGTACACCACCGATTCCAGCGGCCGCACGCGTTTCTTGCCCATGGCGTGGAAGTTGCCGTAGAACGGGTGGAAGGCCGCGTGCGGCAGCCAGGCTTCGTCAAAGTGCAGGTTGGCCACGTAGCCGTCGAGCATCTGCTTGATGGCTTCTGTGTTGTAAAGCACGCCGTCGTAGGTGGACTGGGTGAGCGTGAGCACGCGGGGTTTGACCGTGTCGGCGTCAACCCCGGCCAGCAACGGGTTGGCGCGGATCTTGGCCTTGATGGCATCGATCTCGAACTCGCTCTGCGGGATCGGGCCGATGATGCCGTAATGGTTGCGCGTGGGCTTGAGAAAGACGGGGATCGCGCCCGTCATGATGATGCTGTGCAGGATGGACTTGTGGCAGTTGCGGTCCACCACCACCACGTCGCCCGGTGCCACCGTGTGGTGCCAGACCATCTTGTTGCTGGTGCTGGTGCCGTTGGTCACGAAGAAACAGTGGTCGGCGTTGAAGATGCGCGCTGCATTTCGCTCACTGGCACCGATGGCACCGTTATGGTCGAGCAGTTGGCCCAGCTCTTCGACCGCATTGCACACGTCGGCGCGCAGCATGTTTTCGCCGAAGAACTGGTGAAACATCTGGCCCACCGGGCTCTTGAGGAACGCAACGCCGCCCGAGTGACCCGGGCAGTGCCATGAGTACGAGCCGTCTTCCGCGTAGTCGAGCAAGGCCTTGAAGAACGGCGGCTGGATGCCTTCGAGGTAGCTCTTGGCTTCGCGGATGATGTGGCGCGCCACGAACTCGGGCGTGTCCTCGAACATGTGAATGAAGCCGTGCAGCTCGCGCAGGATGTCGTTGGGCAAATGCCGGCTGGTCTTGGTTTCGCCATAGATGTAGATCGGCACGTCGGAATTCTTGCGCCGCACTTCGTTGATGAAGGTACGCAGGTTCAACACCACGGGGTCGAGGTCGGTCCCGGCGCTGAACTCCTCGTCGTCGATCGACAGGATGAAGGCGCTGGCCCGGCTTTGTTGCTGGGCGAACTGGCTCATGTCCCCGTAGCTGGTCACCCCGACCACCTCGAAGCCCTCGATTTCAATGGCCTGCGCCAATGCGCGAATACCCAGACCCGAGGTGTTTTCGGAGCGGAAGTCCTCGTCGATGATGACGATGGGAAAGCGGAATTTCATGAAGTTCTCCAGCCGCAGGGAGCGCGGCCATCAGGCGAAAGAAAGCGCGAAGTGTACGGACAACGTGAGACAGGTTCCCGGTGCCTCCGTTCATTTACCGCAGAATGTGGCATTGGTCAGACAAACGCCGGGGGCAAAATCCTTGCGCAGTCGATTCACCTCACGGGAGCATGCATGTCGGAATCAACATTGTGGTGGCTGCTGGCGGTTTCCACCGTCGCACTCGAACTCTTCACGGGCACGTTTTACCTGCTGATGCTCGCTGTGGGTCTGGCTGCGGGTGCGCTGGCTGCCCACGCAGGGCTGGGGCTGGCGGGGCAACTCAGCGTCGCCGCCTTCATCGGCTCGGCGGCGGTGGTGGCTTGCTATGCCATCAAGAAGCGGCGCCCTGCAGACCCTTCCGCTCGCGCCCTGCGCAGCGTGAACCTGGACGTGGGCGAGATCCTGCAGATCGATGAATGGAACGTTGATGGCACGGCCAGCGTCAAATACCGGGGCGCGCAATGGACCGTGATCCAGCGTCCGGGCAATCCGCCCACACCCGGCGCCTACCGTGTGGCCGAGCTGGTGGGCAGCCGACTTCTGGTCGACAAGGTCTGACGCATCAGCCCGTCATGCCCTTGCGCTAACCTCACCTTTCTTCCAACCCTTCCGAGAACAGCACTCCCATGGAAATTGCCATCCTTTTGCTCGTCGTCGCTGCCATCTTCATCACCCGCTCTGTCAAGGTGGTGCCCCAGCAGAATGCCTGGGTGGTCGAACGCCTGGGGAAATACAACACCTCGCTGGCACCCGGCCTGAACTTCCTGATTCCATTCATCGACAAGGTGGCCTACAAACACAGCCTGAAAGAGATCCCGCTCGACGTGCCCAGCCAAGTCTGCATCACGCGCGACAACACCCAGCTGCAGGTCGACGGTATCCTGTATTTTCAGGTCACCGATCCCATGCGCGCCAGCTACGGTTCGTCCAACTACATCGTCGCCGTGACCCAGCTGGCCCAGACCTCGCTGCGCTCGGTCATCGGCAAGCTCGAGCTCGACAAGACGTTCGAAGAGCGCGACATCATCAACGCGCAAGTGGTGCACGCCATCGACGAGGCCGCGCTCAATTGGGGCGTGAAGGTACTGCGCTACGAGATCAAGGACCTCACGCCGCCCAAGGAGATCCTGCTGGCCATGCAGGCGCAGATCACGGCTGAGCGTGAGAAGCGCGCCCTGATTGCCGCCTCCGAGGGCCGCCGCCAGGAACAGATCAACATCGCCACCGGCGAACGCGAAGCCTTCATCGCCCGCTCCGAGGGTGAGAAGCAAGCCGAGATCAACAACGCACAAGGTGAAGCCTCAGCGATCCTGGCGGTGGCCGAAGCCACGGCCGAGGCCATCCGGGTCGTGGCCGAAGCCATTCGCCAGCCGGGTGGCCAGGAAGCTGTGCAACTCAAGGTGGCCGAGCGCGCCGTGGAGGCCTACAGCAAGGTCGCCGCTGACGCCACCACCACCTTGATCGTGCCGAGCAACATGACCGAGGTGTCGGCGTTGATCGCTTCCGCCATGAAGATGGTGGGCGCCACCAAGACCAACTGATCCTCCGCCACCGACGAGACCACCATGACCCTCGCACGCAACGTCCTTGGCAGCGAACTCCTGCCCTGCTCTTACGACCCGCTCACCGGCTTTTACCGGGACGGTTGCTGCGAGACCGGTCCCGACGATCACGGCACCCATGTGGTCTGTGCACGGGTCACCGCAACATTTCTCGAGTTTTCGCGAGCGCGCGGAAACGATCTGAGCACGCCCCGACCCGAGTGGCGGTTTGCAGGTCTCCAACCTGGCGACCGCTGGTGCCTGTGTGTTCAGCGTTGGCTCGAAGCCCTGCAGGCCGGGGTGGCCCCACCCGTGGTGCTGGAAGCCACGCACGCCGCCACCTTGCAGCATGTGAAGCTCGAAGTGCTGCAACAACACGCCTGGCACAAAACCGCCGACGGCAGCCCGGCGGCCTGAACAACCCGTTTTGACTGCTACAATCGCGGGCTCCGCGGAGAGGTGGATGAGCGGTTTAAGTCGCACGCCTGGAAAGCGTGTGTGGGCTAATACCCACCGCGGGTTCGAATCCCGCCCTCTCCGCCAATATTGAGTCTCAGCGCCTCCCAAGGCGTCTTGGCAGACCCCCTGAATGCCCTGTCTTCCCTTGTGAAGCGGGGCTTTTTTGTCTCTGAACGTCCCCAAACGCTTCTTGCGGACCAGGTATTGCAGTTGGTATTGCTCTTGGCACGCAGAGGTGCGGCATGGGCAGTTCCTTGCTCAAGGTGGCAATGATCGGCCCTGCCCGACTTCATCGTCCGACCCAACTGGCCGAGCGATGCTCACTTCAAGCTGATCGATGGTCACAGCATGGGATACGCCATAGCGGTCACGCCCAAGCGGACCCAAGCACGAACTCAGC
>JBBQKZ010000089.1:0-15529 GCA_038327405.1 Burkholderiales bacterium | reverse complement strand
GCGTTCAAGGACACGCTGGAGAACTACCTCGCCGGCATCCTCATGAGCCTGCGCCAACCCTTCTCGCCGCGCGATCACGTCGTGATCGACGGCAACGAGGGCGTCGTGGTCTCGATGACCTCGCGCGCCACGATCCTGATGACGCTCGACGGCAACCACCTGCGGTTGCCCAACGCGCTGGTGTTCCGCAGCGTCACGCTCAACTACACGCGCAATCCGAGCCGGCGTTTCGAGTTCGACGTGGGCATCGGGGTCGGCGAAGACCTCGTGGCGGCACAGCACATTGGCACGGCAGAACTGTCACGCTTGCCGGGCGTGATGCAGACGCCGCCGCCGCGTGCCTACATCGCTGCGTTGGGTGATTCGAACGTGCAGGTGCGTTTTCTCGGCTGGGTCGACCAGCGCTCGCACGATTTCCTGATGGTCCGCAGCGAAGCCATCCGCACCGTCAAGCTTGCGCTCGAAGCGGCCGACATGGACATGCCGGAGCCTATCTATCGGGTGCAGTTGAGCGACCGCGCCGAGCTCGCGGCTGCGCCGCCGGCACTGCCGCGGCCTCCGCGTGTGCCTTCGACCAAGGGCCCGGTCGACACCAGCGTCATCGACGACCTCTCACCGCAGATCGATGCTGAACCGAAGTCGCGCACCGCGACCGACCTGCTGGACCCGAGCGCGCCGAAGGAGTAGTGGGCACCTCCGTGCGTGCCGCCGCGTCGGTGCCTTGCAGGGCCGCCGACCCCCGTCGGTACACGAGCACACGTAGACGTTGGTCGCGCTCCGTTCGACGGGTGGCGATGGTCAAGTAGCGGTCAGTAGTCCAGCGAACCCTGTTGATCGGTCTCGGCAACCGTCGACGTTCATCCGTACGCCAGGTACGAACGGCTTCTGCCAGTCTGAAGCAGAGCTGATGTATTTCATTCGTGGGCCGCCACTGGCTGGACCCCGACCACTTTCAGAGTCGCGTTACCACCTATTGCAGCCGCTCAACTTTGCAATGCGAACGACCGTTGACCTGCGGTGGTGCTGTGAGTGGTGCCCGAGAGCCCTTTTGAGACCGATGGCTTTGAAGCGTATCGGTGTCAGGTTAGGCGTCGATAGCTACTGACATAAAAATTGCTGGATCAAGTTTCGAACGCGAAGGGGGAAAATCGTGGCGGCTTCTCGGTGGACAACATCGTTGGCGCTGAGACCGATCCTTTCGGGTGTGGGATAGCTCAGCGCTTACCTGGGTGATTTATCCGGAATAACCCATTTGCCCCAGCTTAGGCACGTGATGGCTTTTCAAGCTCAGGCCAAACCTGCGTTGCGAATCTGGGTGTAAACCGCCTGCATGGGCGCTTGGTGCAGCGAGTCGGTGCCCGCCGCCGCGCCTGGCAAGTCACCGTAGGTCAACCAAGCCTGCAATTCTGGCGCGTCTTTGTCGACAGGACTCCATGGCGACACCGAGGCTGAGCCCAACCCACGGGCAATTTGCTCCGCCATCCAGACGCAGACATACCCCGTAGCGGCGGAGAGAGGGTCCGCTGCGGTGGATGACTCAAGGCGGTCGACCAGCACGCGGTCCATGGCGACCACATCGCAGATGAGCTCCTCCGGGATCTGCCAATGGCGCAGGATCAGGGCCCCGAGTTCTGTGGCGTTGATGCCCACAAACCCATGCTCCATCCGACAGCGCAGCATGCGACCGAGTCGACCCCAGGTGGGGAGGTTTCCGGGCGGCATGAGCCCGGTCATGGCCAGCTGACCCACGAAACTGAGGATCACTTTGGAGGTCAGCGTGGCGGCGTTGTCAATGTCGTAGGCAGCCGACAGTTTGGGCAGCAGCACGCCGGCAGCACGGTTGGACTGCCAGACCGCGTCCAGCGCTGTGCCGACGCGGGGGTCTGCGGATTTGAAGCTGTCTGCCAGCATGAGCTGAATGCACAGGCCACGGAACTGGTTGACGCCCATGAACGTGATGGCCTGGCCAAGCGTCTGCACAGGATTTCGGAGGTTGTATAGGGGCGAGTTGACGGTGGCGATGACTTTGGCGACCACGGCAGGCTCGCTCTTCACCAGGGCACTCAAATCGGCAGAGGTGGCCTGGTTGATGAACGCTTCGGACAGCAATTGCTGCATGGCCTGAGGTGGCCGGGGGATGGACCGAGCCTTCTCGACCATCCTTTCTTTCAAACGGGAGTCAAGTTGGTGCGCGCTGATCCATATGGACGGCGGTGCTACAGGGGCTTTGGAAGGAGGCAGCGCACTTTCGCATTGAAGGGTCATTTGCGGGGTCCGAGGTGTTCAAACAGGCCATGCAGTTCCCTGTATGTATCGGCTGAGTTCGAGGCGTCTGAAGGAGAAAAAGGAGCGTGGTGGCGATTCCTTTGTTCGTCAGGGGTCCTGTTCACCTGTTCATCGAGACCCGCCACTGCGGCTGGTCCCGCGTCAATGGCTTGCAGCCGAGGCGTCGACACTGCCGCTGGTCTGAACCTCGACGCCCCCTGCATCGACGATGGCCAGCTTGCCGCGGATCGTGAGGTCACTGATGAAGTGGAACTGGTCGCGCATGTCGAAGGGGTAAGCCTTGAGTTGGTAGCGGGTGCCCAGTGGCGTCTGGGCGAGCATGACCAGCACGGGTTTGTCGTACTTGAGGTAAGCACTGGTCAGCGCAACATCGCGCAGAGCGACACGCACGCGCGCTGCGTCGTGATCGGGTCGCAGCCAGAAAGACGCTACGCACATCAGCGTGCGCGCCCCATCGTTCGAGTTGGCAATGTTGCTCTGCCAGATCTTCTCGTGAGGGACGTGGATGATGTCATCGGCCGGCGTACAGATCTCCAGCGCGCGCATGCCCACCGACCGAACCTCACCGTAATCACCGCCGATTCGCACCCAGTCACCAGGCCGGTAGGGGCGCTCGAAGATCGCAACGATGCCGGCAATCAAGCTGCTGACGTAATCCTTGAATGCAAAACCGATCGCGACGCCAAGCGCCCCGGAGATCACGAGAAAGTTCTGCAAGGTGATGTTGAAGACGATCGGGATCACCCACAGGATGGCAACCACCAGCATCAGCAACCGGATGATCGGCACCGCACCCAGCAGGTACAGCCGCAACTGGCTCGGGCCTCGCTCGGCGACATACGGCAGGAGCTTTCGTGCCAGCAGGATCACCAGCCAAGTGCCCACCAGAATCAGCCCGATCTTGGTGAAGCTGATGTCCTGAAGGTCGTTGAGCAGCTTTGCGGCCTTCTGACCTCCTTCTTCGGCGGCGGCCATTACATTGCCCCCACTGGAAAGTCGGCGGCCTGCAGCGCCTGTCGGACCGCTGGGTAGGCGGTCGGTCTCACGCTGTAGTTACCGCGGTCGCACCGCAAATGGCCCGACTCGACCAGCGCCGGCACAACATCGGCATCACCGGTGGCGGGCAACACCGTCTCGAGCTCTGAGGCCGACAGCGCGCCGTGGATCAGCAGTGCATGCAACACAAGCAGCGCGCGGTCCTCGTGTGTCGCTGGCATCCTGGGCTCCTTCATGTCCGTGATCCATACGGTGCGCTTGTCGTTGATGGTGGCGCGCTCGGCACGTTCTGAGAGATTGACTCCCTCGGTCTGCAGTTGCATGCTTGATCGCCACAGTTGCCAGGCTACCCACGGGATGCCCCCACTGCGCGCAGCCAGCAGTCGCAGCCAATCGCTGCTGGGCTCGCCGTCATCGTTGCAGGCCAGTACGTCGTCACCGTTGCGGGCAAGGCGGAAGGTGACACTGTCGTGGTCGGGGTCGGACACAGCCAGATCGGCAAACCATTGGCGCAGCTGAACCGCATTGAAGGCCTGGCAGGTTCGCGGCCGCGGCAAATACAGCTCGGCGCTGGCGGCCTTCGCCAGATACGCCCAGGCCCAGCTGTCACAAGCAACCAGGCAGCGCCTGTTGCTCGCCGACAGCTGCGTCAGCAGCGATCGCACAGCACGCAGGCCATTGCGCTGGCGCAGGAACCAATGTTCGAGCCGCGGGATGACGAGCAGGCCGTCGCCAGCAAGGTCGCGGGCTGCGAGTTCGGTGCTTGGGCCGGTCAGTTCAGCGCGCGGCCTTGCAACGAACAACGTGTGTCCTGCTGACCGCGCCCAGGTCTCAATGGCGCCCGTCCGGTCACCAGGTGGTACGACGATGAGCTGCATGCGCGGGCTGTTTTCGGGACTACGCGCCCAGTCACCCATGGTTTTTTCCAGGGCCTGAAGAACTGGCGCGCAGCCGGGCGGGTCAGCGAGGTCGTCGACCAACTTGCTGGAAGCTCGCTCGAGACCTGCGTCGGAAAGGAGCGGGCTGTCATCCTGGCCGCTGATGCGATGCTGCAGGCGCCGCCAAGCAGACAAAAAGGTCTGTTCTGCAGGCATCGACGGTGCGACGTAGTCAGCCAGCATGATCAGTTCGGTCGGGCTCAAACGCGTCTTTCAAATCGGGACATCAGACTCTCATTGTTCGAGTAGCTTTCCTGGACCAGCAGTCCGCCGGGCCATGCAGCAGCTTGCTATCGAGACGGATCATAACGAGGGCGTTCCCAGGGCAGGAGATCCTTGCAAACAAACAGGAAAAATGTCGGATAGGTAGATGAGCAAGTTCACCGATGAACAAAACATCTGTCTCTTCATGCAGGCCGAAGCCGGCATGCCGTTCAGGGAGCTCTGCTCCAGCGGCGGTCCAAGCGCTGCCTCTCTTTTGGCAAGTGGCGCGTCAGGTTCGGCGGCACACACGGGTCATGGCGGTGCAGCGCCACCCGCTCAAGCCTGGGCCAACCACCCAATCGGATCAAAAGTGGGGTCATGCCGGTACATCATGAAAACGCACAGCACGGCGATAGGCTGGCCCCAGCTTCGAGACCGTGACCCTTTTGACATGGAATACCGCATCGGCGATGCGAGTTGCAAGTGACGCTGGCTTCACACCCGCGGCCAGGCGACCTTGGCGCGATGCAGTCTCTTGTCCTGCTCAGTTGGGTGTCAGGGATGCGGCGATGTACTGACCTTCTCGACTGGACAGCAGCGCTCCAATATCCAGTGTTGAAACATCGCTTTTTTCTGCCCATGAAAGGGCGACCCAGCAAGTCTTCCAGTGCCGTCGTCTTGAATTTTCCTACGAATTCCGGACGAACCCTTACACTGAGTTGGGACGAGGCTTTTGATTGGTCCATCGACTCGATCAGCCAAAGCTGCTCTCACATGATTCGCATTCACTCCTATCGTGGAGCGTTGCGTCAAAGTTTTGCAGATCGGCTACGAACGTGCAGTCATCACACGGTTCTCCCAACGAGGCAGCACGGCTTGCGGTCCTCCATCAGCTTGACGTGATAACTGGTCCTCTGGACGCAGTCTTCGAGTCGGTCGTCGACGCCGTAGCCAGCAAATTTGGCGCCCCGATGGCGTCTCTAACGTTGGTTGACGCCGATCGGCAATGGCTACGCCCCACCGTGGGCCTGGGAGGCGCATCTTCCAATCCTCGCGAGACGGGCTTTTGTGCTCAGACCATTCTTCACGACGGTATCTTCGAAGTCGAAGATACGCTTCTGAACGAGCGGTTTCGTGAGCATGCACTGGTAACCGGAGCACCCTTCATTCGCTGGTATGTGGGTGCACCCCTCTTGGTCAAGGGGCATCCCATCGGTGCACTGTGCGTGATGGATACGGTGGCTCGGCGCTTGAATGTTCCGGAAAGGGCATTCCTCACTTCGATGGCTGAGGTGATCAGTCGCTTGCTCGAAGAGCGTTTGGTGGAAGCTGAAAGAGACAACGCCTTGCAGCTTATCTCCGAGAGCGAGGAAAGATTGAGGTTCGCCCTGGACGCTGCCGGCATCGGAGATTGGGATATGGACTTGCGTACCAACGTCGCAAGACGCTCGCTGATGCACGACCGCTGTTTTGGCTACGTTGGCGCCCTTGCAGAGTGGGGCTACGACACCTTCTTGCAGCATGTGCATGCCGAAGATCGTGATCGCGTCAACCAGCACTATCAGACAGCGATGACCACTTTTTGTGAGTACGACGTCGAGTTTCGCAGTGTTTGGCCAGACGGCTCGGTGCATTGGCTCTGGTCAAAAGGTCGTTTCTATGCTGACGGGCAGGGCAAGCCGTACCGAGTCGCTGGCATACAGATGGACATCACCGACCGTATCCGGGCCGAAGCGCAGCGGGCGTCGCTCGAAATGCAGGTACGTGAAGCGCAAAAGAACGAAGCCATCGGCACATTGGCAGGTGGTATTGCTCACGATTTCAACAACATACTGGGCATCATCCTTGGGAACACCAAGCTTGCTGCAAGTGACGCAGCGCTCAATCCTTCAGTCCTTCTGTCCCTTGACGAAATTGAAAAGGCTGGTTTGCGTGGACGGGATTTGGTGCAACAGATCCTGGCCTTCAGTCGCAAGCAACCAACCAACAGGCAGACGGTACACCCCAGGGAATTGCTGGCAGACATCTCGGGCCTTTTGCGGCCTCTTTTGCCAGCGCAAATTTCACTCGCCCTCGACCTGCAAGATGACACTCCATTCATCAATGCAGACCGTGTTCAGATGGATCAAGTGCTGATGAACCTGATCACGAATGCAGCGTATGCGATGGGTTCCAAGGCGGGTGAAATCCGCGTCGAGACACGTGGCTGCCGTACTTCATGTCTCAATGAAGATGCCTCGAATCAAAACGAAAGCTCTTGCGTTCAGATGTCAGTGATCGACAACGGCACAGGAATGGATGCTGAAACGCAACAGCGCCTGTTCGAGCCGTTCTTCACGACCAAACCCGTGGGCGAGGGTACCGGGCTGGGATTGGCCGTGGTGCACGGCATCGTCACGCGGCATGGCGGCAAGATTGTTGTCGCAAGCACACCGGGGGTGGGCACCCGTTTTGACATCTATCTCCCAGTGGTCTACGAGGCGAGCGCGCCCACGCCAGCCATCGAGACAACAACGACCGTGTCAGCGGTCGAGCGCAAGGGGCGGGTGCTCTACATCGACGACGATGAAGCACTGGTCTTTCTCGTGACCCGTTTGCTTGAAAGAAGCGGCCACGAGGTGACTGGATTCGTGTCGTCTCATCAAGCGCTGGAGCTGCTCAGGACCACCGAGCAACGCTTTGATGTGGTCATCTCTGACCACAACATGCCCGGGGCGAGTGGTCTGGATGTGCTCAAAGAAGTTGTGTCGCTGCGCCCCGGTGTATCCGTCGCTCTCATTTCTGGATACATCACAGACGCGATGAGGGAGGAGGCTTTGGCGCTAGGCGTGACGGAAATCATCTTCAAGCCGAATTCGCCGGAGGAACTGGCGGATGCGATGGGTCGTTTGCTTTCTGTGGATTGAGTGTTCTACGACCGCTTCGCGAGCAATTGGCGTTGGTCAAGTCATCTTGCCTCAGCCCTCATTTTTTTGGATGTCTGATCGGCAGCAGCCAGTATTGAGCAGTCGTAGCGAATAGCGTGGCGACGGGCGGGTCATGGCTGGCAGCGGGTCTTCGGCGCAACGCCAGCAAGCTGACCTTGGCGGCCAAGGACCCCAGAGCACGAAGGTCAACTTCTTGGAGATGGTGCGGCGGGCTTTAGCACCCAGCCACCCGCAGTGGATCGTCGCGGCGCCCTGCTCGGCATGACCCTGTGAAGCATCGAAGTGTCGGTTTGTGTAGGCTTGGGAGATGAGAACTCACGTCTTGCCGATACGCGCGGCCGTCTCCGACCGCTGGGCCATTGCGGTCGCCGGCGCCGTGGTCCTGGCTGTGGCAATGGGCATTGGCCGCTTCGCTTTTACGCCTCTGCTGCCGATGATGCTGGCCGACAACGTAGTCGACCTGACCACCGCCAGTTGGCTGGCCAGCGCCAACTACCTGGGCTACCTGCTCGGTGCGCTGCTGTGTACGTTCCAGCCGTGGATCTGGACCCGCATTCCCGGGCTGCCGGCCATTGACGGACCGCTCGTCGTGCGCAGCGGGCTCGTCGCCACCGGGGTTCTTACCTTGGGGATGGCACTGCCGTGGCCGGCGGTGTGGCCGCTGCTCCGCTTCGCCGCCGGGGTGGCCAGCGCGCTGGTGTTTGTCTACACCTCGGGATGGTGTCTTGCCGCGTTGGCACGCCGTGGCGACGCCGCACTCGGCGGGATGATTTACACCGGGCCGGGCGCTGGCATTGTCGTCACCGGCATCCTTGCCAGCGCTATGGTGAGTTGGCACTGGCGTGCCGCCAGCGGCTGGCTGATCTTTGGCGGACTGGCCTTCGTGCTGATGGCCACCGTCTGGCGCACCATCCGCAGCGATCCCGTCGCCACCGCACCGGGCCCCTCGGCCGCAGCAAGCGGCGACGGCCAGATCCACGGCCGTGCCGAGATCAACTGCCTGACAGCCGCTTACGGCCTTGCCGGCTTCGGCTACATCATCACCGCCACCTTTCTGCCGGTGATCGCGCGCGCCGCGCTGCCGGGCTCGCCTTGGCTGGACTTCTTTTGGCCGATTTTCGGGCTTGGTGTCATCACCGGTGCATTGCTGGCGACCCGCGTGCGTGTCGCTGGCGATCTGCGGCGCACGCTGGCCGGCTGCTACTTCGTGCAGGCCACAGGCATCGCTCTGACCATCGCGTGGCCGACGCTCGGTGGCTTCGCGCTCGGCAGCTTGCTGCTGGGCATGCCGTTCACTGCGATCACGTTTTTTGCGATGCAGGAGGTTCGGCGTCTTCGGCCTGCCACAGCAGCCAGTTCAATGGGGCTGCTGACTGCGTTTTACGGACTCGGCCAGATCGTGGGCCCGCCGCTGGCGGCGATGCTCCTGTACCGCAGTGGCAACGCCGAGCTCGGTTTCACCCGGTCACTGGCGATCGCGGTAGCGGCACTGGTGACCGGTGCGCTGCTGTACTTGTGGATGGGCCGAGCGTTCCCGAGACGCTGAGCGACTCCCGCGCCATGGCGTCGAGGGCGCCGGGCGCATGTGCCTGCCGCTGACGATATTTCCGTCGTGCGCGCCGACCTCAGCGACCAGGTCACCTTGCGCGGGTCGTGCCCAATGGAGGTCTGCACGCGACCGGACCTGAAGTACATCGGAATCTTGGGCAAGGAATACGTCTTCCGCACCGAGGAGGCCGTGAGCGACATGTTGTGGGTCTGTGGCGCCGTTGTCGGTCACCGCGTGCGGCGTGTGACGCCTGAATCGCCCAGAGCGCTGCCTGTCTGTGTATTCCCTCCCGCTGCGTGGCCTGCTTCGTGGCCCCGGTTCTGCTCTAACTGACATCTTCGTGGCGACGAGTCCAGAACAGCGGATCTCGGATCAGGGTCGCAACCGCCAGTCCAGGTGATGAGGAAGCGGTCAGTTTCAAAGAGCCGTCCGCAACCGCCAGATCTCCGGGAACAGCACCACGTCCAGCATCTTGCGCAGGTAGCTCACACCCCCCGTGCCACCGGTGCCGCGCTTGAAACCGATCACGCGTTCCACCGTGGTTACGTGGCGGAAGCGCCAGAGGCGGAAGGTGTCTTCGAGGTCGGTGAGCTCTTCGCCGAGCTGGTACAGGTCCCAGTGCTCCTTGGGGTTGCGGTAGACCTGCAGCCAGGCGTGCTCGACCGCATCGCTGGCTTCATAGGGCTGGGTCCAGTCGCGTTCGGTCTGGCTCGCTGGTACGGCAATGCCGCGACGCGCGAGCAGGCGCAGGGCTTCGTCGTAAAGCGAGGGTGCTTCATACGCAGCCTGCACCACGGCCAGCCGCTCGGGGCTGTGCGCATGGGGTTTGAGCATGGCGGCGTTCTTGTTGCCCATGGCGAATTCGATGCAACGGTACTGGTGACTCTGGAAGCCGCTGGACTGCGCCAGGTAGGGCCGCAGCGCGCTGTATTCGGGCGGCGTCATGGTGGCCAGCACATCCCAAGCGTGGACCAGCTGCTCCATGATTTTTGAAACGCGCGCGAGCATCTTGAAGGCGGGCTGCAGTTCGTCGGCGGCGATGTGGCGGATGGCCGCGTGCAGTTCGTGCAGCATGAGCTTCATCCAGAGTTCGCTGGTCTGGTGCTGGACGATGAACAGCATCTCGTCGTGCGCGGGCGAGAGCGGTTTCTGCGCGTTGAGGATGCTGCCGAGCTGCAGGTAGTCGCCGTAGCTCATGTCGCGGCTGAAGTCGAGCTGGGCGCCTTCCTCGCGCACGATGTCTTCGGGTTTGGTGTAGGGGCACATGCTCAGGTCACCGCGTGTTTCTGGTTGAACTCGGCGCGCTGCCATTCGCCACTCTCCAGCACCTGTTTCAGGTGTTCAACCGCCTGCCACACGTCTTCGAAGCCGATGTAGAGCGGCGTGAAGCCGAAGCGCAGGATGTCCTTGTGCTTGCCTGAATCACCGGCTCGGTAGTCGCCCACCACGCCGCGCGCAATGAGCGCTTGAACGATCGCGTATGCGCCTTCGTCCCTGGTCAAACAGACTTGCGACCCGCGTTGTGCGTGGTCCAGCGGTGTGGCCAGGCCCATGCCGTGACCCTGGCAGCGTTCGTCCACCAGCGAGATGAAGAGGTCGGTGAGCGCGAGCGACTTGCGGCGCAGCGCGGCCATGCCACCGAGGGCTTCGGCGGCCAGCAGGGTGTCCACACCGCAGTCGAGTGCGGCCAGGCTGATCATGGGCTGCGTGCCGCACTGGTAGCGGGTGATGCCGGGCGCGGGCTGGTAGTCGGGTGTGAAGGCGAAGGGCGTGGCGTGGCCCCACCAGCCGGCCAGGGGCTGCCAGAAACGGTCGGTGTGGCGCGGGTTCACCCACACGAAGGCCGGGGCGCCGGGGCCGCCGTTGAGGTACTTGTAGCCGCAGCCCACCGCGTAGTCGGCACCCGCGTCGGTGAGGTCCACCGGCACCGCGCCTGCGCTGTGCGCGAGGTCCCAGAGCATGAGCGCACCGGCCGCGTGGGCGGCGGCGGTCACGGCGGGCATGTCGTGCATGGCGCCGGTGCGGTAGGTCACGTGGGTGAGCATGAGGATGGCGACCTCGGGCGTGAGGGATGCCGCGATCTCTTCAGGCTCGACCAGCACCAGTTCGAAGCCGCGCTCCTTGCACAGCGCCTCGGCGATGTAGAGGTCGGTCGGGAAGTTGCTGCGCTCGCTCACGATGCGTTTGCGCTGCGGGTGGTCGGCCGTGCTGAGGTTGATGGCGGCCGAGAGCACCTTGAAGAGGTTGATGGAGGTGCTGTCGGTGGCCACCACGGTGCCGGGCGCAGCGCCGATCAGGCGCGCGATCTTGTCGCCCACTTGGCCGGGCATGGCGAACCAGCCGTTCTTGTTCCAGCTCTGGATCAGGTCGACTCCCCATTCGCGGGTGACCACATCGGCCACACGCGCCGGTGCGCTGCGCGGCATCACGCCGAGCGAGTTGCCGTCGAGGTAGATGGTGCCTTCGGGCAGCAGGAAGAGCTCGCGCAGGGATCGCAGCGGGTCTCGCGCGTCGAGCGCGCGGCAGTCTTGAAGGGTGGTGGTCATGGGAGTTTCCGGAGGATGGCGCGCACGGGGCTGGCGTCGGCGGTGGTGAGTTTCAGGGGCAGGGCGATGAGTTCGTAGTCGCCTTCGGGCACGTCGTCGAGCAGCAGGTTTTCCAGCACGCGCAGGCCGCGCCGGCGGATGGTCTGGTGGCTGTCCAGGGTCTTGCTGTTGGCCGGGTCGATGCTCGCGCTGTCGATGCCGATCAGCAGCACGCCGAGGTCGGCGAGTTGCTCCACGGTCTCGGGGGCGAAGGCGGGCAGGTCGTTGTCGAAGGCGTCTTGTGGCTGGCGTTCGTAGACGCGGAGCAAGACCCTTTGAGGAAGGTCGGCGAGCGCGTGCACGATGTGCTCGGGCTTCACCAGCGGACCGCAGCCGATGGCGTGGATCACGCGGCAAGGGCCGATGAAGGCTTCAAGCGAAACCTCACCGATGGCAGCGCCATGGGCGTCGTAGTGCAGTGGTGCGTCGGCGTGTGCGCCCACGTGGGGCGAGAGCGTGATGGCGCTCACATTGACCGGGCAACCCGGGCCGATGGTGGCGGCCCAGGTCTGTGTGTAGGCCGTGTCGCCCGGAAACACCGGGGCGGCGGCGTGCACGGGTGGGGAGATGTCCCAGAGTTTTTTCATGGTGCGGTGAAGGTAGCACCCTGAAAAAACCCGTGGTGTCGGTTAATCCCAACAAGCCTCAAAAATGCTTGAGACCTGAAGTAATGGCCCTTTCAGTCTGCTCCGTCGACCGGCGGCAGGCCGTGGCGCTGGCGGGCCCGGGTGCAGGCCTCGCTGCCTTCTTCGAACTCGCGGCAGGGCGATGGCCGCCATTCGTAGATGCCGCAGCCGATCTGCTGGCCGATCTGGCCGCTGAGGGCGGCGCAGCGGGGTGGCGAGTGGTCGGTGCCGCGCATGCGCGCCGTGCTGTTGGTGACCTCGACCGTCAGGCCCGAGGGCACCGAGCCGCCCAAGTCTTGTGTCTCGTGCACCGAGAAGTCGACGCGGAAGCAGGCGCAGCAGGCCCCGCAGGATGTGCAGGCGCTCATGCTCGAGCTTTGACCACCGCCGGTGCCCGGTACACCAGCACCTTGAGCGATCGCTCATCGGACACGTCGGCAAACACGGTGGGGTTGGCCAGCCGCTGCTCGAACACCAGCTCGGGTGCGGCATCCATCATCTGGTCCATCAGAAAGGCCGGGCTGAGTTGCGGCGCATTGAGGCAGAGCAGCACACGGCCTTCGGGGCGCAGCAGATCGGGCAGGCGGCGGATGAGTTTGATGTAGTCCTGGGTGGCGACGAAGCTGCCCTTCTGGTGGCTCGGCGGGTCCACGATGATCAGCCCGTAAGGCCCGCCACGCGTGATCTTGCCCCAGGTCTTGAAGATGTCGTGCACGAGAAAACTCGCGCCCGAGGGCAGGGCGTTGATGGGGTGGTTCTGCTGACCGATGGCCATGGCGCCCGGGCTCATGTCCACGTTGACCACCTGCTTCGCGCCGCCTTGCAAAGCCACCACGGAGAAGGCACAGGTGTAGGCAAACAGGTTGAGCACCTTGTGGCCCGCCGCATGCTCGCGCACCCACTGGCGGCCTTCGGCCATGTCCAGAAACAGGCCGTGGTTCTGGCCCTTGAGCACGTGCACCAGGTAACGCGCGCCGCGCTCGGTGACCACATGCGGCTCGGGCACGCTGCCGGCCATCAGACGGGTGTCGGCCTGGCCTTCGCCACGGCACTGGAACACCCAGTTCAGCGGCTCGCCCGGCGCGATCTCATCCCGGCGGGCTTTCAGGGCTTCTCCGATCACTGCCAGGGCGTCGTCGCTCACCGGTTGGAAGCTGGTGAGCAGCCAGACCGGCGGAAACGCGTCCAGCGTCCACTGCTCGCAGCCCGGGTGCAGGCCGCCACGGCCGTGGAAAACGCGGCGCGCGTCGGTGCCGGGTTCAATGCGCGCGATGGCGTCTAGAAGCGCCTGCATCCAGCGCGCTCAGGCCAGACGGCCGAGCAGCAAAAACTCCATCAGCGCCTTCTGCGCGTGCATGCGGTTCTCGGCTTCGTCCCACACCACCGACTGCGGGCCGTCGATCACCTCGGCGCTGACCTCTTCGCCGCGGTGCGCAGGCAGGCAGTGCATGAAGAGCGCGTCCGGCTTGGCCTGGCGCATCATGTCTTCGTCCACGCACCAGCGCTTGAAGGCTTCACGGCGCACCTCGTTTTCAGACTCGAAGCCCATGCTGGTCCACACGTCGGTGGTGACCAGGTCGGCACCCGCGCAGGCTTCGCGCGGGTCCTTGAACACCTTGTCGCAGTCGCGGTTGCTGATGCCGGCGAGCACCGGGTCCACTTCGTAGCCGCTGGGCGTGCTCACGTGCACCGTGAAGCCCAGCAGCTCGGCCGCCTGCAGCCACGTGTTGGCCATGTTGTTGCCATCACCCACCCAGGCCACCACCTTGCCCTTGATCGCGTCCAGTGGCAGGCCACTGGCTGCCGGCCGGTATTCGACCAGCGTGAACAGGTCGGCCAGGATCTGGCAGGGGTGGAATTCGTTGGTCAGGCCGTTGATCACCGGCACGCGCGAGTGCGCGGCAAACGCTTCGATCTTGCTTTGCTCGTAGGTGCGGATCATCACCAGGTCGACCATGCGGCTGATCACCTTGGCGCTGTCTTCAATCGGTTCGGCGCGGCCGAGCTGGCTGTCGCCGGTGGTCAGGTGCACCACCGAGCCGCCCATCTGGTACATGCCGGCCTCGAAGCTCACGCGGGTGCGGGTGCTGGCTTTCTCGAAGATCAGGGCCAGCGTGCGGTCTGGGTCGGCGAAGGGCTGGTATTTTTCGAAGGCTTTGAACTTCTTCTTGATGTGGGCCGCGCGCGCCAGCACGTGGGCGCATTCGTCCGCGCTCAGATCCTTGAACTGCAGGTAGTGGCGAATCGTCATGTCGGGCTCTGCTCTTTGAAGAAAGCGTGGATCAGCGGCAGCAGGATGGCGAGCACCTCGTCGGCCTCGGCGATGGTCATGATCAGCGGCGGCACGAGGCGGATCACGCTGTCGGCCGTGACGCTGATCAGGAGGCCGGCGTCGGCGGCGCGCTGGGTGAGCGCGCTGCAGGGGTGGTTGAGCTCCACGCCGATCATCAGGCCCTGGCCGCGAACTTCTTTCAGGCCGGGATGGCCGCCCAGGCTCTTCACCAGCGCGTCGTGCATGTGCGCACCCACGCGCTCGGCGTTGGCCAGCAGGCCGTCTTCTTCAATGATGCGGATGGTTTCCACACCGGCGCGCATGGCCAGCGGGTTGCCGCCGAAGGTGGTGCCGTGGTTGCCGGGCTGGAAGATGTTCGCCGCCTTCGGGCCGGCCACGACAGCACCGATGGGCACGCCCGAGCCCAGGCCCTTGGCCAGCGGCATCACGTCGGGCAGGATGCCTGCCCACTGGTGCGCAAACCACTTGCCGGTGCGGCCCATGCCGCACTGCACCTCGTCGATCATCAGCAGCCAGTCCTGCGCATCGCACAGTGCGCGCACGTCTTTCAGGTACTGCGCGCGCATCGGGTTCACGCCGCCTTCGCCCTGGATGGTCTCGAAGAACACGGCCACCACATTGGGGTTGCCCACGGTGGCCTTCTTGAGCGCCTCGATGTCGTTGGCCGGCACGCGGATGAAGCCCTCCACCAGCGGGCCGAAGCCGGCCTGCACCTTGGGGTTGCCGGTGGCCGAGAGCGTGGCGATGCTGCGGCCGTGGAAGGCCTTTTCGTAGACCACGATCTCGGGGCGCTCGATGCCCTTGTCGTGCCCGTACTTGCGCGCCAGTTTCAGGGCCGCTTCGTTCGCTTCGAGCCCGGTGCTGCAGAAGAACACATTGGTCAGACCCGAACGCTCCACCAGCATCTGCGCCAGGCGTTCCTGGTCGGGCACGTGGTAGTAGTTGCAGCAGTGGATCATCTTGGCCACCTGGTCCTGCAGGGCGGGCACCAGTTTGGGGTGGCCGTGGCCCAGGGTGTTCACCGCGATGCCGGCCAGCGCGTCGATGTATTCCTTGCCGTTCACGTCCCACACACGCACGCCTTTGCCGTGCGACATCGCGATCGGCAGGCGGCCGTAGGTGTTC
>JBBQKZ010000088.1:0-15532 GCA_038327405.1 Burkholderiales bacterium | reverse complement strand
CGGGCACATCGTCAACACCGCCAGCATGGCGGGGCTCCTGACGCCGCCCAACATGGGCATCTACAACGTGAGCAAACACGCGGTGGTGAGCCTCACCGAAACCCACTACCAGGACCTGAAGCTGGTGAGCGACCAGGTCAGCGCGAGCGTGCTCTGCCCGTACTTCGTGCCCACCGGCATCAGCCCGAGCCACCGCAACCGCCCGGCCGAACTGGCCGATGACAAAGCCACCCAGAGCCAGATGATCGGCCAGGCCATGAGCGACAAGGCCGTGAGCTCGGGCAAGGTCACCGCCGCGCAGGTGGCCCAACTGGTGTTCGACGCCATCACCGCCGACCAGTTCTACATCTTCAGCCACCCGCGTGCGCTGGGCAATGTGCGTGCGCGCATGGAAGGCATCGTGAACCAGACCAACCCGGCCGACCCGTTTCATGAGCGCCCCGAGATCGGTGTGGGTTTGCGCGCGGCGCTGCGCGCCGTGTGACATGGGGGAGAGCGGTCACGCGCTGTTCGACGGCGCCTGAATTGTCAGGCCGGGTCTTGGCTGGCCTGATGCTCGGCGGCGTTTTTCACCTGATTCCCCAGCACCAGCGCCCGCCCCGCGAACGCTCCACCGGCGGCTTCCAGGTCCATGCGCTCCGCGTCGCGCTGCCGCAGGTGCTCCATCACCGCGTCGGCTTCTTCTTCGGCAGCTCCCAGTGTCATCACGGCCTGGCGGCCCATGGCCATGGCGGATTCGAAAGTCTCGCGCACGAGGTAGCCCACATCCGCCTTGCGCAGCTCCAGCACGTGCTCACGGTCGAAGGCGCGTACCAGCAGTTCGGCTTGCGGAAACTCGGTTTTCGCCAGCTCGGCGATGCGGGTGGCGGCGCCCTTGTTGTCCAGGCACACGAGGATGGCGCTGGCCGAGTGCGCGCCAGCGGCGTGCAGCACATCGGCGCGGCAGCCGTCGCCGTAGTAGACCTTGAAGCCGTAGGCCTCGGCGTCGCGGATCATCTGCACGTTGTTGTCGATGATGGTGATGCTCGCGCCGCGCGCGATCACGCCCTGGCTGGCAATCTGCCCGAAGCGGCCGAACCCGATCACCAGCACGCTGGCGGCCTGACCGTTGACGGCCTCGATACCTTCCATGGACACGCCCGGCTTGCTGGCCAGGCGCTTGTGCACCAGCACCACCAGCGGCGTGAGTGCCATGGAGAGCACCACGATGGCGGTCATGTTGGCGTTGACCACTGGGTCGATCACTTTGGCGCCCAGCGCCGCAGCGAACAGCACGAAAGCAAATTCGCCGCCCTGCGCCATGAGCACCGCGCGGTCCAGCGCGTCGGCGTGTGAACTCTTTGCAAAGCGCGCCACGCCGTAGATGCACAGGGCCTTGACCACCATCATGGCCACCACGCCGCCGATGATGAGGGGCCAGTTGTTGAGCACGGCGGTCATGTCGAGCGACATGCCCACGCTCAGGAAAAACAAACCGAGCAAGAGCCCGCGAAAGGGCTCGATGTCGGCTTCAAGCTGGTGGCGGAAGGTGGACTCCGACAACAGCACGCCCGCCAGAAAGGCGCCCATGGCCATGGACAAGCCGCCCACCTGCATCAGCAGCGCGGCGCCCAGCACCACGAGCAAGGCAGCGGCGGTCATGACCTCGCGCGCCTTCGCATTGGCGAGGATGCGGAAGAGGGGGTTGAGCAACCACACGCCGGCGGCCACCAGCGCCACCAGCGAGCCCAGTGCCAGGCCGATGGTGGCCCAGCGCGACGAGGAGGCAGCCACCGGTCCGGCCAGATCGGGCGGTGCCATGAACACAATCACGGCCAGCAGCGGCACGATCAGCAGGTCTTCAAACAGCAGGATGGCCACGATCTTCTGCCCGCGCGGCTGCGCCATGTCGCCGCGCTCGCCCAGCAGCTGCATCACCACGGCGGTGGAGGTGAGCACGAAGCCCATGGCGCTCACGAACGACACAGGCAACGAAAAGCCGAACGCCAGCCCCACGCCGGTGAGCAGCAGGCCGCACACCACCACCTGCAAACTGCCAAGGCCGAAGATGGCGCGGCGCAGGCTCCACAGGTGGGAGGGCTGCATCTCCAGCCCGATGACAAACAGGTACATGACCACACCGAGTTCGGCCGTGTGCAGGATGGTGGCGGGGTCGCTGATGAGGGCCAGGCCGAACGGCCCGATGGCCAGACCCGCGGCCAGGTAGCCCAGCACCGAACCCAGGCCCAGGCGCTTGAACAGGGGCACGGCCACCACAGCGGCGCCGAGCAGGGTCACAACTTTGAGCAGATCGCCTGCGCTGCCTTCAACGGCCATGGGTGGACTCCGGGAGGGTGGTTCGACTGAAGGCGAAATTGTGACGCACCCGCGCGCCGCACGACGATCAGCTCAGCAGTCCGAGCAGCCACGCACTGGGTGCCGCGCTTTCGGGTGCCTTCGTCGGCGCCCGGCGCCGGGCCATGGCCGAACGCAAGGCCCGGTTCATCTGTTCCGGCGTGGCGGGTTGGGCGATGAAGCTGTGGAACAGCCCCTCGCTGATCAGCGGGTTGATGACGCCACCGCGCGACGCCTGGCTGCAGACCAGCACAGCCACCGACGGCAGGTGCCGGTGCACGGCGCGGATCAGCTCCAGCTGCTCTGTGCTTCTGTCGTCGAGGTCTGTGACCAGCACGGCGACGTTGCGCCGCGTCAGGTGGCTGAGCGCTTCGGCGATGTCCCCCGTGCCCAGGATGCCGACAGCCCCCTGCACAGCGGCCCGCCATTGCCCGGCCACGCTGTCGTCGCGGTTGAACACCAGCACCATGTCTTCGGCCGGACAGACCTCTGCGGAGCGCACCACTTGCACTGCGCTCACCCGGGTGCAAGGTATCGCGCTGGCGATCGAGACAGCCTGCGCAACGGCGTCCAGCAGTTTCTGGTTGTCCCAGGGCTTCGAGAGAAACCGGAACAGCTCACCGTCGTCTAGCGAACCCAGCGCCGCGTCGAGGTCGGAGCTGCCCGTGAGCAGCATCCGAACCGTGCGGGGCGACACCAGCCTGGCGTGCTCGAAAAGTTCGATGCCGCTCATGCCCGGCATGCGCAGGCCGCTGATGATGACGTCGAACGAATCGCCGCCCAGCAAGGCTAGCGCATCCATTCCGCTGCTGGCCACGGCCACCTCGTAGCGGCCCCGCATCAGCCAGCGCATGGAGCGCAGCAGGCCGGGTTCATCGTCCACACACAGAATCTTGGGCAGTCGGGCTCTTGCCATGGTCAGACCGCTCTGTCGATGGGCAGCCGCACCCGGAACTCGGTGCCCAGCTCCAGTTCGCTGCTGACTTCGATGTCGCCGCCGTGCTCCTGCACGATGTGCCGCGCGATGGACAGGCCCAGGCCGGTGCCCTCGCCGTCGGCCTTGGTGGTGAAGTAGGGCTCGAAGATGTGCGGCAGCACGTCGGCTGTGATGCCGCTGCCGGTGTCACGGATGGTGATCGTGATGTGGCGCGCATCGGCGCGGGTGGACACGGTGATCGTGCCCGAGCGCCTGACGGCCTGCGCCGCGTTCTTGATGAGGTTGAGGAACACCTGGTTGAGCTGCGACACATTGCACCGGATCGTTGGCAAGGGCTGAAAGTCCCGCTCCAGATGGACCCGGGTCGAGATGACGGTTCTGGCGATGTAACAAACACTGCCCAGCGCGTTGTTGAGGTCTACCGCGGCGGTGGGGGCGCGGTCCAGCCGCGTGAAACGGCGCAGGTTGTCCACCAGTTCGTTCATCTGGTCCATGCCCATGAGCACGTCACCCAGCATCTCGCGCGCCTCGCGCAGCTCCAGCATGGCCGCGGCCAGGTCGCGGGCCAGGCGGTCCTGGGTCAACGGGTCCAGCGCCGTGTCAGGCTCGGGCGGTGCAGGCTCCGTGAGGTAGCTGCTGTGACGGATCTGCCGGTGCACCGCGCCCTCGAGCTGATCCAGCGCCTGCAGCGCCATCACGACGTTGTTCTTGGAGAATGCCAGGGGGGTGTTGAGCTGGTGCGCAACGCCCGCCACCATCTGGCCGAGCGTGGTCATTTTTTCCAGATGGGCCAGGCGTTGCCGCGTGGCGTCGCTGCCTTTCGCCGCTCGCTCGATGGTGCTTTGCGCGCGACGCACGATGGCCAGCAGGGCTACATACAGCAGCGCCAGCAGTCCAATCTCGATCCCCGGTGGCTCCAGGTGCAAGAGCACGCCGCCCACCGCCATGAAGGCCAACAGGCTGATGAATGCGAAGTGCCGGGTGAGGTGGAAAGGGGTGCTCATGGGGATGCTGGTGAACGGAAAAAGCAACCCGGCGTATCGGCGCAAACGGGAGCCAGGGTCGATCGCCTCGCGTGCTTGCCGGGATGGTAGGCAGGGCTGATCGACCTCCCCATACCTCCCTCAGAGTATTTCGAGTGGGCTGCACCGCCCATCGGTGACAAAAGTCATGGCCTCGCAAGAATCGCGCGCTGCTGGAGCATCACCTCCCGGGGCGCTCACGCCCCGCGCTGCCTGTGGCACACTCGCCCGCTTTTGATTCCCCCTACCGAGATTTGACCCTGCCCGGGCATTCACAGTCACCCATGCAGAACATCGTCGCGCAGATCGCACAGGAAATCCGGGTTCAGGTTCACCAGGTTCAGGCCGCCGTTGACCTGATTGACGGCGGAGCCACGGTGCCCTTCATCGCCCGCTACCGCAAGGAAGCCACTGGCGGACTGGACGACATCCAGCTGCGCGAACTGGCCTTTCGCCTGGACTACCTGCGTGAACTCGAAGCGCGTCGCGAGACCACCCTGAAGAGCATCGACGAGCAGGGCAAGCTCACCCCCGAGCTGCGCGCCGCCGTGATGCTGGCACCCACCAAGCAGGAGCTGGAAGATCTCTACCTGCCGTTCAAGCAGCGCCGCCGCACCAAGGGCCTGATCGCGCGCGAATTCGGCATCGAGCCGCTGGCCGACAAGCTCTGGGCCGACCCGACGCTGGACCCCATGGCCGAGGCCGCTGCTTTCACGCGCCCACCCGAGGTGCTGGACGACGGCAAGCCCGGCGCCGACTTCTCCACCGTGCCCGCCGTGCTGGACGGCGTGCGCGACATCCTGAGCGAGCGCTGGGCCGAAGACGCCGCGCTGCTGCAGAACTTGCGCGAGTGGCTCTGGACCGAAGGCCTGCTCAAAAGCACGCTGGTGGCGGGCAAAGACGAAAACGTGCCCGAGGTGGCGAAGTTCCGCGACTACTTCGACTACGACGAACCGATTTCGCGAGTGCCTTCGCACCGTGCACTGGCGGTGTTTCGCGGGCGCTCGCTGGAGATTCTGGACGCCAAGCTGGTGCTGCCGGAGCCTGTTGACACGCCGGCTTCGACAGGCTCAGCCCGAACGGTGGCAGTGCCGAGCCTGGCCGAAGGCCGCATTGCCCTGCAGCTGGGCTGGAGCCACCAGGGCCGCAAAGCGGATGATTTGCTGCGCAAATGCGTGGCCTGGACCTGGCGCGTGAAGCTCTCGCTCTCCAGCGAGCGCGACCTGTTCGCCCGCCTGCGCGAAAGCGCCGAAGCGGTGGCGATCAAGGTGTTTGCCGACAACCTGCGCGATCTGTTGCTGGCCGCCCCCGCCGGCCCCAAGGTGGTGATGGGTCTGGACCCAGGCATCCGCACCGGTGTGAAGGTGGCGGTGGTGGACACCACGGGCAAGCTGGTGGACACCGCCACGGTGTACCCGCACGAGCCCCGGCGCGACTGGGACGGCGCGCTGCACACGCTGCGCCTGCTGAGCGAAAAACACGGTGTGAATTTGATCGCCATCGGCAACGGCACGGCCAGTCGCGAGACCGACAAGCTGGCCGCCGACCTGATGAAGCAGCTTGCCCAGCCCGAGATCCAGAAGGTGGTGGTGAGCGAGGCGGGTGCTTCGGTGTATTCCGCGAGTGAATTCGCCTCCCAGGAAATGCCGGATGTGGACGTGAGCCTGCGCGGTGCGGCCAGCATTGCGCGCCGCCTTCAAGACCCGCTGGCCGAGCTGGTGAAGATCGACCCCAAGAGCATCGGCGTGGGCCAGTACCAGCACGATGTGAACCAGAGCGAACTGGCGCGCACGCTGGACGCGGTGGTGGAGGACTGCGTGAACGGCGTGGGTGTGGACCTGAACACCGCCAGTGTTCCGCTGCTCTCCAAGGTGTCGGGCCTCTCGGGCAGCGTGGCCAAGGCGGTGGTGCGATGGCGCGAGGCGCACGGTGCGTTCAAGAACCGCCAGCAACTCATGGACGTGGCCGGACTGGGCGCAAAAACCTTCGAGCAGAGTGCGGGTTTCCTGCGCATCCGCGGTGGCGACAACCCCCTGGACATGACCGGCGTGCACCCGGAAACCTATGCCGTGGTCGAGCAGATCATGAAGACCACCGGCAAGCCGGTGGCCGAGCTCATGGGCCGCGCCGACATGCTCAAAACCCTGCGGCCCGAGCTGTTCGCCAACGAGCGCTTCGGCGTGATCACGGTCAAGGACATCCTGGGCGAGCTGGAAAAGCCCGGCCGCGACCCGCGCCCGGACTTCCAGGTGGCGCGCTTCAACGACGGCGTGGACGACATCAGCGACCTGCGCGAGGGCATGATCCTGGAGGGCACGGTGAGCAACGTGGCCCAGTTCGGCGCCTTCATCGACCTGGGTGTGCACCAGGACGGGCTGGTTCACGTGAGCCAGCTGGCGCACAAGTTCGTCAACGACGCGCGAGAGATCGTCAAGACTGGCGACATCGTCAAGGTGCGCGTGGTGGAGGTGGATGTGGCACGCAAGCGCATTGCGCTGTCGATGAAGCTGGGCGAGGCCCCGGGCCGCAGCGCAGGGCAGGGTGCGGGGCCGCGCGACAACCGTTTCGAGCCGGTGCGCGCCGGCAGACCGGACAGCCGGAACGCACCGGGTGGCACGGCGGCTGCAGCGCCTTCGGCCATGGCCTCGGCCTTTGCCCGCCTTCAGGGCACGGGCAAAGACACAAAACGCTGAAATGGAGAGGGAAAGACGGGGGAAGAAGCGGATTTTTCACAGCCTCGCTCGCGCTCAAGTTGGCGGAGCCTGAGCCGATACAGAGAGGAACACGCTGCTCTCAGCATCGGCTGCGTGCAAAGCCCCAAGCCTCCATCGGACTTCACCCCATGCAACTCGAAGCCCTGCTGAACTTTCCCCGCGCGCTGCCCGCCATGTCGCGCACCGTCTCCGAACTGCTGGCGGAGATGAACAAGGACGACCCAAGCCCCAAGCGGGTCTCCGACCTGATTGCCCAAGACCCGTCGCTCACCACACGCGTGCTGCGCCTGTCGAATTCGGCCTTCTTCCGCGTCAGCCGCAAGATCGGCAGCGCCGAAGAAGCCGTGGCCATGCTGGGCATGACCCATGTGCGTTCGCTGGTGATGGCCGCAGCGCTGGGATCGAGCTTCAAGAACGTGCCCGGGGTCAACCTGCCGCAGTTCTGGCGCTACAGCCTGCGCGTGGCTGACATCTCCAAGTCGTTGGCCGGTGTGCTGCGCCAGAACGAGGGCAATGCCTTTACCGCCGGTTTGATTCACTCCATTGGCGATCTGATCATGCACATTGCCATGCCCGACCTGGTGGCACCTCTGGACATGGGCACGCCGCCGTTGGACCTCAACCGCGCCCAGGCCGAGATGTCTGTGTTTGGCTACACCTACGCCCAGGTGGGCGCCGGCATGGCCGAAAAGTGGCAGTTTCCGCAGGACATCGTCTCGGCCCTGAACAACCAGATCAGCCCGTTTGAAGGCGAGGCCTACGACCCGCTGGGTGGTGTGCTCCACATCGCTTCGTGGCGCGCTCGGGCCGAGGAGATCCAGCTCGATGAAAACGGCCTGGTGGCCACCTTCCCGGACCTGGTGGGCCTCTCCCTCGGACTCGATCTGGACAGCGTTTTGGGCAAGGACCCGTCGGAGTGGTCGTTCAGCCAGGCGTTGGGCGCCTTCATTGACTGAAAAAGGCCTCAAGTGCGGCGATTTACGGGCGATAAAAAAAGCAGCAAACCCCATTCGGGTGGGCAAACCAGGCGGGGAAAAGACATGCAACTCGACAAGCTCCTGAAACGGCCCGATGCCCTGCCGTCGGCTCCCAAGGTGGTGCGCAAACTCATCGAAACCTTCGACCAGGAAGATGTCGACGCGATGCTGGCAGCCTCGTACATCGAAGACGATCCGGTGCTCACCGCCAAGCTGCTCAAGACCGCCAACTCGGCCTTCTTCGGCCTGCACCGCTCGGTATCCAGCGCCCGTGAAGCCATTCAGGTGCTGGGCCTTATCAAGGTGCGTGCCCTGGTCATTGCCGCGTCGCTGGGCGAAGGCTTCCACGCCGTCGGTGGCGTCAACCTCAACCAGTTCTGGCGCTACAGCCTCAACACCGCCAACCTCTCGCGCTACATCGCACTGCCGATCCGCATCGACGAAAACACCGCCTTCACCGCGGGCTTGATCCACGGCATCGGCGAGCTGGTGATGCACGTGGGCATGCCCGAGGCCATGATCGACCTGGACCGCAGCGTGCCCATGCTCGACCTCAAGCGCGCCACCGCCGAGCGTGGCCTGTTCGGCTACAGCTACGCCGAGGTGGGCGCTGCACTGGCGCGCGAATGGAACTTTCCCAGGCGCATGATCAACGCCATTGAGCACCAGACCGCCCCGTTTGAAAACGAAGTCTACGAGCCTATCGCCGGGGTGATCCACATCGGCTCCTGGCGAGCGCGCGCAGAAGAGCAGTCCATGCGCTCCGAGCTCTTGATCAACACCTATCCCGACCCTGTGGGGCTGGTGCTGGGCATCGACCCTGACACCGTGGTGGCCGAAGAGATCCCTTCGATCTCGCGCCACACCGAAATCACCGAGGCCGAAGAAGCTTCGGGCCACTGAAGCCGCACGGCCGCAAGGCTGCGTGACAATCGCAGCCGATGCAAGCCCTTCGCCTCTACGCCGGCCCGCGCGCGCGCCACCACATCGAACAGCACGGCCTGCGTCCGCAAGACGTGGGCGTGATCCCGGCAGCAGCCGGTGGGCCCAAGGGACTGATCCTGGGGCCGCTGGACCGTTTCCTGTTTGGCCAGTGGCTGCCGCAAAGTACCCAGCCGGTGCATCTGGTGGGCGCATCCATCGGCGCCTGGCGCATGGCCACCGCCTGCCTGGGCGAACCGGTGGCGGCCTTCGAGCGGCTGGAGCGCGACTACATCGCCCAGCACTACGACTTGCCTCCAGGCCAGAAGCGCCCCACCCCCGATCAGGTCAGCGAGCAGTTTGGTGGCAACCTGAAGCTCTTTTACGGCGGTCGCATTGGCGAGGTGTTGAATCACCCGCGCTACCGGCTGCACATCGTCACTTCGCGGGGGCGCCACCTGCTTGGCCGTGATGGAAGCCTTCGCACGCCCTTGGGCTATCTGGGCGCATTCGCGGCCAACGCCCTGCACCGAAAGGCGCTGGGCGCATGGTTGGAGCGGGTGGTGTTCTCCACCAGCGCCCAGCTCCCGTTCGATCCCCACGACTTCCGCACGCGGCAGGTGCCGCTGAGTGATGCCAACTTCATGGACGCGCTGCAGGCCAGTTGCTCCATTCCCTTTGTCTTGCGCCCGGTGCACGGCATTGCCGGCGCGCCACCAGGTGTCTACTGGGACGGCGGCATCACCGACTACCACCTGCATCTGCACTACCGGCCGCCGGCCACGGCACCCATCGTGCTGTACCCGCATTTCCAGCAATCGGTGGTGCCCGGCTGGCTGGACAAGGCCTGGAGGCGTCGCCATCGAAGCAGCCCCGCGCTGGACAGCATGCTGGTGCTTGCGCCCGATCCCGCCTGGGTGAAATCGCTGCCCAATGCCAAGTTGCCCGACCGACAGGACTTCACCCGCTACGGCCCGGACCTCGCCGGGCGCATGAAGGCCTGGAGCGCCGCCACTGCAGCCAGCCAGCAGCTGGCCGACGAGTTTGCCCATTGGCTGCAACGGCCCGATCCGTCGCGACTGCAGGCACTTTGACGACGCAGGGCAGGGGGATAATTGGGCCATGTCTTGCGAGCCCAACCTCCACCGTTACCTCACCGCCGCGCTCTACCAGTTTGTCGATCTGCCCGACTTCGTCGAGTTGCGTGAGCCATTGCAGGCCTGCTGCGAGGCCCACGGCGTCAAGGGCACCCTGCTGATCGCCCGCGAGGGCATCAACGGCACCATCGCAGGGCCCGAAGCGGGCGTGCGCGCCGTGCTGGCCCACCTGCGGGCCGACGCCCGGCTGGCCCGCCTGCCCCACAAGGAATCGTGGAGCGAGCACCCGCCATTCCACCGCATGAAGGTGCGTCTGAAGAAGGAGATCGTGACTTTGCGCGTGCCGGGTCTGGACCCGAACAGGACCGTGGGCCAGTACGTGAAACCGCAGGACTGGAATGCGCTCCTGGCGGACCCCGAAGTGCTGGTGATCGACACCCGAAACGACTACGAGGTGGCCATAGGCACCTTTGCCGGCGCGGTCAATCCGAACATCAAGACCTTCACCGAGCTGCCCGCCTGGCTCGATGCACAGCCGGCACTGCAAGGCGGGAAGAGGCCCAGGGTGGCGATGTTCTGCACCGGCGGCATCCGCTGCGAAAAGTCCACCGCGCTGATGAAGATGCGTGGGTTCGACGAGGTCTACCACCTTGAAGGCGGCATCCTCAAGTACCTCGAAGAGATCCCGGCGGAGCAGAGCACCTGGGAGGGCGAGTGTTTCGTGTTCGACGAGCGCGTGAGCGTGGGCCATGGCCTGCAACCGGGACCGCATGAGCTCTGCCGCTCGTGCCGCTGGCCGCTGAGCGCCGCCGAGAAGGCCTCGCCGCAATACGTCAAGGGCGTGAGCTGTGCGCACTGCCACGATCAGCGCACCCCGCAGGAGAAGGCCCAGTTGGCAGAGCGCCAGCGGCAGGTCGAACTGGCCGAATCACGCGGCCAGCTGCATGTGGGCGCCCGTCAGGGCCGTGCCGGCGAAAGCCAGACCGGGCCGGCTTAACAACAGACAGTCGATCCTGCCGCGCAACAAGGTGGCCGGCGCCGCCCAGCCTGCAGCACTGAAACCCGACCTGCGCAGCAGGTGCAATGACACCAGGTTGTCGCAGGTGATCTGGGCATCGAATCGGGTCATGCCGAGCGCAGCGGCCTGGCGCATCAGGTCTCCCAGAAGCGCGGTGCCCACACCCTCCCGCAGAGCCCGATGGTCCGTCTGGTAGACGAACACCGCGAAAGGCCGGGGCCCGGTGGCGTGCAACCTCAGGCGCCCCATGCCCAGCCAGTGCGAAGTGTCCTTGGCGACCACGACACGGGTCAGCTCGTGACACCGGTGGTGTTGATCCAGACAGCGCTCGAATGCCCGCGCCAGCTCCCTGTCGTTGTAGTAGGCGGGCGGGTGGGGTTCGTTGAATTGTTCGAAAGTATGGCGGTTGCTGCGCTCGAACTGCTCGAAGGCCGATCGCTCGTTCGCAACCACAGCCCTCGCGGTCAACCCGACCATCACACCGGCATGGGCAAGTGGGTCGCGTAGGAGGTCTGGCCCGGGACGCCCACATCGCTCACCTGGTGGGGCACCGGCTCGCCAGCCGGGCGGAGAAGCATCGGATGGTCACGCCTCGACATCGCCCAGTAAGGTTTGTTGTGAAGCATGGCGCGCACATGCCGGCCCTCACGTGTTTCGTCCACCCATTGGCCTGCAGGAGCCAATTGCGTGGCAGGTGGGTTCCCCCCGTCGACCAGAGCCAGCCAACTGAGCCCGAACAAAAGAATGTTGGACATCAGCGTCCCGCGTGCGGGTCGGCACGCCTGTTCGAACAAGCCCAGTGCCTTGCCTGCGTGACCCTCGGCGTATTCGATCATCCCCTGCACGGCCAGGGCCGTGGCCTGGCGGATGGGGGAAGGTCGGTGCTTGTACCGATCCTCCAGGCGGAGCAACATGGCCCGCGCATTGCGCCTGTTGCCGGTCATCAGGGTCAGCTGGGCCACGAAGAGCCAGTGATCCTCCGCGCACCAGATGCCCAGATCGGCAAGCTCCTCCATGGCCGCCTCGGCCAGGGGCAGGGCCTTGGCGGCGTCGCCAGCCAGGTGGCACTGGCGGGCACGCAACCAGCGCGCGACCGCTTGCCCCAGCGGTGCATCCCGCAGCGCGGGCTCGTCCATCGCGCCGACGCAGGCTCTCAGACCCGCCTCATCTCCGCACCGGGCCAGAAAAGTGCCCAGGTGCAGACGAACCAGCAGGCGCAAGCGAGGGTCGGCCGAACCTTCGCTGGCCTGCAATGCCAGGTCCAGCTCCCGACGGCACAGGTCGAAGTCGCCCCGTGCGCAGGACTGCAGAGCGTGCAGGAGATGGATCCGCGCTGTCAGTGGCGTCATGCCCAGCCAGCGAGACGCATCCTGCGCGTCGCTTCGGCCCTCGACAGCCAGAGGCAATCCGGCATCCAGCTGGTCGATCTCGCAGCGCATCAGATGGACGCGACACACCATGACCGGCGTGGGTCGCTGGGCAACCAGCATGGAGGCCTCCCGCCACAGTGCTGCCGCCTCAGGGGCCTTGCCGGCCGTGGCAATGACCTGTGCGGCCAGCAACAGGGCGCGTGCCTGCATCACGGACGGGGATGCCTGCCGCACCATGGCCACGCCGCGCTGGGTCAGGTCCACCGCCTCCACCAGACGGCGGCGGTAGACCTGCTGATGTGCGTTGCACAGGTGTGCCCAGCCCTCGTGGGCTGAATCTCCCGCCCGACGGGCACGCTCGATGAATCGGTGGGCGAAGTTTCCCGTCGCAGCGTCGTCGCGCAGGGCCAGGGCCCAGACGAATTCGGCCCAGATTGACAGGGGACATTGGGGTATCTCGACGCAAACCGCCATCAGCGAAAAAGTCTGTGCGGCCTGGTCCATCGAGACGGCGAGCTCGATGAGCTGTGCCGCTTCATCCAGAAAGTGTTCCTCCTGCCCTGCAGCGGGCTGCGCTGCCTGCTGCGTGCGCAGGCTCAGGGCCACTTCCCGCGCCGCTTTCAAGGCCAGCTCCGCGGGTGCCATGCCCTCGTTCCAGTTGCTGTATTCCCGTCCACCGAGCTGCATGCGCCACTCCAGCCGATACTGGTGCCTGGGGGTCGTCGTGATGCGGCTGTGAACCACCGGCAGTCCCACTTCCAGAACCTTCAGCTGCGGTGCAGTTGTCTCGTCGCCCTGGCGATCGGCAGACGATTCGTGCAGTTGTATCGCTTCACTGGCGGGAACGGTGGACACACCAAGGCCTTGCAACACATGGGTGGCGACCGAAATCAGGCCATAGCGGACCCACGAAAGATCTGCCCGCTCCAGCGTGCCGTCGGTGGGAAGCCACAGCACCCGCTGCAGACCCGATGAACGTCTGCAACCGATGCTGGGCACCGTTGCACGGGCGGGCCTGCTGACTTCGCTGGCGAAACGGTAGCCCACCCGGTGAATAGTCTTGATCGGACCAGGCTCCTTGCCGGTGATGCCCAGTGCCTTGCGGGCTTTCATGATGCTCTGAGCAATCACGGAGTCCGATACAAAGTGGTTCCCCCAGACGTGCTCCAGCAACTCGTCCTTGCTGGCCACCCGGCCTTCAAGCTGAAGCAGATACAGAATCAAGTCAAACGACCTTCTTTCGATCTTCTGCGCGATGCCGTCGCGCAACAGTTCCCGGGTGTCACTGCGAATCACGCAGTTTGCAAAGTGGTATTCCTCCCGCCAAGCCCTGTCTTTTTCCGTCATCTTGTATTCCTTTTGGATGATCCGCAGCGACCGTTGCCCACCTTCAACGCGGTCACAAACGGTGATCGGAAGAGGCCACCCGCTGCTGGCGGCTGCCTTGCGAAGGGGGTCGATACGATGCCGACAAGCAGAAACATTGCGCCGTGATGGATGCTTTGTGATCAATTCATCCGGCAACAAATGTTTACTTTATAGTTCGTTCGATCTGCGGGCGCCATAGGTTGGGCAACCGATCTCATGACTCGAGCCGCAAAAAGAAGGAAGGCCTCGACACGGTTGTGTCGAGGCCTTTTCAGCGGGGTATTGGCGAGCAGTGCCGGGTGTGAGCGGGGTGCCTGGCCTTGCTCGGCGGCACCTTATCGGTGGCTGCGGGTATCTTCGATCGTCCTGGCATCTGTCGGCAGTGCGCCCGGTGCCAACAGCAAGACCTCTGAACGCAGTTTGGTGACGTCTCGAAGTGCCTGCTGAATGCGGTCGTGCAGCCCATCTGAGGGGTGATCAACTTCGGCCTCGAACACCATGCGGTCCGAAGCCATCTCCCCGCTGACGACCAGACGGGCACGTCGAACTTCAGGGAACCGCTGGGTTACCTCCGCCACCTGCGAGGCATGGACGAACATGCCACGTACCTTGGTGGTCTGGTCGACGCGGCCCAGCCATCCTTCAATCCGGTGGTTGGTTCGTCCCGTGGGACATTGCCCGGGCAGAAACGCAGACAGGTCACCTGTGGCGAACCGGATCAACGGGTACGTGGGGTTGAAGGTCGTCACCACAACCTCGCCCACTTCGCCCACGGGAACCGGATCCCCGGTTCCTGGTTTGACGATTTCCAGAATCAGATGCTCGTCAAGCACCATGCCTTCCAGCGCTGGCGTTTCGTAGGCAAGCAGACCCAGGTCGGCTGTGGCGTAGGCCTGATAGGCCGAAACACCGCGGGCCTTGAACCACTGGCGCAGACTTTCCGGACAGGCTTCGCCACTGAAAAGGGCGCGGTTCAGCGTCGGCACGGCCAGATCCATCGCATCTGAGCGTTCCAGAATGAGCTTCAGGAAACTCGGCGTGCCCACGTAAACCCCCGGGCACAGATCCACCATGGCGTGCACCTGCAATTCGGTTTGCCCGGTTCCTGCGGGCAACACGGTGCAACCCAGCGTGAGCGCACTGGACTCCATGATGGCGCCTGCTGGTGTGAAGTGGTAGCTGAAGGCGTTGTGAACCAGGTCACCTCGCCTGAATCCCGCCGCGTGCATCGCCCGCGCGACCCGCCAATAGTCCCTGAGGTGCCCCTCCGGTTCATAAAGGGGGCCGGGACTGGCAAACACGCGCGACATGTCCGGCCCGAAAGCCGCACTGCTGAATCCTCCGAACGGATCGGCCCGCTCCTGCCGGCTGCGCCGCTGCAACGCCACCAGATCGCGCTTGCGTGTCACTGGCAGCTGGGCCAGCGCTCGGCGCGTGCAAACGGCCGGCGGATCAATTTCCTTGAGGATTTCCGCGTACGCCCACGTGTTGTGCTTGGCATGGGCAACCTGTCGCGTGAGCGCGCCCATCAGTTGCGCCTCGCGCACTTCAGGTGGTCGGGATTCCAGGGCGTCGAAGAAGTCGTTCATGGCGGTCCAGGTGCAGATGAAGGAAGGGGTGTCGAAGTGGGGCAGGGACTACCCGTTCATGCCAGCCAGCGCTTGCGCCGCTTGTAGCTTTTCACGTCCTTGAAGCTCTTGCGTTCGCCCCCGCCCATGCCGAGGTAGAACTCTTTCACGTCTTCGTTGTTGCGCAGGTCGCTGGCCAGACCGTC
>JBBQKZ010000087.1:0-15602 GCA_038327405.1 Burkholderiales bacterium | reverse complement strand
TTTTCCTGGCGGGGGGGAGCGTCCACCCGGGCCCGGGGGTCCCGATGGCGGCGCTTTCGGGCCAGCTGGCGGCCGCGGCCGTGATGGCGAGCCCCGCTTTGACCAGGTGGTCCCCTCGGGTGGCTACCTCTGGTGGTACGTCGACGCCCTGAGCGACGACGGCCGTTTCGGCCTGACCATCATCGCCTTCGTGGGCAGCGTGTTTTCGCCCTACTACGCCTGGGCGCGCAAGCGCGGCCCCACCAACCCCGACAACTTCTGCGCGCTCAACGTGGCGCTCTACAGCGCGGGCGCACGGCGTTGGTCCATGACCGAGCGCGGTTCCTCACACAACCGGCGCGACGCCACACATTTCAAGATCGGCCCCAGCCAGCTGGAATGGCACGGTGATGCACTCACCATCCACATCGACGAGGTGGGCGTGCCTATCCCGCGGCGCATCCGCGGCACGGTGAAGCTGCGCACCCACCAGCTCTTCAAGTTCGGCACCGCGCTCGATGCCTCGGGTCGCCACCGCTGGGGACCGATCGCGCCCCACGCGCGCGTGGAAGTGAAACTGCAGCAGCCGGAGCAGCGCTGGAGCGGCCACGCTTACCTGGACAGCAACGAAGGCGACGAGCCGGTGGAGCGCGCCTTCACCGAATGGGACTGGTCGCGCAGCCAGATGAAGGACGGCAGCACCGCCGTGCTGTACGACGTGGAGCCCGGCAAGGCCCAAGGAAAACTGCTCGCCCTGCGCTTCGGGCGGCACGGCAGCGTGCAGCCGTTCGAGGCGCCGCCCCTGCAAACCTTGCCACGCACCGCGTGGCGCATCGACCGGCGCATGCGCAGCGACTCGCGCGTGCTGGTGTCACAGCAGCTCGAAGACACGCCGTTCTACCAGCGCGCCGTGCTGCAGAGCACGCTGCTGGGCGAAAGCGTGTCGAGCTTTCACGAGACGCTGCATGTGCCGCGCCTGGTCTCGCCGCTGGTGCAGGCCATGCTCCCCTGGCGCATGCCGCGGCGCGGCTGAAGCTGCCCGCTTCAGGGTCGCACGTAGGCCCAGCCCTGGTGCTGGCGCTGCATGATGTGGACGACCCCGGCGGGCACATAGCTCACCGCAGGGTTCATGTCGGCCTTGACGATCTTTTGCGCCGTCATGGTGTTCTCACAGGCCACGATCTTCACGCCGTTCTTCACCGCCTCGCTCACGCGGTTGGCGGTCACGGCGTCGAACTTGAGCATGTTGATGCCCGGGCCGTAGGCCACGATCTCGATGTCCACCTTGTCGGCGCCCAGGTCCACCTGCGCGTTGCGCGCGTTGTTCAGCGCCAGGTTCCACTTGGCCGGATCGGCGTCGCTCACCTGCAGGACCACCTGCGTTTTCTGACGGGCGGGCGTGTAGGCGCAGCCGGCGCCGAGCAAGGCGGTGCTGCCGAGGGCGAGCGCCAGGACCAGGGTGCGTCGTTTCATGAAGGACTCCGAAGAAGTTGAACAATTTGTTAATGCTGATATTTGCCTTCGCAAATATCTCAACTCCGACCGCCTTCGGCCATCGTGGTAATCCCTCGGCTTCAGCGCAAAAAGTCGGCCGCCGCGCCCAGCGATGCCTGCGCAGCCTCTTCCTGCGGCAGATGGCCCACCCCCGGAAAGCTCACGAGCCGGCTGCCCTTCACGGCGGCCAGGTAGTCCTGCGCATTGGCCACCGGGATCATGGCGTCGGCCTCGCCCCAGACGAGCAAGGTCGGCGCCACGATGTCGGCGAGCAGGGGCCGGGGGTCGGTCAGCACCGTTTGCTCAAGGCGCTTGAGCATCGCATCGCGCCCACCGGGTGCGAGCATGAGGTCGTGGTAACGCGTGGTGAGTTCGTCAGTGAGGAACCGGGGGTCGGCGTAGGCCGGCGCCAGGTTCATGCGCAGCACGGCCTTGGGCATGGCGTACCGCATGAGGCCAAGCACGGCGGGCACCTCGGCCGCCCGGCCGTATTTAAAACCCGGGCTGGCAAAGCCGTCGGGCGCCACCAGCACCAGCCGTTCGACGCGCTCGGGGTGGCGGGCGGCCAGCGTCCAGGCCATGCGCCCGCCGATCGAATGGCCCACCACGCTGGCGCGCGCCACACCCAGCTGGTCCATCAGCGCCAGCACCAGCTGGAGGCTGCGCGCATCGGTGTAGTTGCCTGCGGGGTCGGGCTCGCTCAGGCCGTTGCCGGGCAGGTCGAACCGGATCACGCGGCGGGTGGCGCTCAAGCCCTGCGCCCACGCGTCCCAGGTGTGCAGGCTGGCGCCGAAGCCATGCAGCATCAGCACCACCGGCGCGTCCCGGGGACCGCTGTCGCGCACATGCAGACGCCATTCGCCCACCTGCACCAGATCGGCGGTCGATGCGAGGTACCGCGCCTGCAACTCGCTGCGCGGTTTGTCGGGTGTCCAGAGCCAGGCGCCGAGCCCCAGCACCGCCACCAGGCCGCCGATCAACGCCGCGCGCCACGACATCAGCTTCAAGCTCGACCCTTTCAGAACAGCACGCGGCTGCGCAAGGTACCCGGTACCCGGGCGAGCTCGGACAGCGCCAGCTCCGAATGCGCCGCGTCGATGTCCATCACCACGTAGCCCAGGTCTTCACGCGTCTGCAGGTACTGCGCGGCGATGTTGATGTGGTGGTCTGAGAAGACGTGGTTGATGCCCGAGAGCACACCAGGCACGTTCTGGTGGATGTGCAGCAGGCGGTGCTTGCCCGGGTGCGCGGGCAGCGCCACTTCGGGGAAGTTCACCGCCGAGGTGGTGGTTCCGTTGTCGCTGTAGCGCACCAGCTTGTCGGCCACCTCGATGCCGATGTTTTCCTGTGCCTCCAGCGTGGAGCCGCCGATGTGGGGCGTGAGGATCACGTTGTCCAGCCCGCGCAAGGGCGACTCGAAACGGTCCTGGTTGCTGTGCGGCTCCTGCGGAAACACGTCGATGGCCGCGCCCAGCAGGGCCTTGCGGCGCAGGGCCTCGGCCAGCGCGTCGAGCACGACCACGCTGCCGCGCGAGGCGTTGATCAACACGGCGCCGGGCTTCATCAGCGCCATTTGCGCCGCGCCGATCATCCATTGGGTGTCGGGCGTTTCGGGCACATGCAGACTCACCACGTCGGCGCAGCCCAGCAGCTCGGCCAGGCTGGCCACGGGTCGCGCGTTGCCCAGCGGCAGCCGGGTGGTCACGTCGAAATACATCACCTTCATGCCCAGCGCTTCAGCCAGCACCGAGAGCTGCGTGCCGATGGCGCCATACCCCACGATGCCCAGCGTCTTGCCGCGGATTTCATAGGCATTGCTGGCCGTTTTCAACCAGCCGCCACGGTGCGCCACGGCGTTCTTCTCAGGAATGCCGCGCATCAGCAGGATCGCCTCGGCCAGCACCAGCTCGGCCACCGAGCGGGTGTTGGAATACGGCGCGTTGAAGACCGCCACACCACGCTGGCGCGCCGCCGCCAGATCGACCTGGTTGGTGCCGATGCAGAAGCAGCCCACCGCAGCCAGGCGCCGGGCGTGCGAGAGCACCTCGGCCGAGAGTTGCGTGCGCGAACGGATGCCGATGAAATGAACGTCGGCAATGCGGGCCTTGAGTTCGTCGTCGGGCAAGGCGCCGGGCAGGCTCTCGATTTGCGAATATCCCGCGGCACGAAGCACCGCGATGGCCGAGGGGTGGATGCCCTCCAGCAGCAGGAAACGGATCTTGTGCTTGTCGGTCGAGGTGGCAGGGCCGCTGGCGGCCGGTGTCGTGGGGGTGCTGGTCATGCGCCACTGTAGCCCCGCGCCAACGCAGCGTGCTCAGACCCTCACAAAGGCCGGCGCTGGGCCGGGGCAAGCGGCAGCTCGAAGGTGAGGTTGCCCCAGTGGCTGTCCCAGTCCCAGCCCTGGTTGTCGGTGGCGGGCACCATGTGCACCACGCTGGCCATCCACACACCGGCCCAGGGCAAGGTGGTGCTGCTGTGGCCAGTGGCATCGGTGCGGGTGCGCAACACACTGAGTTGCGGACCGCGCTGGTTCCAGACCTTCACCAGCGCACCTTCCAGCGGTTGACCGTTGAACAGCACCTGCAGTGCCAGGGTACCTCCGGGCCGCAGGCGCTGCGGGTCGGCCAACGGCACGATCTCCAGCGTCTGGCCGGCGCGCACACCGAAGCTCGCGTCGCTCTGACCACCCACGCGCAGCAGGGTCTTGACGTGGCGGCGGTAGCGCTCGCGCCCCGGCTGGGCGCCCTGCCCGGCGGCTTCGCGCTGCGCCATCACGCGCTCCAACCCTTCCTCGCGCAGGTAGGCGTTGAAGGTGTCGGGAGGCAGTGTGATGGTGAAAGGTTTCGTGTCGAGCACGATCAGCTGGGCACCGGGCTTGTCAAATGCCAGCGCCACACTGTCCTGCTGCAGGTTGTCGGGCAGTTGCGGGGCGAGCTGGACTTCCCCGGCCTGGCTGAACCAGCGCAGGGACTCCGCCATGGGCCGCCCGAAGCCGACCGGATCGCCGACGAAGTTTTCACCCACGCGCAGGGCCAGGTCCACCTCGCCGCGCACCGGTGGCGAAAAGCGGTCGGGGACCATCCAGAATTCGTGCGCCTGCGCGGCCGAAGCCAGGCACAGGACGGCGAAAAAAAACCATTTTTTCATGTGAAAACGGGTCGACACACACCGTGCGCCGACCCGCCCTGATCAAGGTTGAAGGGACCGGATCAGACCGTGTCGTCCACCGGCAGTGGCGTGTTGTCCACTGGCTCCGGTTCGGTGGTTTCGCTGGTCTGGGCAATCAGCTGGTTCATGTAGTCCAGCAAGGACTGCACGGTGCTGCCCATGAAGGGCTTGGCAGCTTCGGGCTGGGCCGGGGCAGCGTCACCGCCGCCCCCGCCGCAACCGGCGAGCGCTGCAGCGGTGGCCACCGCCAGCAGGGATGTCTTGAGATGTTGTCTCATGGTGTGTCCTTGGTGTGGGTGGCCAGCATCACAGGTTGGTCGAGCCGGGGTTGGGCGTGTTCAGGTAGGGGAACGCGGGCAGGAAAGGCACGACGGCCTGGTCCACGGCGTCGTGGATGTTGGCCGACCGGGCACCCAGCGGCACGCTGGAGGGCTTGCAGGCCGAGGTGAGGGACGGCACGCCCGGCACGCTGTTGAGACCCAGCGCATCGTTGTCGCCATTGATCACACACAGGCCACCGAGCACCGCGACGAGCGCGATGTCGACCACGTCGTCTTTGGGACGGCGGCCGTTGGGGAAGCCGGCGTTGTCGTTGACCTTGTTCACATCGGTGTTGAGCGCGTTGCCGGCCACACCCAGGCGGTTCTGGCTGGCAAACGGCACTGGTGGGACGGCGGTGTTCAGGCGCAGCATTTCCGACGGCGTCGGGTTGGCAGGCTTGTTCACGCCCGTGATGCCGGTAAGAAAGGTCGTGAGCAGGTCGGTGCGCGGCAGGTTGGTGGGTGCCACGGCAGTGGGGTTGCCCTCCAGCACCAGGCCCAGCAAGGCGGGCAGTGTCGGGTTGCTCACGTAGGTCAGGAACTGGCCGTCGTCCTTGGGCGCCGACGCGTTGAACTTGTCCTTGTCCGGCAAGCCGATCACCACCTCGTTGACCAGCGGGTTGCCCAGGCGTGAAACCTGCGTCCATGCACCACCGGACTTTTCACTGGCCTGGTGGCCCGACTGGGGTGCGCCGTTGAGCAGGCGCGCCTGGCGCAGGCTGGCCGTGGTCCAGCCACCAATGACCGTCTCGCTGCCCGAGGTCAGGCAGCTCTTGTGCACTTCGAGCGCCAGCGAGGTCACGTTCTGCTTCTGGATGTAGTGGTTGCCGTTGGCCCCCTCGGCGTCCTTCGCCATGGGGTTGAGCAACGTGGCGGTCGGCGCGTTCACCAGGTCGAAGATGCGACCGAGGTTGACCGCAAAGCCTTCCTGGCGCTGGCCCACGAACACCTTGGCGGGCATGCTGCAGCCGGGGATGGTCACGGTGTGGATGTGTTTGTCGGCGTAGGTTTTGTACGCGGCAGCATCACCCAGGGTCTTCTGGCCGATGTAGTCCACCGGCTTGGCCAGCGAGGCCGCCACGGTCTGTGCGTTGCCTTTGCGGCGGTCACCGCGCACCACGGTCAGGCTGTAGCTCTCGTTGAGGTTGAGGTTGGGATCGTTGACGCTGGACACCGTGCCGGCCTGGATCAACGGAATCGCCACGGACGCGTTGCCGATGTTCAGCGGAATGCTGTTGAGCTTGTTCTTGAACCGGAACTGAAAGGTGATGTCCTCCCTCGCGTCGCCGTTGTTGTCCACATGGATTTCATACAGCGCGTTGGGGTCCATCGAAAAATAGTTGGGGCCGCCGTAGGGGCCTTGCAGCGGCTGGTAGTTGGCGATCAGGGTCACGTAGTCGGAGCGCCCGCCCGTGCCGTCGGTGGCCACGCCTTCGTAGCTGCGGAACATGTAGAAGTCGGTGCCGTCCACCTTGGGTGTGGTGGTGATGAAGGGGGCTTCACGGTGGCTCGAAGCGATGGCTGCGCCGGCGACGGCCATCAACAGACATCCTTTGGCGATGGACGCGGTTTTCAGTTTCATGGGGTTCTCCTGGGTGGTTGTTGCAGTGGTCTGCCTACCCAGTACGTGCCCCAAAGTGTGATGGATTCAACATTCCGCATGACCCTGCCCAAGGCAAGGACAAAGGCGTGTCGGCGGGATCGGGCTCAACCCAGCAGAGCCGCCAGACCACCCTCGGCTTCGAAGCGCTGGTTGCGGTAGCTCAGGCGCGTGGGCCCGCTCCAGGCGCGCTGCGTGATGCTGTGGGCAGGATCACCGGGGTAACAGATCACCCGCACACCGTCCTGGTCGAACGGCTCGGGTTCGATCAGGGCGGGTGGCCGGCTGCGCGCGGCGGCCATCACCTGCGCGGCGCTCTGCAGGTGGCTGAGTTGGCACAGGCTCATGATCTGCGGCGGCGCCAGGTCGATCTCGCCCGCCCAGTAGCGCTCCAGCGCCTGGCGAGGCGCCATCCACACAGCCTCGGTGGCTTCAATGGTGCAGTGCTCGGCCTCCTGGCCCTGGGGCGCCACCGCCACGAAGAACCGCGTGTCGAAGCGTTTGTTGGTCACTGAAGGCACACGCGGTGTGACCCAGCGCGACCAGGGCCACACGCTGGCGGTGGAGACGGTGCGCCCGAGTTGCTGCAAGGCGGCGGCAAAGCCGGTGCCTGCGGCGGTGAGCTCGCGAACACGAGCGGCCAGGTCAGCCTGGTGCACCTGCCCCAGCAACAGGCCACTTTCTTCAAAGGTCTCGCGCAGCGCCGCCACATGCAGGCCCAGCGCGGTGGCGGGCTCAAGCCCGGGCTCGTTGAGGCACAGCGCGCACTCGTGCGGCGAGCGGTCCAGCGCGGCAGGGTCCACCACGTGGTCAGCAGCATCGAGCTTGCCGCCCGGGAACACGTGCACGCCGCCCAGCACGGCCGAGTTGCCGTGGCGGCGCACCAGCAGCACTTCGAGCGTGGAGGGCCCGTCGCGCAACACGATCACGGTGGCCGAGGGCAAGGGCGGAGTCAGAACGGTGTCGGAGTTGATCGGTATGGCCATGCATGGATTGTCGGCGAGGGCCCGCAGGCCGGGTGTCGCCATGAGGGCGCTCGTCGGGCCGCAGACCTCCGCGGGTTTCTCCTCTGCAAGAAATTGTTTTTTTTGAAGCCGGGTTGAATCCGATCGCGAACCTGGCCCGTATTCAGTGTGTCCCGCTCGAAACGCCAGACCTTCTGGCTCCTCCCAACCTCTTCAAGGATTCACCATGAAAAACGTTCGCAACTCCATCATCGCCATCACCCTCGCCACCATCGCAGCAGGTTCCGTCTTCGCCGCCGACATGACACCCAAGACACGCGACCAGGTCCGCGCCGAACTGGCCCAGGCCCAGCGCGACGGCACGCTGATCGCCGACGGCCAGACCGGTGCCACCTTCCGCCAGGTGTTCCCGGGCAGCTACATGCAGCCGGCGGCCATGTCCACCACCTCGCGTGACCAGGTCCGCGCCGAATTGATGGAAGCGCAGCGCAACGGCACCCTGATTGCCGACGGCCAGACCGGCGCCACCTTCCGCGATCTGACCCCGGGCGCCTACCCCATGAACGGCATGCAGGCCGCAGGCTCCAACGGCACCACCACCGTGGGCATGGGCCAGATGAACAGCACGATGAAGTCGAACTGATCGGCCCTGTGTTCGAAAACCCCCGGAGGCCTGTTGGGCCCCGGGGGTTTTTCACGTTCAGAACACCGCGTGATCGCCCCGCTCGGGCGCCGCAGCGCCGCTAACCACCTCCGCGTAAAAGTCAAACAGCGTCTGGCTGCCGGTGGACGGCGTGGCCGCCGCGTCGTACCGGCCGGTGGCGGGGTCAAGCACCAGCATGGACTCGGTGGCGTAGTAGCGCCCGATGCGCGCCAACTCGGCCTTGTCGGCCAGCGCGGGCACCACGCGCCCCGCCGTGCCCAGCACGGCGATGATCGCGTCGAGCAGACCCACGGGCACACTCTTGAACCGGGGCGGGCGACCGAGCAGCGCAAACAGGTGCTCGCCCTGTTGGCGCGGGGTGATCGCCTCACCCGGGCCACCAATCGGCAGCACCCGGTTGTGGCGGGTTTCATCACTCAGGCAGTCGGCCAGAAAGACGCCCAGGTCGTCGTCGCTGATGGGCTTGCAGGCCGTCAGCGAGCCATCACCAAACACCAGAAACGGCTTGCCTCGCTTGACGCGCTCGATCTGCCCCGAGAGCGATTTGAAGAACGCGGTGGGGCGCACGATGGAGTAGGTCAACCCCGAATCGATCAACACCCGCTCGAACGCCAGCTTGGCCTGCTGGAACGCCAGCAAGGGCTTCTGGACGCAGATGGCCGAGAGCAAAACCACCTGCGACACACCGGCCTGGCGCGCGGCTTCCAGCGCATGCACATGCGCCTGATGGTCGATCGCCCATGCATCCCTGGGGGCGCCGGTGCGCGAAGCCAGGCAGGACACCAGCGCATCGAAACGCTCACCCCGAAAACCATCCCGCGCGATTGAGGCCGGGTCCTGCACGTCACCCACCCGCACCGTGGCGCCCGGCAGCAGGCGGGCCGTATCTTCGGCCCGGAGCTGCCCACCCACACCCGCGCGCGGCCGGACGAAACACACCACCTCGTGCCCGCGCGCCACCAGCGCGCGCACGGTGGCCTGACCGATGGTGCCGGTGGCGCCGAGCATGAAAACGCGTCGGGATGGGCTCACGCCCTCGATGTGTGCAGGAAGCTGAAGCATGAATCCATCTTAGTGAACGCGCGGGACCGGTTGCCGGGCAAGGGCGTTCAGCCCGGCTCAAGAAGTCCGATCTCGTGTCGATACGGGGATATCAACCTCACACCCTGGACCCATGGACGCCCTCAACAACCCAACCCCTGCCGCCCTTTCACCCAGCGCGGCCAGCCGCGGCCGAGCCACGGCCCTGGCCAGTGCCGGCGAGTTTCTGAGCTTTCGCCTGGGCGCCGAGGAGTACGGCATCGACATCCTGAGCGTGCAGGAGATCCGGTCCTACGAGGAGCCCACCCGCATCGCCAATGCGCCGGAGTGCATCAAGGGGGTGGTCAACCTGCGCGGCGTGATCGTGCCGGTGGTGGACATGCGCATCAAGCTCGGTTGCGCCAAGGTCGACTACAACGCCCTGACCGTGGTCATTGTGCTCAGCGTGCACGACCGCGTGGTGGGCCTGGTGGTCGATTCGGTGAGTGACGTGATCCGTCTCACCCGGGAACACATCAAGGCCGCGCCGCAGATCAACACCACCCTGGACGCCGGCTTCATCACCGGTATCGCCAGCGTGGGCGAGCGCATGCTCATCCTGGCCGACATCGAGGCGCTCATCGGCAGCGCCGAGATGGGTCTGGTGAGCCAACCCGTTTCCGTTCAATAAATCTCAAGGCCTTGCGCCTCGCGCCGCCCACAAGGCAGCGTGAGGCAACACACGACCGCTGGAATCAACATGAATCTCTTTCGCAACCTCTCCGTGGGCGCCCGTTTGTGGGCTGGCGTCATCGCCATCATCGTGGCCCTGTTCGTCGTGGTCGCCACCGCGGGCGCGCGCTCGGCCATGCTCAACAAGGACTCCGAGCAGGTGCTTTCTGCACTGGCTCACAAGACCACCATTGCCACCCAGTGGGCGGGTCTCACCGAGACCAACGTCACGCGCGTGCAGGCCTCGATCGCCAGTTCGGACCCGGCGATTGCCGAGATGTACAAGGACCTGATCCCCGCCGGGGTGGCCGCCATCTCCGCACTGCAGAAAGAACTGCAGGCCATGGAGATGAACGAGCGTGAACAGGCCCAGATGGCGAAGATCGCAGAACTGCGCAAGAACGTGCTGGACTCGCTGGGCAAGGCCAACGAGATGAAGAAGGCGGGCGACGCTGCCGGGGCTGCTCAGGAAATTTCGACCCGCTTCAACCAGGCCGTGCCGCCCTACCTGGCCGCCTTGCGCGAGTTCGCCAGCATGCAGTCCGAGATCCGGCAGGAGGCGCAAGCCAGCTTCACCGAGCAGCGCTCCACCAGCCTGACCATCGCAACGATCCAGGTCGGCGCACTGATCGCCGGCATCATCGCCGGCGCCTTCTTCCTGATCCGCAACATCCGCAACCCGCTGCGCGAAGCCATGGGCTTTGCCGAACAGATCGCCAGCGGCGACCTCACCGCCACGATCCGCAACGACCGCAAGGACGAGTTCGGCGCCATGACCGCATCGCTGGTGGGCATGCGTGACCGGTTGGTCAATGTGGTGGCTGATGTGAAGCGTGGCACCGACAACATCACCGTGGCCGCCAAGGAAATCGCCACCGGCAACCACGACCTCTCGGCACGCACCGAACAGACCGCGTCCAACCTGCAACAGACCGCGGCCAGCATGGAGCAGATGTCGGGCGCGATCCGCCAGTCGGCCGACTCGGCCCGCGTGGCCAACCAGCTGGCCGACGTGGCCGGCCAGAGCGCACAGAAAGGTGGCGAGGTGGTGCACCAGGTGATCGCCACCATGGAAGAGATCAACCAGTCCTCGCGCAAGATCAACGACATCATCGGCGTCATCGACGGCATTGCGTTTCAGACCAACATCCTCGCGCTCAACGCCGCGGTGGAAGCGGCGCGTGCCGGTGAACAGGGCCGCGGCTTTGCGGTGGTGGCCGGTGAAGTGCGCAACCTGGCCCAGCGCAGCGCGCAGGCCGCCAAGGAGATCAAGCTGCTGATCAGCACCAGCGTCGACAAGGTCACCGCCGGCACCGAGCTGGTGAACCAGGCCGGCAAGACCATGGGCGAGATCGTGGACAACGTGGTGCGCGTGCGCGACATGATCGGCGAGATCGCCAGCGCCTCGGGCGAACAGGCCGACGGCGTGAACCAGATCAACCAGGCCGTGGCCAATCTGGACCAGCTGACCCAGCAGAACGCGGCGCTGGTGGAAGAAAGCGCGGCAGCCGCATCGAGCATGAACGAGCAGGCCGACCGCCTGGCCGAGGTGGTGCGCGTGTTCCGGGTGGACACACACAGCACGTCGCAGAGTTCGATCGCGCAGATCCGGTCGACCGACCTGCACACACCCGGCAGCGCTGCCACGCGCAGCACACCGTTGAAGAAACCGGTGGCGGCCAACGCCAAGCCGGCGTCGACGGCCCCAAAGGCTGCTCCTGTGAAGCCTGCACCGAAGCCGGTGGTCAAGGTGGCCGAAAAGGCGGGTGCTTCGGACGACTGGGAATCGTTCTAAGGACCTGGCCAGACAGGCGGGTCATCGTCGCAAAATAGCGCGATGACCTCACCTGCTGCAGCTCAATACTGGTTGATGAAATCCGAGCCCGACGAGTGCTCGATCGACGACGCGCTCGCCGCGCCCGACGCCACTGTGCCCTGGACCGGCGTGCGCAACTACCAGGCGCGCAACTTCATGCGCGACGGCATGCGCATCGGCGACGGCGTGCTGTTCTACCACTCAAGCTGTCCGCAGCCCGGCATCGCCGGCATTGCAGAGGTCGCGTCCACCACGCGCCCCGACCCCACACAGTTCGACCCGCAGTCGCCCTACTTCGATGCGAAGTCCAAACCCGAGGCACCGCGCTGGCTGCTGCTCGATGTGAAGGCGCTGCGCAAGACACGGCTGCTGGGTCTGCCCGAGCTGCGCGCGAACCCGGCGCTGGCCGACCTGACCTTGCTGCAACGTGGGAGCCGGTTGTCGATCACGCCGGTGAGTGAGGCACATTGGCAACTGATCACGAACGACCTGCTGGGAGTCTGAGGCCAGGCCTCAATGAAAATCCCGGCTCACCGTCGACAGCCCCCGCAGCAGCGGCGTGAGGTCTTCCAGGTGGCCAGCGATCAGGTTTTTCGCTTCGCCTTCGCGTTGCCACACGCCGTAAACCGCCAGCAGGCGTGAGCGCAACAGCACGGTGCGCTGGCGTTCGCGCAGGTGTTTCCACACGATCACCTGCACCACACCGGTCTCGTCTTCCAGGCTCACGAACACCACGCCCGAGGCGGTCTCGGGTTGCTGGCGCAGGGTGACGATGCCGGCGTGGCGCACGAGTCTTCCATTGGGTGCGCTGTCCAGTTCTTCAGCGCTCATGAGCCTGCGTTTCATGAGCTGCGGTCGCAGCAGCGCCAGCGGGTGGCGGCGCAGCGTGAGGCCCAGGCTGGCGTAGTCCCACACCACGGCTTCGCCCTCGGGGGCCTCGGGCAGGTCGAGCGGGTCTTCGTCCACGGGTGCGTGCTTCATGAGCCCGGGTGCGGTCTTGAGCGCGGCGGCGTCCCACACCTGCTGGCGGCGGTGGCCGCTCAGGCCCGCCAGCGCATCGGCGGCGGCAAGTTGCCGCATGTCCTGCTGGTCCAGGCCAGCGCGAAGGGCCAGGTCTTCGGCGCTCTCGAACAGGCGCCGGGCGCGGGCTTGTGCAATGCGCTGGGCGGCTTCGCGCTGCAGGCCCGAGACCAGGCGCAGGCCCAGGCGCACGGCGGGCATGGTGAGCGCGCGGGCCCTCACCCCCGCTCTCTCCCAGGGGGAGAGGGCGTCAAGCCCTTCGCTCGGTGCATCCCCCTCTTCGAGCGTGCAGTCCCATTCGCTGTGCAGCACGTCCACGCGCCGCACCTCCACCTGGTGGCGCCGGGCGTCCTGCACCAGCTGGCTCGGGGTGTAGAAGCCCAGCGGCTGGCTGTTGATCAGGGCGGCCAGAAATTCCGCCGGGTGGTGGCGCTTGATCCAGCAGCTGGCGTAGACCAGCAGCGCGAAGCTGGCGGCGTGGCTCTCGGGGAAGCCGTAGCTGGAGAAGCCCTTGATCTGCTCGTACACGCCTTGCGCAAACTCCAGCGTGTAGCCGCGTTCCGTCATGCCGTCGATCAGGCGCCGCTCGTACTTGCCCAGGCCGCCCTTGCGCTTCCAGGCTGCCATGGCGCGGCGCAGGCCGTCGGCCTCGCCGGGGGTAAAGCCGGCAGCCAATATGGCGATCTGCATGCACTGTTCCTGAAAGATCGGAATGCCCAGCGTGCGGCCCAGCGCCTGCTCCAGCGCGGCGCTGGGGTAACTCACCGGCACCTTGCCCTGGCGGCGGTCCAGGTAGGGGTGCACCGCGCCGCCCTGGATGGGGCCGGGGCGCACCAGCGCGACCTCGATCACCAGGTCGTAGAAGCAACGCGGTTGGAGGCGCGGCAACATGCTCATCTGCGCGCGGCTCTCGATCTGGAACACGCCCACGGTGTCGGCGGCGCAGATCATGTCGTAGGTAGCCTCGTCTTCGGGCGGGATGTCCTGCATCTCGAACACATGGCCCTTGCGCTCGCCGATGAAAGCCAGCGACTTGCGGATGGCGGTCAACATGCCCAGGGCCAGCACGTCCACCTTGAGCAGGCCCATGGCGTCGAGGTCGTCCTTGTCCCACTCGATCACGGTGCGATCGGCCATGCTGGCGTTTTCGATCGGCACCATGCGCGATAGCGGCAGGCGCGTGAGCACAAAACCGCCGCTGTGCTGCGAGAGGTGGCGCGGAAAACCCATGAGCTGGCCGGTGAGTGCGCTGAGCTGGCGCACCGCGAGGCTCTGCGGGTCCAGCCCCACCTCGCGCAGGCGCTCGGGCTCGATGCCGCGGCTGTCCCACCAGTGGTGGCCCTTGGCCAGCGCATCGAGCGTGGCCTCGGCAAAACCCAGCGCCTTGCCCACGTCGCGGATGGCGCTGCGCGGGCGGTAGCTGGCCACAGCAGCGGTGAGCGCGGCGCGCTCGCGGCCGTACTTGCGGTAGAGGTACTGGATGATTTCCTCGCGCCGCTCGTGCTCGAAGTCCACGTCGATGTCGGGCGGCTCGTTGCGCTCGCGCGAGATGAAGCGCTCGAACAGCACCGACATGCGCGCCGGGTCCACTTCGGTGATGCCCAGGCAGTAACACACCACGCTGTTGGCCGCCGAGCCACGGCCCTGGCACAGGATGTTCTGCGAACGCGCAAAGGCCACGATGTCGTACACGGTGAGGAAGTAGTGCTCGTACTTCAACTCCTCGATGAGTGTGAGCTCGTGTTCGATCTGTTGCTGCACCGCGGCCGTTGCCCCTGCGGGCCAGCGCCGCCCGGCACCTTCGTAGGCGAGCCGGCGCAGGTAGCTGGCCGGGGTTTCGCCGGCGGGCACCACCTCGTCGGGGTACTGGTAGCGCAGCTCGTCGAGCGAAAACGCACAACGCTCTGCCACCACGAGCGTTTCGGCCAGCAGCGCTGCCGGGTAGCGCTGGCCCAGCGCCAGGCGCGAGCGCAGGTGCTGCTCGGCGTTTTGCGACAGCGCCAGCCCGCAGGCGCTGAGCGGCTGACCGATGCGCGTGGCGGTCAGCACGTCCTGCAGCGGCTTGCGCGATCGCACATGCATGTGCACATCACCCACGGCCACCAGCGGCACCGCAGTGAGCTCGCTGCTCTGGCGCAGCTGGTGCAGCCGCATCTCGTCGTCGAGCCGGCGCAACTGCTCCACCCCGAGCCAGCAACGGCCCATGAAATGCAGCAGCAGCCAGCGCGCCACCGTGTCCATCTGCGTCTGGTCGCAGGCGCGCCCGGGCACGGCGATGACCACGCAGTCGGCCAGTGCGGCGGCGTCGATGCCGTTCAGGTCCAGCTGGTAGGTGCCCTTGGGAGACGCGCGGCGCAGGCGCGTGATGAACTCGCACAGGTTGCCGTAGCCGTTGAGGTTGCAGGCCAGCACGATGAGCGTGAACGGCGCTTCGGCACCCACCTGGAACTGGCTGCCCACCAGCAGCTTCAGGCCCGCCTCTTTGGCCGCTCCATGCGCACGCACCATGCCGGCCATGGAGCATTCGTCCACCAGCGCCAGCGCACGGTAACCCAGCGCATGTGCGCGCGCCACCAGCTCCTCGGGCCGGCTGGCGCCGCGCAAAAAGGTGAAGTTGGAGATGCAGCGCAGCTCGGCGTAGTCGGGCAGGCTCATGGTGGGGGAGCCCCCATCCCAACCTTCCCCCAGAGGGGGAAGGAGCAAGACTCCTCACCGGACCACGTGCCTGGCCCCTTCCCCCTCTGGGGGAAGGCTGGGATGGGGGCCCGCCTCATGCAAAGTGCCCGTGCAGATACCAGGCGGGTTTTTCTTCCAGCCGCGTCTG
>JBBQKZ010000086.1:0-15686 GCA_038327405.1 Burkholderiales bacterium | reverse complement strand
GCGGCGCATTTCGCGCACCGCCAGCCGACCCGCGTGCAGCGCTTCCTGCTGCCCCGGCTGGGCGCCATGAACTTCGTGCTCGACGACGTCCTCGATGGCGGCGTGAATGATTCGCTCAACCTGGACATGCACGGCAAGGCGCTGTCGTTTCACTTGCTGGAGATGACCGTGCGGGTACCCTCCCGCGCTCCGGACAAGGCCGTCGCCGCAGACATGGGGCCAGGCTGATCGCGCGGCCGCCGAGCGATCACGCTCCGGTGTCCCGGTCCCCTGCCCGGACGCGAGCCGTATCATCCGGCATGGTCGAGACATGGCACATTGAAGCGGCGTCCGGCTCGCACGCGGTGGCGGCGAGTTCCGTCGCCCTGCTGCTCGAAGCCTCTTCACATGCCGAGCCTGCCGGAAGGATGCTCGCCTTCCTCAGCCACATCGCTCCGGTGGACTACCTGTCGCTGGTTGAGTATGTGGACGACCGCAGCCAGGCGCTCGCGGCGCCAGAGCTGCGGGAGGGCCACGCCGTCGGACAGGACAGCAATGTCACCGCGGAATGCTTCGCCCACTACCGCCAGCATTTCTGGCGCGAGGATCGCGCCACCCTGATCGCACAGCATCTCGGTCGCGTTGGCAGCGGTGCAACGGTAACCGGCTTGCACTTTCGAGCCAGTGATATTCACGTGCCCTCATGGCGCACCGAGATCTACGAACGGGCCGAGCTCGCCGACCGGCTCAGCTTCCTGTATGCGCCCGTCCAGCGCTCGGCCTATGCCATCAACCTCTACCGCGGTAATCGACGCGGTGCATTCCGGGCCGGCGAGATCGAGCAACTGCTGGCCGTGGCACCGTTGCTGCGGCAGGTGCATGGGGCGGCCCTGCGCGCTGAGTGCGGTCCGGAGCAGACACAGGAGATTCGGGCTGCCAGCGCCGACAGCGCACTGCGGCGCCAGGTCCCGGAATTGTCCCCGCGAGAGCGCGCCGTCTGCGCCCGCATCGCCTGCGGCATCAGCGTCGACGGCATCGCTGTCGATCTGGGAGTCGCACCGTCAACGGTGATCACTCTGCGCAAGCGCGCGTACGCCAAGCTCGCGGCGCGCGGCCTCGCTGCGGGCCGGCACCATCTGGCCGAGCTGATCCGGCGGCCGGCCTGAAAGACCCTACCTGTCCCCTTTGCGGGGGACAGGCGCTGTCGAGGGCCGAGCATGATGGCGCAAAACTCGGAGACACGCCCATGTGGCTGCGCAACTGCTGGTACGTCATTGCGTGGGATCACGAAATCCCGCCGGCCGGCTCCGCCGAACTCTTCACCCGCACCGTCCTGGGCGAGCCGGTGCTGGTGCTACGCACCGAACGAGGGGAGCTGGCCGCGCTGGAAGACCGCTGCTGCCATCGCCTGGCTCCGCTGTCCAAGGGTCGACGTGAAGGCGACTGCGTGCGCTGCGGCTACCACGGCCTGAAGTTCGATGCCACCGGGCAATGCGTGGAAGCACCGGGCATCCCCATCGTCCCGGCCAAGGCTCGGGTGCGTACATACCCCATCATCAGCCACAACCGATGGGTCTTCGTCTGGATGGGCGCGCCGGAGAAGGCCGACCGTACGCTGCTGCCGGACAACTTCTCCTGCGACGACCCGCAGTGGCGGCACCTGCCCGGCTACATGCACTACGACACGCCCTACCTGCTGATCTGCGACAACCTGCTGGATTTTTCGCACCTGAGCTACGTGCACGAGAAGACGCTGGGCGGCTCCACCCAGATCGCCCAGGCCCGGCCCGACATCGAACCCGTGCCCGGGGCCAACGCCGACTGGCCGCAGATGGGCATCAAGGTCACGCGGCGCGTGAGCGACGTGCCGCCGCCACCTTTCTATCGCAAGTTCCGCGAGTTCAGCACCCACCTGGACCGCTGGTTCATTTACGACTTTCTGCTGCCCGGTACGCTGCTGATGCATTCCGGTGGCCGTCCCACCGGCACGCAGGGCGAAGACGCCAGCCAGTCGGTGCGGCTGCACAGTTGCCAGACGCTCACGCCCGAGACCGAGACGACCACGCACTACTTCTTCCAGCAGTCGCACCGCGCCGACGAGGGTGATGCCAGCGTCACCGACAGCATCTTCAACAGCCTGCTGGTGGCCTTCAACGAAGACCGCGACATGATCAGCGCGCAGCACCGCAACCTGGTGCTCAACCCTGGCCTGCCCATGTTGCCGCTGGCCATGGATGCCGCCCTCATCCAGTTCCGCCGACTGCTCGAACAGCGCGTGCAGGCCGAGCAGACCCGCGCCGTCGTTCCCCCGTCCCGTCCTGTTCCCCTCACCTCTCAACAAGGAGACATCCCATGACCCAGACTTCCTTTCGCTGGACCCGCATCGCCCTGGCCGCTGCAGCACTCACCGGGGCCTCGTTCGCCCAGGCGCAGACCGTGCTCTCTGTCTCCACCTGGTTGCCGCCCTCGCACGGAGCCACCGTGGCGCAGAACCAGTGGTGCGAGGCGGTGGAGAAAGAAACCAAGGGCAGCGTGAAGTGCAACCTGCTGCCCAAGGCGGTGTCGGCGCCGCCCGGCACCTTCGACGCGGTGCGCGACGGCCTGGCCGACGTGTCCTTCACGGTGGACGGCTACACGCCCGGCCGTTTCATCTTCACCCAGGTGGCCGAGTTCCCGTTCCTGGGCGACAGTTCCACCAGCACCTCGGTGGCCTACCAGCGCATTTACAACAAGTACTTTGCCCCGCTGGGCGAGCACCGTGGCGTGAAGTCGCTCGCGGTGTTCACGCACGGCCCGGGCATCATCTTCACGGTGAAGCAGCCAGTGACCAGCTCGGCCGACGCGGCCAAACTGAAGTTCCGCATCGGGGGCGGCAACATCAACGAGCTCTCGAAATCCATGGGCTGGAACACCACCCTCAAGCCGGCCACCGACTCGTTCGAGCTGCTGTCCACCGGCGTGATGGACGGCACCTTTTTCCCCGACGAATCGCTGCAGTCGATGCGCCTGTCGATGGTGAAGTACGCCACCACCTTCCCCGGCGGCCTCTACAACACCAGCTTCGTCTTCATGATGAACCAGGCCAAGTACGACGCGCTCAAGCCCGAGGAGAAGGCAGCCATCGACAAGGTCTCGGGCGAAGCCGCCGCTCGCCTGTTTGGCGCCGGTTGGGACCGCACCGACGCCGCCTCGCGCGAGATCCAGAAGACCACCGGTGTGCAGCGGCAGATGGCCAGCGATGTCTTCGTGGGCGAAGTGAAGGCCAAGCAGGCCGCGCTGGAAGACAAATGGGTGGCGGCCGCCGAAGGTCGGGGCCTCAAGAATGCCCGCGCGGTGCTGGCCGAGTTCCGCGCCGAGATTGCCAAGGTGAAGTAGCCCCCACGCTTCCCCGCTGCGCGAGGTCCGCTGCCCCCGGAGGGGGCTGATCCGCCTTGGGGCGGTCCGGCGGCGGATCTTGCTGGCGGTGCCTGCTAGCCTGCCAACGCAGGGAACAACTTCACCAGTCCGGTGGCCATGACCTCGACCGACAGGGCGGCGAGGATCAGGCCCATCAGCCGCGTCATCACGTTGATGCCGGTCTGCCCGAGAAAGCGCGCAATCGGCTCGGCCAGGGTGAAGCAGATGGCGGTGGCCAGCGCGATCACCACGCCGTAGCCCACCAGCGCAGCGTGCTGGAAGAAGGTCTTGGCCTGGTCGGCGTAGATCACCACGGTGGACATGGTGGCCGGGCCGGTCAGCAGCGGAATGGTGAGCGGCACCACGGCAATGGAGGCGCGGGCCGACGCGTCGCTCACCTCCAGCTCGTTGGTTTTGGCCTCGGCGGGTTGGGCATTGAGCATGGCCAGCGCCGAGGTCAGCAGCAGCATGCCGCCGCCCACCTGAAAACTCGCCAGCGAGATGCCGAAGAACTCAAGAATCTGCAAGCCGATCAGCGCGCAGATGGCGATGACGGAGAACGCGCTGATGGAGGAGATCAGAACCGTGCGCTGTCGTTGCTTGCGGCTGAAGCCCTGCGTGTAGTGGATGAAGAAGGGCACGATTGCCAGCGGGTTGACGATCGCCAGCAATGTGATGAGGGGCTTGAAATCCATGAGGTGGATTGTGGGGGCAACCACGCCCCGTTCGCCCTGAGCTCCGTTCACCCTGAGCTTGTCGAAGGGGTCGAAGGGTCCAGGTGTTACAGGTGAGCGAGGGCTTCGACAAGCTCAGCCCGAACGGGATGGGTCTGGCTCACGGCGGCGGAACATGCCGTAACCCTCCATGAACAACACCTTGTCCCCATGCTGGTTGAACATCTCCCAGCTGGTGCGCACCAGGCCCACGTCCGGGCGTTTGCTCATGGGCCGCTTTTCAAGGATGGTGTGTTGCAGGCGCAGCGTGTCGCCGGGGAACACGGGTTTGAGCCACTTCAGACTGTCCAGACCGGGCGAGCCGAGGCTGGAGCTCTCGCTCAGGAAGTTCGTCACCATCAACCGCATGGCCATGGCGCAGGTGTGCCAGCCGCTGGCGCTCAGCGCGCCGAACACCGAGGCCTTGGCGGCTTCATGGTCGAGGTGGAAAGGCTGCGGATCGAACTGGCGCGCGAAGGCCACGGTCTCTTCTTCGGTGGGGGTGATGGTGCCGAGGTCGCGCGTGCTGCCCACCTCCAGGTCTTCCCACCAGTATTTGATTTGTGTCGTCATTCCTACCTTCCGCCAGATACATCCAGGAGACTCATCGTTGTGTAACTCGCCGCGTCCGACAGCAGCCACACGATGGCCTGCGCCACCTCGTCGGCCGTGCCGCCGCGCTGCATGGGCACCAGGTGCTGCAGGTCCCGCACCCGCGTGGGCAGGCCACCGGAAGCGTGGATGTCGGTTTCGATCAGGCCCGGGCGCACCGCGTTCACGCGGATGCCTTCGGCGGCAACCTCTTTGGCCAGGCCGACGGTGAAGGCGTCGATGGCGCCTTTGGCCGCGGCGTAGTCCACGTACTGACTGGGTGAGCCCAGACGCGACGCGGCGCTGGAAACGTTGACGATGGCGCCGCCTCCGCCGCCGTGCTTCGTGCTCATGCGGCGCACCGCCTCTCGGGCGCACAGCATCGAGCCGATCACGTTGATGTCGAACATGCGCTTCATGCGCGCCACGCTCATCTCGTCGACCCGCGCGCTCACGTCGACCACGCCGGCGTTGTTCACCAGCCCGGTGAGGCGCCCGAGCTTGGCGTCGATCTTCTGGAACATCGCCAGCACCTGGGCCTCATCGGACACGTCGGCCTGCACCGTGATGGCCGTGCCGCCCAACTCTCGGATGCCGCGCACCACCTCGTCGGCCGCCAGCGAGTTGGCGGTGTAGTTCACCGCCACCGCCCAGCCCTGGGTGGCCGCCAGGCGCACCGTGGCCGCACCAATGCCGCGCCCGCCGCCGGTGACCAACAGCACCTTGTCCATAACCTGTCTCCTGCAGAAAGTGGTGGCATCGCGTACAACACGGGCTCGCCGCCAGACGGCCATTACAACAGCACGAGGAGACCGCCATGCGTCACACAGTCGACTACTTTCTGGCGCCACAGAGCCCCTGGACCTACCTCGGTCACGAGCGTTTTGCCGCGCTGTTGCGGGAGACCGGCGCCAGCGTGCGCGTGCTGCCCATGGACCTGGGCAAGATCTTTCCGCTATCGGGTGGCCTGCCGCTGCCCAAGCGCGCGCCGCAGCGCCAGGCTTACCGGCTGCTGGAGTTGCGCCGTTTCAGTGATGCGCTCGGCATACCGCTGAATCCCGAGCCGCGTTTCTTCCCCGTAGCGGGCGATCCGGCCGCGCGCCTGATCACCGCCGTGGCCCTGCACGATGGTGCCGATGCCGCGCTGCAACTCACCGGTGCGGTGTCCACCGCAGTGTGGGCGCAGGAGCGTGACATCGCCTCGATGGACGTGCTGGCGGACTTGCTCGCAGAATGCGGCCTGGACACTGAGCGCCTGGCGCAGTCTCAGCAGGCCGACGTGCAGGCGCGGTACGACGAGCAGACACAGGCTGCGATCGACGCCAGCGTGTTCGGTGCGCCGAGCTACGTGATCGACGGCGAGCTGTTCTGGGGCCAGGACCGGCTCGACTTCGTGGCGCGCAGATTGCGCGCCTGATTTTTCAACCGACAACAGGAGCATCCCATGGGACACATGATCGAACTCAAGGCCGCGGACGGCACCACCTTTCCAGCCTACGTGGCAGGTCCCGCAGGCAACCCCAAAGCCAAGGGTGGCCTGGTGGTGCTGCAGGAGATCTTCGGCGTGAACTCGCACATCCGTTCCGTGGCCGATGGTTACGCGGCCGATGGGTATTTCGTGGTCGCGCCCGCCACGTTCCACCGCGTTCAGTCAGATGTGGACCTGGGCTACACCGAGGCGGACATGGGCACCGGTTTCGGTTTCAAGACCGCCGTGGAAGGCCTGCCCGCGCCCGGCGTGATGGCCGATATCCAGGCCGCCATCGACCATGCGTCGCAGGCCGGCAAGGTCGGCATCGTCGGCTACTGCTGGGGTGGCCTGCTCACCTGGCGCGCGGCCTGCACGCTCCAGGGCTTGTCGGCCGCCGTTCCTTACTACGGTGGCGGCATGACCGCAGCGGCCGAAGCGGCGCGTGAGCCCACCGTGCCGGTGATGGTCCATTTCGGCGACCAGGACCACTGGATTCCGATGGACACCGTGGAAGTCTTCAAAAAGGCCCAGCCCGATGTGACGGTGCACGTGTACGCCGCCAACCACGGCTTCAACTGCGACCAGCGCGGCTCGTACAACGAAGCTGCCGCCACGCTGGCGCGCGAACGCACGTTGGCGTTCTTTGCCAAGCACGTCGGCTGACGCCATGTGGCGCAGCGGTCTGTTCAGCAGCCTGGTGGCGGTCTGCAGTGCCGCTTCAGCGGCCGACTACAGTGGCCCGCTGTTCGATGCCCACCTGCACTACAACGACGAGGCCTGCACCCACGACACACCCGCACCGGGCTGCCCGCACCCCATGGCCGATGTGCTGGAGCGCATGCAGAAAAGCGGCGTGCGCGCCATCGTTGCCAACTCGCGTCCCAACGACGGCACCAAGGTGCTGGCCAGCGCGCGCGAGCAGACTCGCGCCGCCGGGGTGACGGTGGTGCCCTTCGTGCGCCTCTACCGCAACCGCGCCGATTACAGCAACTGGTTCCGCGACCCCACCATCGTGGACATGGTGAACGCCGAACTGGCGCGCGGCACGCCCGCCGGGCCCTACCGGGGCCTCGGTGAGTTTCACCTGTACGACAGCGCGAACGCGAACGGCCCGGTGGCGAAGCAACTCATGGCGCTGGCCGAAGAAAAGGACCTGGCCATCCTGGCGCATGTGGACGATGAAGCGATCGACCTGCTGATGGCCAACACGCCCTCCAAGGGCCAGAAGATGCGCCTGATCTGGGCGCACACCGGCATCGGTGGCACGCCCGCACCGCGCGTGGATGCGCTGTTTGCGCGCTACCCGAAGCTGATGGGTGAGCTGTCGTACCGCCCAGGTCTGACCTGCGCCGACGGCCAGCTCTGCCCCGAGTGGCGCGCGCTGCTGCTCAAGTACCCTGACCGTTTCATGATCGGCTCCGACACCTGGGTCAACCAGCGCTGGCAGTACTACGGCGAGCTCATGCAGGGTTACCGTATTTGGCTTGGCGGCTTGCCGGCCGATGTGGCGAGGCGCATCGCCTGGGACAACGGCGCCCAGCTCTTCGGTGTGGCCACAACACCCTGAGAGACTGGTTCGCGTTCAGCGTCCCGACGAGCGCACCAGGTAGCGCTTGCGCCAGAACAGCACGCCCAACACCGCGGCGGTCAGCACCATGGAGCCGATGGCCCACCAGAAACCGGTCTGCTGGTGCAGGAGCGGGATGAACTGGAAGTTCATGCCGAAGATTCCGGCGATCAGGTTCAGCGGCAGGAAGATGGCGGTGAGCGCGGTGAGTGTGCGCATGATGTCGTTGGTGCGGTTGCTCTGCGCCGAGAAGTGCATCTGCACCGCAGTTTCGGCGTTTTGCTCCAGCCGGCGCACGTGGTGCACCACGCGTTCGATGTGTTCGAGCACGTCGCGCGAGCGCACCTTGAGCAGTTCCAGGCCGCGCTGGCCGCCGTTGTGCTCGGTGGGCTCCCAGGTGGCCAGGGCTTCGATCCAGTCCTGGATGGCCGAGCGCTGGTCTTCGCAGATTTCGTCGAGCTGATGCAGCGAGATGCGCGCGTCCAGCAGCGAGCCCCAGTTGCTGAAGCGAGCCTTGGGGTGCAGCAGCTCGGCCTGCCAGTGGTCGAGCTGGCGCGTGAGCTCGCGACGCAGATCCAGGTAGCCGTCCACCATCTGGTTGACGATGCGCAGCATCAGGTCGGCCGGGCTGGGCGGCAGGTGCACACCGGCCGCACGGGATGCCGCGGAGGTGGCCGCCAGGAGGCGCGCAGCGTACTGGTCCAGCACCAGACAGCCGGCCGGGTGCACGGTGAGCAGCACACGGTCGAACACCGCAAAGCCCACAGGGCTGGTGTCTATGCGCCGCAGCACCGGCGGGCCGCCGCGTTTGGCAGACTGGGTGAGCACGGCACCCGGGTGGGCGAGATCGGTTTCGCTGTGGCCCGCGGCCAGCCGCCGGAACACCAGGATGTCGTACTGCGAGGTGTAGTCGTAGTGCGAGGGCAACTGGTTGTTCAACAGGTCCGAGAGATGCAGATCGACCAGCGTCATGCCGCAGAGCACCTGCAAGGTCGATTGCACGGCGCCCTGCTCCAGCTCGAATTCGCGCCGTCCGCAAGCGATCCACACGTAGCCCTTGTCGGGCAGAACCATCGGCAGGTTCGCCGACTCGTTCACCGAGCCAGGCAGGATGTGGAAGACCCGCATGGGGCCTCAGGCGCGCAGCAGCCGGGCCGCGTCGCGTGCGAAATAGGTGAGCACACCGTCGGCGCCCGCGCGCTTGAAGGCCAGCAGGCTTTCCATCATCACCGCGTCGTGGTCGAGCCAACCGTTGATGGCGGCGGCCTTGAGCATCGCGTACTCACCGCTGACCTGGTAAGCAAAGGTCGGCACCGCGAACTCGTCTTTCACGCGCCGCACGATGTCCAGGTAGGGCATGCCGGGTTTGACCATCACCATGTCGGCGCCTTCGGCCAGGTCCAGAGCTACTTCGCGCAGCGCCTCGTTGGAATTGCCCGGGTCCATTTGATAGACCTTCTTGTCGGCCTTGCCCAGGTTGGCGGCCGAGCCCACCGCGTCGCGGAACGGGCCATAGAACGCACTGGCGTACTTGGCGCTGTAGGCCATGATCTTGGTGTGCACCAGGCCGTTGGCCTCCAGCGCGGTGCGGATGGCGCCGATGCGCCCGTCCATCATGTCGCTGGGCGCAACCATGTCCACCCCCGCCTTGGCCTGGTTGACCGCCTGCTTCACCAGAATCTCCACCGTGGGGTCGTTGAGGATGTAGTTGTTGTCATCCAGCAGCCCGTCTTGCCCGTGGCTCGTGTAGGGGTCGAGCGCCACGTCGGTCATGACGCCGAGCTGGGGAAAGCGCTTCTTCAATTCACGCACCACGCGCGGCACCAGGCCGTCGGGGTTCAGCGCTTCCTTGCCGTCGGGCGTCTTCAGCGATTGGTCGATCACCGGGAACAGCGCCATCACCGGAATGCCCAGTGCCACACAGTCTTCGGCCACCGGCAACAGCAGGTCCAGGCTCAGGCGCTCCACGCCCGGCATGGAGCCCACCGCTTCACGCCGGCCCTCGCCATCGAGCACAAACACCGGGTAGATCAGGTCGGCCGGGCTCAGCCGGTGCTCGCGCACCAGGTCACGGGTGAACGGATCCCGGCGCAGGCGACGGGGGCGGCTGAAGGGGTAGGGGGCGGGGTTGTGCATCGGGCTATTGTGGCAAACGCAGGCGCTGCGCGCGTGTCGCATTGGTCCCTGCCCGCGCCCTCCCTGAAGGAGGGTGCCGCAAAAGGTGGCGGCATTGTGTTGAACTCCACGGTAAGAAGAAATGATTGATACCTCCCCGCGGTTTCGCCGGGAGCGACCGTGATAATTTCAACCGGCGGTGCTTGCGCGTCCCTGTTCACGCGCAGTTGACTCCCTCGAGAGCCTTCACCGCGCCCACGGCGCGACGCGCATCCCTGCTTCCACCGAACCAGTTCAACGATCCATGCTTTCTGTCAAAAAGAACCATGCCAGCGCCACGTCGGCCGCGAAGCCAGGCCACTCTGGCGACCAACCCTGGTCGCTGGAGGAGCATTGGCCCGACCTGGTGGCCGGCCTGGCCGACCAGATCACCACCGGTGTCAGCGCCCTGCAGAACGGCATCGACCTGCTTCTGGCCAAGGAGCGCATCACCGCCATCGAGCACCGGGCTTTGAGCGTCCCCACGCAGCGCCTGAAAATGGCCGGGATCAGCACACAGCAGATCAACCGCTTTTATGGGGGGCGGATCCGTCAGTCGCACGAAAAGGTCGACATGGCGCAGTTGGTCGAAGGCATCCTGCAGGAGCGCAAGAACGAATTGGGCGTGCTCGGCATCGAGTTGCGTCGCAAGCTCAAGTCCGTGGAGGTGCTGGTGGACCCCACGGTCGCCTACACGTTTGTCAATGCGGTTCTCGACTGGGGTTTGCCGTTTGGCAGCCGTATCGACGTGCGCATGGACATGAACGCCTGGCCCAAACATGCACGTCTGCAGGTCCGGGTGTCCAACGACGGTGCGCCTCCTTCGAGCTCGGCCATGCTCGACAGCCTGAGCTGGGTGCTCATTCGCCAGATTGCCCAAACCGCTGGCGGCATCGAAATCGATCGTGAGATCACCGATGAAGGCGTGAGCTTCACCGCCATGTTCACGCGCACGGTGCAGGCTGTCGACGGCATCTCGGCCGTCGAACTCTCGGACGACCACTCGTCCATGTTCAAGTCGCTCTCCGGCATCTATGTGCTGACGGTTTCCCCGGCGCTGCAGATCCGCGCGGATGTGCGCGATGCCCTGCGTGAAATTGGTGTGATGTCCGACAGCGTGGTGGATTTCGAGCAGGCCCGTCAAGCCGTGCGAAGCCGCATGCCCAACCTCATCATCGTGGACTCGGAGATCAAGGGCGAGGCCTTCGAGCTGTTCCGCCGCGAGTTGCTGCGCGAGGTGTTCGAGTTCCCGTTCGTCGAGATCTCGCCTGACGACAGCTCGTTCGACATGTCCGGTTTTGGCGAACTGTCCATGGCCAAGGTGGGCCGGGGCAATATCCGGGAAGCGCTCGGTACGGCCGTGATGTTCGAACTGGCCAAGATGATGTAATCAAATTTCACTACACCATTTCTTTTGCCTTTTCAATGTCAAAGTTGACAGGTCAAAGTTGGATATCCGAGTTGATTGGTGTACCATTTCAGCGGGCTGCTGCAAGGCGGCTCCCCGCTTTTCCTCCCTGAGCGGGTGCCTTAGTGTGTGACAGCAAAAAGGCTTCCCAACCCGGCCCAACTGGCCGGGTTTTTTTTGTCTGGCAAATGGCGAGGGGGCATGTTGCCCCTGCCTGTCCGCGTCCGGGTCGAGGGCTACACTGACCCCATGCTCTGGGTCAAATCCTTCCACATCGTCTTCGTTGCCAGCTGGTTTGCCGGCCTCTTCTACCTGCCACGGATTTTCGTGAATCTGGCCATGGTGCCGCCCGAGAGCGTGGCTGAACGTGAGCGCTTGCTCCTCATGGCGCGCAAGCTGATGCGATTCACCAGCTTGTTGGCGTTGCCCGCCGTGGCCCTGGGTTTGTGGCTGTGGCTCGGCTACGGCATTGGGCTGGGGGCGGGCAACGGCTGGATGCACGCCAAACTGGTGATTGTCTTGCTGGCGCTGGCCTACCACCACACGTGTGGTGTGATGCTCAAGCGGTTTTCACAGGGCGCCAACCGCCGCAACCATGTCTGGTACCGCTGGTTCAACGAGGCGCCTGTCATCCTGCTGGTGATCGCTGTCGTCCTGGTGGTCGTCAAGCCGTTTTGACGCCTTGAAAGCACGCACCTCCGCCTGGCCATTGGCGCTGCTGTTCGCCGCGATGGTGCTGTATGCCAGTCTGTACCCGTTCACGGGTTGGCGCGACCAAGGCGTGGTGCCTATGGCGTTCTTGTGGGCACCCCTGCCCCAGTACTGGACTGGTTTCGACATCGCCGCCAACCTGCTCGGCTATGCGCCGCTGGGTTTTTTGTTGGCGCTGGCCCTGCGTCGATCGGGCGGAGGGCAGTGGACCTGGCTGCTGGCGTGGGTGCTCCCAGTGCTGCTGTCGCTGACGGTGGAGATGCTGCAGAGCTACCTGCCCATGCGGGTTGCCTCCAACGTGGATCTGGGGCTGAACGCTGCGGGGGCCGCGATCGGGGTTGCGCTGGCGTTGCTGATCGAGTGGCTGGGTGCCTTGCGGCGCTGGAGCCAGATCCGTGCCAACTGGTTCGAGCCTTCTGCCCATGGTGGCCTTGTCCTGTTGGCGCTCTGGCCTTTTGCCCTGCTGTACCCACAGCCTGTTCCGTTTGGATTGGGTCAGGTCTGGGACCGGGTGGAGGCCGGGCTCACCACGCTGCTGATGGACACGCCGTTCCTGGATTGGGTGCCTGTACGCCAGACTGCGCCGGCGCCCTTGAGCCCCTTGGCCGAAGCGTTTTGTATCGGACTTTGTGTGTTGGCGCCTCTGCTCATGGGCTACGCCGACATGCGTTCACGGGTGCGGCGACTGATCTTTGGTGGCCTGGTCGTGGGCGGCGCCGCGTGTGTCGCCGGCTTGTCCGCTGCACTGACCTATGGCCCGGACCATGCCTGGGCGTGGCTCACTCCTCAGGCACAGCTGGGGCTCATTCTGGCCCTGGTTGCGGGGGTGTTTTGTGTCTTGATGCCACGCCGCATGTGCAATGTGTTGATGCTGCTGTGTCTGGCGGTGTCCTTGAGCCTGCTCAACGGCGCACCAATCAGTCCGTATTTCGCCCAGTCGCTGGAAGTTTGGGAGCAGGGCCGCTTCATCCGGTTCCACGGGCTGTCCCAATGGCTGGGCTGGCTGTGGCCCTTTGCCGCATTGGTGTTCGGCTTGCTGGCGGTGACGCGTTCAGTACCCCCATCGACGCGCGCCCTCTAAAATCGGGCAATGCCTGAAAACAAGTCTTATTACGAACGCCACATCTTCTTCTGCCTCAACCAGCGGGACAGTGGGGAGGCCTGCTGCGCCGATCACAAGGCGCAAGCGGCATTCGACCGCTGCAAATCACAGGCCAAGGCACACGGCCTGTTGGGCGCAGGCAAGGTCCGCGTGAACAAGGCGGGATGCCTGGACCGTTGCGCGGGTGGCCCGATCGCGGTGGTGTACCCCGAAGCGGTCTGGTACAGCTACGTTGACGAGCAGGACATCGATGAAATCGTGCAATCGCACCTGCGGGACGGCGTGGTGGTGGAGCGGCTGGTGACGCCTCCCGATGTGGGGCGTTGAGGTGTTGCCCCTGGCCAGCGGCGTGGTGAACCCAGACCCACAGGCCCGGGCATGAACGCCCAAACCGAACGTCTCACGACGGCGGGTCCTGCGGGGCAGATCGAGTTGGCCATTGACCGCCCCGATCTTGAGTCGCGAGGCACAGCGGTCATCGCACATCCTCATCCGTTGCATGGCGGGACGCTGACCAACAAGGTGGTGCAGACGCTGGCGCGTGCGTGCGTTCTGGCCGGCTGGACGGCCGTTCGTTTCAACTTCAGGGGTGTGGGTGCCAGCGAGGGTGCTTACGATGAAGGGCGCGGCGAACTCGAAGATCTGCTGGCTGTGGTGGCGGCACAGGCGGGCGAAGGACCGCTGTGTCTGGCAGGCTTTTCGTTCGGGGCTTTCGTCACCAGCCACGCAGTTGCAAGCCTGCATGCGTCGCGCGATATTCAGCGCCTGGTGCTCATCGGCACAGCCGCCAGCCGGTTTGACGTTGCTCCCGTGCCTGCGGAACTCCATGCCCGCACCCTGGTCGTTCATGGGGAGCAGGACGACACGGTTCCGCTGCCGAGCGTGATGGAATGGGCCCGACCCCAGGTGCTGCCAGTGCTGGTGGTGCCCGGCGGTGGTCATTTTTTCCATGGCCAGCTCCCCTTGTTGCGGGAGTTGGTGCTTCGTCACCTGCGCGCCTGAGCGTTGCGCAGGTCGTTTTTTGATTTCTTTGCAAGGACCGGATTTTGTTGCGTCGTCTATCTTCTTTCTTTTTGTCTGCCTGCCTGATCGCCGGCGCGGTGTTGCCCGCGTCCGCCCAGATGCCCCAAGCACCCGAGGTGGCTGCCAAGGCCTATCTCCTGATGGATGTGACGTCTGGCCAGGTATTGGCCTCGCTGAATCCCGACCAAGCCGTTGAGCCGGCGTCGTTGACCAAGCTGATGACGGCTTACATCGTTTTTGACGCCCTCAAGGCGGGCAGGATCAGCCTCACGCAGACCTTCGGCGTGAGCGAGCGTGCCTGGAAAATGCCCGGTTCGCGCATGTTTATCGATCCCAAGATGCAGGTGCCGGTCGAAGACCTGATCAAGGGCATGATCGTCCAGTCGGGTAACGACGCCACCGTGGCACTGGCTGAAGGCGTGGCGGGTTCGGTGGAGCGCTTTGTCGAGTTGATGAACGCGCAGGCCAAGTCCCTGGGCATGAAGTCGACCGGGTACCGCAATACCGAGGGCCTGACCGAAGCCGGCCATACAACCACAGCGCGCGATCTGGCCATCCTGTCGAATCGCCTGATGACCGACTTTCCCCAATATGTGCCGTACTACGCCATCCAGCGTTACCGCTACCCCGGCACGCCGGCTGCGAACGACACCAACCGCAACCTGCTGCTGTTTCGCGATCCGAGCGTCGATGGTTTGAAGACGGGGCACACCAACGCTGCCGGCTACTGCCTGGTGGCCACAGCGCGCAGACAGGTGCCGGGCCTGGGCGAGGGTGCTCAGGGACAGCGGCGCCTGATCAGCATCTTGCTGGGAGCAACCAGCGAAAACGCGCGGGCAGCTGAAACCCAGAAGCTGTTGAACTGGGGATACACCGCGTTTGACGCCGTGCGTCTTTTCCCCGCAGGTGAGCCAGTGGCCTCCCCCCGAATCTGGAAGGGCAAGGCCGAACAGGTCAAGATTGGCCGCCCCGAGGGTGTGGTGGTTTCCGTGCCTGCGGGCGAGGGCGCCCGCCTCAAGACCGAAGTGATCCGGCCGGATCCGCTGGTGGCCCCGCTCAACCGCGGCGACGCGCTCGGCACGCTGCGCGTCACGCTGGCCAGCGGCGCGACCGTGGCCGAGATACCGCTGGTCGTCATGGAGACGGTGGAAGAAAGCGGTGTGTTCGGCCGAGCCTGGGACGCCATCCGCCTCTGGATTCAGTGACGCCGCTGGCTCCTGCATTGCCAGGGCGCCACCCCCGTGCTACATTAGCGGGCTTTTCGGAATTTTCCGAAGGGCTTTCCGTCTTTGCTTTTTTCCAAACGTTTAGGGACGTTTTCAATGCCAACCATCAATCAACTCGTGCGCCACGGCCGGGAGGTCGAAAAGACCAAATCCAAGAGCCCGGCCATGGAAAACTCTCCGCAGCGCCGCGGTGTGTGCACCCGTGTGTACACCACGACCCCCAAGAAGCCCAACTCCGCTCTGCGTAAAGTCGCCAAAGTGCGCCTGACCAACGGTTTTGAGGTGATCTCCTACATCGGCGGCGAAGGCCACAACCTCCAGGAACACAGCGTCGTGCTGGTTCGC
>JBBQKZ010000085.1:0-15709 GCA_038327405.1 Burkholderiales bacterium | reverse complement strand
TTGAGCGTTTCCTGGCTGGGCATGTGGGTGCAGCGGCCCTCGGCGTTGTAGACCAGGCCGTGGTAGCCGCAGACCACCTCGTCACCTTGCAGCCGGCCCATCGAGAGGGGCAGCAGGCGGTGCCAGCACGCGTCTTCAAGTGCGGCGGCCACACCCGAGGTCTGACGGTACAGCACCAGTTTCTGGTTGCAGATGGTGCGCGCCAGCAGGCTGCGGCCGACCTCGACGTCGTAGGCGGCGGCGTACCACGCGTTCAGCGGAAAATGGGCTTTGTCGGTGTTCATGGATACGCAATGTATACAGAACTGCGATTTTTACCAAGAAAGATGGCATTTTCCGGTCATTTTCGTTTGTTGATGTATTCAATGAAGACCGTCGCATTCGCTGTAAAGTCAGCGCTCAACCCCAAAAAAACGAGGACGACACATGACACCGCGCAGCCACCCGCCCTTTCGCGCCGACCACGTCGGCAGCTTCCTGCGCCCGGCGTACCTGCTGGAAGCGCGCGACCAGTTTTTCAACAAAAAGAGCATCACCGCCGAGCAACTGCGCGCGGTGGAAGACCGCGCCATCACCGAGGTCGTGAAGTTCCAGGCCGATGTGGGCCTGAGCTCGATCACCGACGGTGAATTCCGCCGCACTTATTTCCACATCGACTTTCTGGAACAGCTCGGCGGCGTGAAGACCGATATCCCGGTCACCATCGTGCGGCCCGACGGCACCGAAGAACTGGCTCCGCCGGTGATCCGCGTGATCGACAAGGTGCGCCACGCCAAGAACATCCAGCTGGCCGACTTCCAGTACCTGAAGGCGCAGGTCGAGGCCTTGGGCAAGCCTGGCCTCACGCCCAAGGTGACGATTCCTTCACCGACCATGCTGCACTTTCGCGGCGGGCGCGCCGGCATCAGCAAGGTGGCCTACCCCGAGCTCGACCCAGACTTCTACGACGACGTGGCCAAGGCCTACGGTGACGAACTTCAGAGCCTGGCCGACGCCGGCTGCACCTACGTGCAGATGGACGACACCAACATGGCCTACCTGTGCGACGAGCGCATGCGCGAAGCCGCCCGCAGCCGGGGCGACGACCCGAACGAACTGCCGCACCGCTATGCCCAGTTCATCAACAAGGTGGTGGCGCACAAGCCCGCCGGCATGACCCTGGCCATGCACCTGTGTCGCGGCAACTTCAAGAGCACGCACGCGGCGGCCGGCAACTACGAGCCGGTGGCCGAGGCGCTGCTGAGCGAAATGAAGCTCGACGCCTTCTTCCTCGAGTACGACGACGACCGATCGGGCGACTTCCGCCCGCTGCGTTATTTGTCCAAAGACAAGATCGTGGTGCTGGGCCTGGTGACCACCAAGTTCGGCCAGCTGGAAACCAAGGACGACCTCAAGCGCCGCATTGAAGAAGCCGCGAAGTACGCGCCGCTGGACCAGATGTGCCTCTCACCGCAGTGCGGTTTTTCCAGCACGGTGCACGGCAACAACATCGCAATGGAAGACCAGCGCAAGAAGCTGGCGCTCGTGGTGGAAACGGCGAATGAGGTGTGGGGTACTGCTTGAAGGCGCACCTGAATTTCCACTTCGACTTCATCTCGCCCTTCGGCTACTTCGCCTCGCTGCGCATTGAGGACCTCGCGGCTCGGCACGGGCGAAGCGTTGAATGGCACCCGATGTTGCTGGGTGTCTCGGTGATGAAGGTGATGGGACTCAAGCCCTTGCTCGATACACCGCTGAAGGGCCCGTACACCGAGCGCGACGTCTTGCGCTATGCGCGCGAACACAGCGTGCCGATGCTGCGCCAGCCCAGCGACCCGGTGATGAACCCGCTGGCTTGTGGACGAGCGCTGGCCTGGGTGAACCGCCACCAGCCGCAGCGTACGGCCGAGGTGGTGCACGCCATCTACGGCGCGTACTGGGGACAGGGGCTGGACTTGTCCAAGCCCGAGTCGCTGGCGCCGGTGGTGGGAGAAGAGATTGCACAAGCCGCCGCCGGTGACGAAGCCACCGCGCTGCTGCGCGCCGAGGTCGACGCTGCGTTGCAGGCCGGCGTGTTCGGCTCACCCACCGTGGTGGTGGACGGTGAGCCGTTCTGGGGCATCGACAAGTTCGAGCAGATCGACCGCTGGCTGACCCGTGGTGGTTGGTAGGTGGCGGTTGGTGATCCTCAGCCGAAGCGCACGTCGACCAACACTGAAATCGCGGCGAGCGCCGTGCGCAACCGCTGCGACAGATCTTCATCGGCTTCACCACCCAGCGTGATCAGCGCACGCTGGCGGCCACCTTCGTCGCTGGCCTCCACGCGCATCCCACGCTCGGGCGCCAGTTCCCGCGCAATCTCGCCCAGGCGGATCTCGATCGCCCGCAGCCGCAGCGTGGGCTTGAACACCTTGCCGATCGCCGTGAGCGGCAGCGACTCGACCAGCACGACGCGTTTGGGACACGCCGGCCGCTCATACACGTGGGGCGCCACCTCTCGCAACAGCGCATCGGCGTCCAGCCTCGCCCCGGCGCGCAGCACCACAAAGGCCACCGGCACCTCCCCTGCGTAGGCATCGGGCTCGGCCACCACGGCGCACTGCAGCACAGCGGGGTGGGCCATGAAGGCGTCTTCCACCAGACCGGGGTCGATGTTGTGCGAGCCGCGAATGATCACGTCCTTGGCGCGGCCAGTGATGTGGATGCGGCCCGCATCGTCGAGGTGGCCGAGGTCACCGGTGACGATCCAGCCGTGCTCGAACAGCCCGGCATTGCGCTTCGCATCGAGGTAGCCCGGACTCATGTGCGGTCCACGCAGCACCAGCACGCCGGTCTCTTCCGCGGCGCAGCGTTCGTCCAGCTGGGCTTCGCCGTCGCGCCACGGCACGGCATGCACCTCGGTGTACGGCAGGCGCAGACCGGCGGAGCCGGGCGTGCGCGGCCCCGGCAGCGGCTCGATGCTCACCAGCCCGGCGCATTCGGTCATGCCCAGGATGTTGCGCACAGGAATGCCGGTGGCGGTCTCGAAGCGCTGGGCCAGTTCGGCCGGCAGCGGCGAGCCGCCGGTGAAAGCCGCGCGCACTCCCTTGATGTTCGCGTTGACCGGCACACCCAGCAGGCTCGCCAGCACCGTGGGCACACAGGCCAGATGGGTCACGCGCTCGCGTTCGCAGAACTGCCAGTAGGCCTTCACAAAGCCGGTGTTGCGCATGCCGCTGAGCGTGGGAAGCACCTGGCGCGCGCCGATGGCCAGCAACGCCAGTCCGTACACAAAGGCGCCGGCCACGTGAAACAACGGAAAGCCGTTGACCTCCACCGCCGTCTCGTCCATGTCGTAGAAGGCGTGCGCGAACCACGCCGTGTGCGCCTCGTTGCCGGCGGTGTGTTGCGCCAGTTTGGGCGCGCCGGTGGTGCCGCCGGTGTGGAACAACGCGACCACGCGGTCGGGGTTCAGGTCGGGCTCGAAGCTGAGGACATCGGGCTGTGCGGCCATCAGGTCCTGCAGCGAAGGCGTGCCGGGCACCGCTTCGTTCACGGCGATGGGCACCAGCGTGGTGGCGTGCAATGCCTGAACAGCCAGCGCCGTGGGCCACACCGCGAGCTCCGCATTGGGTCCCATCGCAACCAGCACCTTCGCGCCCGAGGCCTGCAAAAGCGCGGCGATGTGGTCGGGCTGCAGCAGAAAATTGATCGGGCACACACGCCCTGCGAGCTGCGCCCCCCACAGCACGGCGTGGGCCTCGGTCGTGTTGGGCGCGAGCATGGCCACGGTGTCGGCTTCGTGCACACCGAGCGCGCGAAACGCGTTGGCCGCGCGGTGGATGAGGGTCAGCAGTTCGCTGAAGGTCACCCGCTGCGGCGGTGTGTCCAGACCCGCGTCGGGCAGAAAGGTGAAGGCCTCGCGATCGGGGAAACGCGCTGCCGTGGCACGGATCAGCTCGTACGGCGTGCGGTGTGGTGCAACCTCGGCCAGCGGCCGTTGCTCCAGCGCTTCGATGTCGGCGAGTGTTGCGAACGCCTTCATGCGAGTCCGAGCAGCCTGACTGCATTGCCTTTGAGGATGCCTGGCATCACCTCGGGCTTGAAGCCGGCCACTTCAAAGTCCTTCATCCAGCGCTCGGGCGTGATCAACGGGTAGTCGCTGCCGAAGAGGATGCGGTCTTTCAGCAGCGTGTTGGCGTACTGCACCAGCTGTTTGGGAAAGTACTTCGGGCTCCAGCCAGAGAGATCAATCCACACATTGGGCTTGTGCGTGGCCACACTCAGCGCCTCGTCCTGCCACGGAAAACTCGGGTGCGCCATGACGATCTGCATGTCGGGGAAATCGATCGCCACATCGTCCAGGTGCATGGGGTTGCTGTACTCCAGCCGCAGACCACCGCCGCAGCGCATGCCGCTGCCGATGCCGCTGTGCCCGGTGTGAAAGATGGCGGGCAGCTTGTGTGCGTTGATCACCTCGTAGATCGGCCAGGCCATCTTGTCGTAGGGGTGGTAGCCCTGCACCGTGGGGTGGAACTTGAAGCCCTTGATGCCTTCTTCCTTGATGAGACGCTCGGCCTCACGCGCACCCATCTTGCCTTTGTGCGGATCGATGCTGGCAAAGGCAATCATCATGTCGCTGTTCTCGCGCGCGGCCTGCGCGATCTCCTCGTTCGGAATGCGCCGGCGGCCCAGCTGCGACTCGCTGTCCACGGTGAACATCACCAGGCCGAGCTTGCGTTCGCGGTAGTAGGCAACGGTCTCGGCGATGGTGGGCCGGCGATCGCTGCCGAACAACTTGTCGGCGGCGCGGTCGTACTCCTCGCCGTAGTTGTCGAAGGGGTTGCGACAGCTCACTTCGGCGTGGGTGTGGATGTCGATCGCGATGAGGTTCTTGTGGTCCATGGTTGTCTCTCGGTGGTGGGTCGGACCTAGGGAAAACACGGGGGTCGGTCGGACCGGTTTGGCTTGTTTTGGTTATTGTTTATAACCATAATCAGCCCTCGATTCAAGCGCAAAAACCCCAGAAGAGACGGCCGACGCCGACCCCCGACATGCCCATCCATTCCACCGACATCAGCCTGAGCCTGCAAGGCGCTTCATCTGAAATCGCCGTCATCACGCTCAACCGCCCGGCCAAACGCAACGCGCTCAACGACGGCCTGATCCTGGCCATCCGCGACATGTTCCAGGCCATGCCGCACGGCGTGCGCGCCGCCGTCATCCACGGCAGCGGCGACCACTTCTGCGCCGGCCTCGACCTGTCCGAACTCAGCGAACGCGACGCCGGCCAGGGTCTGCACCACTCGCGCATGTGGCACAGCGCACTGGAGTGCGTGCAGTACGGCCCGGTGCCGGTGGTGGCCGCGCTGCACGGTGCGGTGGTGGGCGGCGGCCTGGAGCTGGCCAGCACCTGCCACATCCGCGTGGCCGACGAGTCCGCCTTCTTCGCGCTGCCCGAAGGCTCGCGCGGCATCTTCGTGGGCGGTGGCGGCTCGGTGCGCATTCCGCGCCTGATCGGCGCTGCGCGCATGGCCGACATGATGTTCACCGGCCGCGTCTACAAAGCGCCAGAGGCCGAGCGCGTGGGCCTCACGCAGTACCTCGTGCCGCAAGGCACGGCGCTGGAGAAGGCCATGGAACTGGCCGCGCGCATTGCACAAAACGCACCACTCACCAACTACGCGCTGATGCACGCGCTGCCGCGCATCGCCGAGCAACCGGCCGATCAGGGTTACCTGACGGAGGCCATGATGGCGGCCATCGCGCAGAGCGACCCGGAAGCGAAGACGCGCGTGCGCGCTTTCCTCGAGGGCCGCGCTGCGAAAGTCAGCAAGGACTGAACGCCATGAGCCAGAACCCGACCATGGCCCGCTACCGCCCCCTCACCTTCGGTGTCACCCGCGCCACCCTGCGCGACGGCACCCAGGGCACGCACTACCTGCGTGCCGACCAGGACCTGCCGCCCTTCCCCGAGCGCATCACCGACCGGCTGGTGCACTGGGCCACGACGCGCCCCGACCAGACCCTGTTTGCGCGCCGCACGAAGAACGCCGACGGCACGACCGGCGACTGGCGCCACATCACGTTTGCACAGGCGCTCGACGCCGCGCGCCGCATCGGCCAGGGCCTGCTGAACCGTGGCCTCTCGGCCGAGCGCCCGGTGTTGATCCTGAGCGAGAACGACCTCGAACACGCCCTGCTGGCGCTCGGCTGTGTCTACGCCGGCATCGCCTACTGCCCCACCTCACCCGCTTACTCGCTGGTGAGCCAGGACTTCGACAAGCTGCACCACGTGGTGAAGACGCTCACGCCGGGACTGGTGTTCGCAAGCGATGCCAGCCGCTACAGCCGCGCCATGCTCGCCACCTTGGGCGAAGGCGTGGAACTGGTCACCACCGAAGGCTCCGTGCCTGGACGTGCGACCACGTCCTTTGCATCACTGCTGGCCACCGAGCCCACACCGGCGGTGGACGCCGCCATGGCCGCCACCGGGCCGGACACCATCGTCAAGTTCCTCTTCACCTCGGGCTCGACCAAGATGCCCAAGGCCGTGATCAACACGCAGCGCATGTGGTGCGCCAACCAGCAGCAGATGATGGAGTCGATGCCGGTGCTGGCGCAAGATCCGCTGGTGCTGGTGGACTGGCTGCCCTGGAACCACACCTTTGGCGGCAACCACAACGTGGGCATGGTGCTGTTTCATGGCGGCACGCTCTTCATTGACGACGGCAAACCCACGCCGGCGCTGATGGGCGAGACGCTGCGCAACCTGCGCGAGATCGCGCCCACGGTGTACTTCAACGTGCCCACCGGCTTCGAGGCGATCGCCAACGCCATGAAGACCGACGAGGCGCTGCGCAAGACCCTGCTCTCGCGCGTGCAGAGGTTCTTCTACGCCGGCGCCGCGCTGGCGCAACCGGTGTGGGACGCCTTGCACGAGGTGCAGGAGAGCGAGATCGGCGAGCGCATCGTCATGGGCACCGGCCTGGGCATGACCGAGTCCGGCCCCTTCGGCATCTTTGTGACCAGCCCCAATGTGAAAGCCGGCGACCTCGGCCTGCCCACGCCCGCGCTCGAACTCAAGCTGGTGGACGCCGGCGGCAAGACAGAGGTGCGCTACAGAGGCCCCAACATCACGCCGGGCTACTGGCGCATGCCGGCCGAGACGGCCGAGGCCTTCGACGAAGAAGGTTTCTTCAAGACCGGTGATGCGGTGAAGTGGATCGACGAGACCGACATCCACCTCGGCCTGAAGTTCGACGGCCGCATTGCCGAAGACTTCAAGCTCGCCACCGGCACCTTTGTGAGCGTGGGCCCGCTGCGCGCCAAGGTGATTGCGGCCGGCGCGCCCTACATCCAGGACGTGGTGATCACCGGCCTGAACATGAAGGAAGTCGGCGCCATGGTGTTCCCCACACCGCTGGTGCGCACGCTCAGTGGCTTGCCCGCCGACGCCTCGATGCACGACGTGCTCAACAGCGCTCCGGTGCTCGCGCACTTCCAGCGTGTGGTGACCGAACTCGCCAAAACATCCACCGGCAGCGCCAGTCGCATCGCGCGCCTGTGCCTGCTGGCCGACCCACCCACCATCGACCGTGGCGAGGTGACCGACAAGGGCTCGATCAACCAGCGCGCCGTGCTGGCCCACCGCGCCGAAACCGTGGACCGACTGCACGACGGCACCCTGCACGCGATCCTTCAACCTGAGCAAGACAGAGCATGACCACCCGCGGATTTTTCAACACCTTCGACGACGTCTGGCTGCTCGCTGGCGTGCGCACCCCCATGGTTGACTACTGTGGCGCGCTCGGCCACATCTCGCCCACCGACCTCGGCATCAAGGCCGCCCGCGCGGCGCTGGCGCGTGCCGGCGTGCCGGGCGAACACATCGGCTCGGTGATCGCGGGCAACATGGCGCCCGGCGACTTCGACCAGTTCTTCCTGCCTCGCCACATCGGCCTGTACGCCGGCCTTCCGGTGGAGGTGCCGGCCATCATGGCGCAGCGCATCTGCGGCACCGGCTTCGAGCTGTTCCGCCAGGCGGGTGAACACATCCAGGGCGGCGCGTGCGACGCCGCACTGGTGGTTGGCACCGAGAACATGACGCGCAACCCGATCGCAGCCTTCGACCACCGCACCGGTTTCAAGCTGGGCGCGCCGGTGGGCTTCAAGGACTACATGTGGGAAGCGTTGAAGGACCCCGCAGCGGGCATCAACATGATCCAGACCGCCGAGAACCTGGCGACGAAGTACAGCATCACGCGCGAAGAGGTGGACGCGTTCGCCTCTGCCTCGTTCACCAAGGCCGTGGCCGCGCAGGAGAGCGGTTTTCTGGCTGGAGAGATCGTCTCCGTGATCAGCGAAAAGTTCGAGCTCGCTGGCTACAAGCCGCGCGGCATCAAGCTGCAGGGCAAGGTCACCGAAGTGGCCACCGATACCCACCCGCGCGTCTCGCCGGTGGAGGTGCTGGCCAAGCTGCGTGCGGTGTTTGAAGGCGGCGTTCAGACCGGTGGCAACAGCTCGGCGCTGGTGGACGCGGCGGCGGCTTGCGTGGTGGCTTCGGGCTCCTACGCGAAAGCCAACGGCAAACAACCGCTGGCCCGTGTGGTGGCCGCCTCGGCCGTGGGCGTGCCGCCCGAGATCATGGGCATCGGTCCGGCGCCAGCGATCCGCCTGCTGCTGGAGCGCACGGGTTTGAAGCTCAGCGACATCGCCCGCTTCGAAGTGAACGAAGCCCAGGGCGCGCAGACCTTGGCCGTGGCGCGCGAACTCGGTATGGACCTGGACCGCCTCAACGTCAACGGCGGCGCCATCGCACTGGGCCACCCGCTGGCCGCCACCGGCGTGCGCCTGACGCTCACGCTGGCGCGAGAACTGCAGCGCAGCGGCCAACGCTGGGGCATCGCCAGCGCCTGCGTGGGCGGCGGCCAGGGCATGGCGCTGCTCATCGAAAACCCATCCGCCTGAAACACAAGTAGGACAACAGCATGAACATTCAAGGACACGCCGCCCTCGTCACTGGCGGTGGCTCAGGCCTCGGCGAAGCCACCGCCCGCGAACTCGCGCGCCTGGGCGCCAAGGTCGCCGTGCTTGACGTGAACCTGGACAACGCCAAACGTGTGGCCAGCGAGATCAACGGCATCGCCTGCCACTGCGACATCACCAACACCGAGAGCCTGCAGGCCGCGATGGACGCTGCCACGGCTGCCCATGGCCCGGCCCGCATCCTGATGAACATCGCCGGCATCGGCAGCGCCAAACGCGTGGTCGGCAAGGACGGCTCGGCCGCGCCGCTGGAGGACTTCGCCAAGGTGGTCACGGTCAACCTGATCGGCACCTACAACGCCAGCCGCCTGTTTGCCGCAGCCTGCGCCCAGCTCGAACCACTGGAAGACGGCGAGCGTGGCGTGATGGTGTTCACCGCCAGCGTGGCTGCGTTTGACGGCCAGGTGGGCCAGCAGGCTTACAGCGCCTCCAAGGGCGGTCTCGTGGGCATGACGCTGCCGATGGCACGCGACCTGGCACAGCACGGTATCCGCGTCTGCACCATCGCCCCGGGCCTCTTCAGCACGCCGCTCATGCGCACCCTGCCCGAGCCGGTGCAGGCCTCCCTGGCGGCGAGCATCCCGTTTCCGCCGCGCCTGGGCAAGCCCGAAGAGTTCGCTTCGCTGGCGGCGTACATCGTGACCAACACGCACCTCAACGGCGAAGTGATCCGCCTCGATGGTGCTTTGAGGATGGCCCCCCGATGAGCAAAGTTGTCGTTTATGAAGTGGACGTGATGTTCGGCGATTGCGACCCAGCCGGCATCGTTTTCTTCCCCAACTTCTCGAAGTGGATGGACGCCTCTTCGCTGAACTTTTTCATGAAGTGCGGCGTGCCGCCCTGGCGCGAACTGGTGAAGACGCGCGGCATCGTCGGCACGCCACTGCTGGAGATCCACACGAAGTTCATGCGCCCCGCCACCTACGGCGAGCGCCTGCAGATCCACACCAGCGTGACCGAGTGGCGCGAGAAGGTGTTCATGCACAAGCACGTGGTCAAACGTGGCGACGACGTGTTGTGCGAGGGCACCGAGACGCGTGCCTTCGTGATCCACCCGCCCGAAGCTCCCGAGCGCATCAAGGCCATTCCCGTGCCCGGGGACATCAAGGCACTCTGCACCTGATCCCTGTTTTTGCAGCCCTTTCCCAACCACCCAGAAGGAGACACCCATGAGCACACGCCGCCACTTCATCCAGGCCACCGCCGCCACCACCTTGCTGGGCTCGCTCGGCCTGCAAAGCGCCCGCGCGCAGAACCTGGAACAGGTCAAGATCGTCAACGGGTTTCCCGCGGGCGGCAGCGCCGATGTGACCAGCCGTCGCATCGGTGAGAAGCTGGGCGGCAGCGCCTACACGAAGAACGCCGCTGTGGTGGAAAACAAGACCGGCGCTGCGGGCCGCATTGCCGTAGAAACGGTGAAGAACGCGGCCCCCGACGGCTCCACACTGCTGCTCACGCCGTATTCCATGATGTCGATCTACCCGCACATCTACAAGCAGCTGAGCTACGACCCATTCAAGGACCTGGCGACGGTGTGCATGGCCTCCATGCTCACGCACGGTTTGGCGGTAGGCCCGATGGTGCCGGCCTCGGTGAAGTCGGTGAAGGACTACCTGGCCTGGGCCAAGGCCAACCCGAAAGACGCCAACTACGGCTCGCCGGCAGCTGGCTCCACGCCGCACTTTCTCGGCGCCTTGCTCGGACTGGAAAGCGGTGTCGATCTCAAACACGTGCCGTACCGTGGCTCAATCCCCGGCATCACCGACGTGATCGGCGGCCAGCTCGCCAGCATGGTCACGCCGCACGGTGACTTTTTGCCCAACCACCGCTCGGGCAAGCTGCGCATCATCGCCACCTCGGGCAAGACGCGCTCGCTCTTCGTGCCCGAAGTGCCCACCTTTGCCGAACAAGGGTTCTCCGACCTGGTGGTGGAAGAGTGGTTTGGCTTCTACGCACCGGTCAAGACACCAGCGGCCATCATTGCCAGCGCAAACACGGCCATCAATGCCGCGTTGAAGGAGAAGACGGTCATTGACTCGCTGGCCCTCTCGGGCATGGTGCCGGTGGGTGGCAGTGCCGATGACATGGCCAGGAGCATGCAGTACTACTTCGAGTTCTGGGGCCCGCTGGTGAAGAAGATCGGTTTCACCGCCGAATCCTGAAAACGGGAACTGCGCGCATGAATGCCTACCAGCCACAGCCCGAAGCCAGCCTGCGCATTCTTGATGGCGCGATGAAGGTGAGCGAACAGCTTGCTGCTCTGCCCGCCTTCGCCGAATTTGACGCCGCGCTGCTGCAGCAGGTGCTGAGGGAAGCGGGCAAGTTCGTGGGCGAGGTGGTTGCTCCGCTGAACCAGGGCGGCGATGCGGTGGGCGCCCGGTTCAAAGCGGGCGCAGTCACCATGCCGCCAGGGTTTCGCGACGCGTACCAGGCCTTCTGGCAAGCCGGCTGGCCCTCGTTGGCCTGCGCGGTGGAAGACGGCGGCCAGGGCCTGCCCACCGTGGTGGAGGCCGTGCTGCACGAAATGCTGAACGCCGCCAACCACGGCTGGACCATGGCGCCCGGCCTGCTGCACGGCGCCTACGAATGCATTCGCAACCACGGCAGCGACGAGCTGAAGGCGCGATACCTGTCCAAGCTGGCCAGCGGCGAGTGGCTGGCCACGATGTGCCTGACCGAACCCCACGCCGGCAGCGACCTGGGCCTGGTGCAGACCAAGGCCGTGCCTCTGCCCGACGGGCGCTTTGCACTCAGCGGCACCAAGATCTTCATCTCCGGCGGCGAGCACGACCTGAGCGACAACATCGTGCACCTGGTGTTGGCACGCTTGCCCGATGCGCCACCGGGGCCCAAAGGCCTTTCACTTTTTTTGGTGCCGAAATTCGAAGCGGACGGCCAACGCAGCCAGGTGCACTGCGAACGCATCGAAGAAAAGATGGGCATCCACGCCAGCCCCACCTGCGTGATGCGTTTCGACGAAGCCGCCGCGTCCATCGTGGGCGAGCCCGGCAAGGGCTTGAACGCGATGTTCGTGATGATGAACGCCGCGCGCCTGCTGGTGGGCCTGCAGGGCATCGGCCTGCTCGATGCAGCGTGGCAGAAGGCGAACGCCTACGCGCAGGAGCGACGCCAGATGCGCGCACCCGGAGGCACGAGCAAGGCGGGCCAGGCTGACTTGATCGCCCTGCACCCTGCCATCCAGCGAATTCTGCAGACCCAGCGCGCCTGGATAGACGCCGGTCGCGTGATTGCCTATCGAACCGCGCTCGAACTCGACACCCAGAAGCACCACCCCGACGCAGCGAGGCGGGAGGCCGCCTCGCGCTGGTGCAGCCTGGTCACACCGGTGCTCAAGTCGGCCTGGACCGAGCAGGCCTTCAGCGGTGCCAGCGCCTGTCTGCAGGTCTTGGGTGGCCACGGTTATGTGCGCGAATGGGGCATCGAGCAGCATGTGCGCGACGCGCGCGTGGCCATGATCTACGAGGGCACGAACGAGATCCAGGCGATCGACCTGCTGGTGCGAAAAATCCTGCCTGACGGCGCTGTGGCGCTTCAGACCCTGCTCGCCGACCTGGCGGCCGAGCCCGGGCAAAGCCAGCGCACCCGGCAGGCGCTGCAAGCCTTCGCAGACTTCGTGCGCCAACAGCTTGTTCCGCGCATCAGCGAACCGGACTCGGCGCCCGATCAACCGTTCTGGCTGGCCGACGACTTCCTGCGCGCACTGGCCCTGCTGCTCATGGCATGGGCCTGGGACCGCCTGGCCGCTGCGCCCAACTTGGATGCCACGGCGCACGCCGCTTTCTGGCGCTGGGTGTGGCCTGAGTTCGACATGCGCATGGGCATGATGAACACCACCTTGAAGGCTGGCGAGCACACCCCGGCTATGCTCTGACGATGCCCGAAACCTCCACCGCCAACGCCATGCGCCGCCCCCGCGGTCCACGCAAGAAGGACACGGCCGACGGTCTTATGGGCGATACCACCAACGGCAGCGCTCCGGGTGATGCGCTCGAGGTCGACACCTCGTACCTGGAGACCCTGCTCGGCTACAACGCCCGGCGCGCCGCGCTCACGGTCATTGCGCTGTTCCTGCGCCGCATGGCACCGTACGACCTGCGGCCGGTGGACTTTTCGGTGCTCACCGTGGTGGCGCACAACCCCGGCGTGACCTCGCGACAGATCTGCGCCGCGCTGGACATCCTGCCGCCCAACCTGGTGGGCATGGTCAAGACGCTGCACAAGCGTGGTCTGATCGAACGCCAGCCCCACCCCACGGACCGACGCGCCCAGGGCCTGCACCTGACCCTGGCGGGCCAGCGGCTGCACGTCCAGGCCCAGAAGACAGCCACCGAGCTGGAGCAGGAGGCCACGCACTCGCTCACTGCAGCCGAACTGCAGACCCTCACCGGCCTGCTGCGCAAGGTCTACCGCCGCTGAAGCCGTTCAAGGCAATACGGGTAAGTCCGTAGCGTCGGCCTTTGCGCCACATTGATGCGCCGCACGCAGCTAGCAAACTGGTAGCACCCCGCCTTCGTGTCTATAGTTCCTGTTCGGGCTTGTGCAAGGGCCCCAGGAGAATCCGCATGAGTGCCAAAGACAACGCTGCCATGATCCAGCTCTTCGACCTGCTGGAATCGCGCTACGCCATGCGGGTGATCTGGGCGCTCTCCGACGGGCACCCACAGACGTTCCGCCTGCTGCAGGACAGCGTGGGCGGTGTGACACCCAACACCCTGAACACCCGCATCAAGGAACTGCGCGCAGCGCGGCTGGTGGACCACAGCGGCCACGGCTACCGCCTCACGACCCAGGGGGCCGATCTGGCGCGCCGCCTGCTCGAGGTGCAACAGTTCGCGGGCAAGTGGGCACACCAGCAGGCCCGGGTGGCGGCCAGCGCCGCGCCGCACCAGCCGGCCGCCTGATCAGCCGGCGGTGCTCGCCACCACCACCTGACGCTGTTCACCCAGGCCGCGCGCACCCAGCGTCATCACGTCCCCCGCCTTCAGGTACATCGGTGGCTTGTGACCCATGCCCACGCCCGGTGGCGTGCCGGTGGGAATCACGTCACCGGGCTGCAGCGCCATGAAACGGCTGAGGTAGCTCACGATGGCCTTCACGCCGAAGATCATGGTGCGGGTGTTGCCGGTCTGGCGGCGCTCGCCGTTCACGTCCAGCCACAAGTCCACGTCTTGCGGGTCACCCAGTTCGTCGGGCGTGACGAGCCAGGGACCGATCGGGCAGTGCGTGGGGTAGCTCTTGCCCTTGGCCCACTGGCCTTCGTATTCCATCTGGTAAGCGCGCTCGGACACATCGTTGACGAGGCAGAAGCCGGCAACGACATCCATCGCTTCGTCTTCGCTCACGTGAAAGGCGCGCCGCCCGATCACGATGCCCAGCTCCACCTCCCAGTCGAGCTTCTGCGCGCCCGGTGGCAGCCACACGTTGTCGTTGGGGCCGCAGATGGCGCCGTTGTGCTTGTTGAACACGATGGGCTGGCCGGGCGCCTTCAGTCCGGCTTCGGCCGCGTGGTCGGCGTAGTTCAGGCCAATGCCGATCACGTTGCCCACGCCGCCCACACAAGGGCCGAAACGCGTGCCGGGCGGCACGGCGGGCAGGCCGGTCGGGTCGAGCGCGGCCAGACGGGCCATAGAATCACGCCCCAGAGTGGCCGGATGGATGTCGGCCACCACGCCCGAGAGATCGCGCAGCGTACCGCTGGCATCGATCAGACCGGGTTTTTCGGCACCTGCGGGTCCATGGCGAAAGAGTTTCATGGGTTCAACCTGTTGAGTCGTCTGTTGGGGGCCTGTTGGAAGAGGGCCGATTGTGGGCCCTGGCCCACCAAACGCCTGTCGCCTCCTTGAACCCTCGCTGATCGCCCCCATGTGCCTTCCTGCGGGCATCGTTGCCCAGCTTTTTCACGAACTTTTTCATTCATTGCCATGAGCCAAGACAACCAGCACGCCGACAACGCCTCCCCGGACAACGGTGCGCCCATGAGCCCCGAAGAGGCGATGGCGGCCGCCTCGCTGACCGAGGCCGAGGCCATGAACGCCCTGAGCCACGAGGTCGCCACCCTCAAGGCGCAAAACGCCGATCTGGCCGAGCAGTTCCTGCGCGCCAAGGCCGAGGCCGAAAACACCCGCCGCCGCGCCGAGGAAGAAATCAGCAAGTCGCGCAAGTTCGCGGTGGAAAGTTTTGCCGAGAGCCTGCTGCCGGTGGCCGACAGCCTGGAAGCCGGCCTGGCCATCACCGAGGCCACGCGCGAACAGTTGCGCGAAGGCTCCGAGGCAACCCTCAAGCAACTCAAAAGCGCCCTGGAGCGCCACCGCGTGCTGGAGATCAACCCGGCGAGTTCGACGAAGTTCGACCCGCACCAGCACCAGGCCATCAGCATGGTGCCAGCCGACCAGGAGTCCAACACCGTGGTGAGCGTCCTGCAAAAGGGCTACTCCATCGCCGACCGCGTGCTGCGCCCGGCCCTGGTGACCGTGACAGCGCCCAAATAAAGTTTTTGGTGCGGCGGCGCTCTTGAAAAGAGCCCGACTTATCCACACCTCATTCACATCGTTTTCAACAATCTTTTTTCTAGACGGAGTCACAACATGGGACGAATCATCGGCATTGACCTGGGCACCACCAACTCGTGCGTGTCCATCATGGAAGGCAACACCACCAAGGTGATCGAGAACTCGGAAGGTGC